>PLTW01000228.1:0-10864 GCA_003164655.1 Actinomycetota bacterium
GCAACAGCTGCATGAGAAGCAGTGAACCACCTAAGAACTCGGTTCAGCTGTCCAGGCAAACCCGGCCACCTCTCTCGACCCGAACTTCCGTCCCATTGGTGCGTATTCCGGAGCAAGCCGAACACCGATTCCGCTCCAAGCCGAACAGTTTGTAGGCCGCGAGCGGAAGCGATGGCCGGCTTCAGAGCCCTGCCCCCGGTCGCGGTGCCGGGGACTCCCAGGGACAGGTGGAAGAGTTCTCCTTCTCGGTGCCAGAGAAGGCGGCTCAGGCGCTCGCGCGCTCGTTGGAATTCATGATAACGGGTTCCTCAAGTTCGGCCGCTGAATTCGACATCGATGAGGACGACTAACGGCAGGGCGTCGAGTGTCGAGTGTGCTGCGATCGAGGCAGCGGGTGCGCGCGTCGTGCCCGTCGTGCTTGGTCCGTGTGCGTGCGTGGCTGCCGTGCCGAGGCTCCACATGCTCACTTAGGCTTAGCAGCGCCCTTCCGACCGGTCGTCCAGTCGGCGTCTCGCACCGTATGGCCCCTCGCCGGCCGCAAACAGCAGACGACTCATCGTCTGACACTACGCCGAGACCCCGCGCAACGGCGCGCGCCCGCGCATTCCGTGACGCGCTGCCGATAGGATGACCTAGGTCTCGGGGCGGCTGGCTGGTTGAGTCCGGACGCCCGTGTGCCACAACGCGACTGGTGAATCCTTGGCTTCGAGCTTCGCCTGGCTTGACTACTCTGAGCGTGAGCGCCGCCAGGTGCGCGACGTGCTCGACCTCTTCCGCGAGCAGGAGACGCGCGACGAACTGGGCATCGGCCAGATTCGCGACGCTTTCGCCGACCTGCTGTTCCCCGGCACCACCACCATCATGACCCGCGCCCGCTACTTCCTCTTCGTACCGTGGATCTACCTGCGCCTCGAGCAGAACCGGGTGCCGGCGAAGCGCTTCCTGTCGCGGCTGCGCGAGGAAGAGAACAGACTCACCAGGATCCTCCTGGCCTCCGGTGAGAGCGAAGGCGTGATCGGCCGCGTCGCCGGCGATCACCTCCAGCGACTGCCCAGCAACATCTACTGGCTCGGTCTGCGCAGCTGGGGCATCCGTCTCTTCCCCGGCGGCCAGGCCGAGTACCATCGCTCGGTCGACTCGTTCTACGTTTCGATCGGGCGGGCGCTGGCGGTGCGCGAGGACGCCTCCGAGGAGTTCGACCTGCGCCGCAACTGGCACGGCAGCCTGCCACCGGCACCGCCCGGCTTCCCCGTCGATGCCACGCTGGCCCTCAGCCACGGCGAAGCCACCTACCTCTGCGAGCGCATCGCCGCCGCCGACACGACCACCACGGAGGAGTCGCTGCTTGGCTATCTGGCCAGGCAGGGCGAGCCGGCCCATTGTGAGTTCGTCTGGATGCACCCCCTCTCAGGTGACTTTCCGCCACACATCACTCGTTGGCTTGTCCACATGCGCAACTTCTCCGAGACGCTGCACGGCGCCGCTCTGCTCTACAACCTGATGCTCGCTGAGCTTGACCATCGCGACGAGCTGGCCGTGCGGTACCGCGAGCGCCTGAGCGAGTGGAGTGCCGACCTGGATGCGCGCTCCCTCCAGCTCTCCAGCTGGGACCGCGACGACTTCTGGCGCCTCGTGCGCTCTAGCGGCGCCCGCACCGGCCGCTGGACCGTGGAGTTCGTCGATGCCTGGCTGGACATCGCACTGGCCCCCGAGCGCCGCGCCAAGGTGGCCGACGACGCCGCGACGCAGGAGATGATCACCCGACGCGAGCGCCAGCTGAAGGGCGCCCGGGCTCGTCTGCTCAGCAAGCGCGCACGAGAGAACTGGAGCGGCGCCGCCGGCACCAGGCAGCTCATCTATCGCTGGAACATCGCCTCACGGATGCTCAACGACATCTACGACGGTCTGGCACGCGATGCTTGACCCGCGCGAGCGCCAGCTCTTACTCGAGGCGCTGCGACCGCCGCCGGGCCACTGCTTCGATCGCGCCGTCGGCACGACCTTCTCCCTGGAGCCGACGGCTCTTCTGGCAGTACCGCTGGCCTTGGCCGCCTTTGACGCCAACTCAGAGGAGCATGCCCCTCACGATGACAGTCTGGCGCTGCTGGAGGCGGTGCGGCGCAATGCCAGCCACCTCAGCCTCTTCTGTCAGGCGGGCCGCATCGCCGTGCCGGCCAAGTACCGCTCGCTGCTCACCTACCTCGAGAGATCGGTCGTCGAGGTCACCCCGCCGCGGGCGCAGTTCGTCTTTCACCCCAAGGTCTGGCTGGTGCGCTACTCAGGCGCGACCGACACGGTGACCTACCGCCTGCTGTGCCTGACGCGCAACCTGACCTTCGATCGCTCCTGGGACACGGTGCTCACCCTTGAAGGGCCCCTGACCAAGCGTACCAACGCCTTCCCCGTCAACCACCCCCTCGGCGACTTCACCGCGGCCTTGCCGCAGCTGGCGGTGCGAGAGGTGCCCCAGCGGGTGCGGCGCGACGTCGAGCTCATCGCCGCCGAGGTGCGGCGGGTCGCCTTCGAGCCACCGACCGACTTCGACAGCTACGGCTTCGTCGCCTTGGGACTCGACACCCGCAAGAGCTGGTCTTTCCCCGGCGGCAACAGCAAGGGTCTGGTGGTCTCGCCCTTCCTTACGGCCGAGACCCTGCAGCATCTGCCCGACTGCCCAGGCGGCCTCACCTTGGTGTCACGTCTCGAGGCGCTGTCCGAGCTCAGTGCGCCCGTGTTGGCGCGCTTTGCCGCCTGCTACGCGCTCAGCGAGATGGCCGAGCCTGAGCCCAGCGACGATGAGACGACCCCGGCCGACACGCTCAGCCTCGATGCCGACCAGACGGCTGCCGTGGCGGCGCCCTTGAGCGGACTCCACGCCAAGCTGTTCGTCTTCGATCAAGGCCGCAAGGCCCGGCTGTGGAGCGGCTCGGCCAATGCCACCTGGCGCGCCTTCCACGGCAACGTCGAGTTCCTAGTCGAGCTGCGCGGCTCGCGTGCCAGGTGCGGCGTCGACAAACTGCTGGGCGAGGCCGGTAAAGGTGGGCTGGCGGATTTGCTCGAAGAGTTCCAGCCGCTCGACGCACCTCCACCAGACGAGGCGGCCGCCAAGCTTGCCCGCTTGCTCGACGAGGTCCGCACCGCGGTCGCCGCTCGGCCGCTGCGCCTGAGTGTGACTCCGGGAGTGACAGGCCCGGCCGGCTGGCATGTGCGCCTCGTTTGCCCCGAGAAGACCCCGCTCGAGCTGGAGCCCGAGGTGACCGTGGCGGCCTGGCCGATCTCGCTGTCGGCCGAGCGAGCCACCCCCTGCCAGTGGAGCGGCGATTTCGTCGCCGACTTCGGTGAGCTCTCCCTGGAGGCCCTGACACCGTTTGTCGCCTTCGCCGTGCACGTCCAGACACCCGAGACGAGCGACCAGATCGTCTTTGTCGTCAACCTGCCGATCGACGGTGAGCCGGCCGGCCGCGAGGCCCAGGTGTTGCGTCAGATGCTGCGCCATCCCGGCGATCTGATCGCCCTGCTGCTGCTGCTATTGGCCGAGGACGAACTTGCCATCCTCGATGCCTTGTCGGGGTCGACCGAGGCCGGCCCCGCCTCCGCCTGGCAGGCTTTCGGCGGGCGCGGCCTGCTCGAGGCGCTGGTGCGCATCCTGGCTCGTGACCCCGCCAAGCTGCGCGCCGTCAAGCGACTCATCGACGAACTGCGGCAGATGCAGCCCGCGGGCGAGGCGGCAGTGGCCACAGGCGAGTCGGGCACAGGCGACGACCTCGAGTCTATCTCGCTGATCCCGCCCGGCTTTGAGCAGATCTGGCAGCCGATCTGGCAGACGGCCTGTGAGCTGGGCGTAGGCGACCCGGGAAGCGACGGCCATGACTGACCTGCTTGCAGCCCCCGACGTCGAGGCCGTGCTTGACGGCCTCAAGGACTTCCAGCGGCGCACCGTCGAGTACGTCTTTGGCCGTCTCTACCTAGACGAGGATCGCGTCCGGCGCTTCCTGATCGCCGACGAGGTGGGACTGGGCAAAACGATGGTCGCCCGCGGCATCGTCGCCAAGGCCGTCGAGCACCTCTGGGGCAAGCGCAAGCGCATCGATGTCGTCTATGTCTGCTCCAACGGCGACATCGCCCGCCAGAACGCCAACCGCCTCACCCTGCCGGGGCTCAAAGCGCGGGTCATCCCCTCGCGCATCACCCTCATGCCCAAGACGGTCAAGACCCTCGACCGCAAGCTCAACTTCGTCTCGATCACCCCAGGCACCTCGTTCAATCTGCGCTCCAGCGCCGGCACCGCCGAGGAGCGCGCCCTGATCTATGTGCTGCTCGAGGGCCCCTGGCAGTTTCGCGGGGTGGCGCCGGGCAAGGTGCTGGCCGCCTATGCGGAGTTCGAGAGCTTCACCTACTCAATCGAGCGCGCCCGCCGCGACGATCTCGATGCCGGGCTGGCCGAGGCCTTCGTGGCCGAGGTCAACAAGGACGAGACGCTGCGCCAGCGTTTCGCGCAGCTCTGCGACGAGCTGCGCTACGTACGGGCCCGCGTGCGCATCCCACTCCAGCTGCGCCAGGCACGCGACGCCCTGATCGGTGACCTGCGCCGCGCCATGGCGGGCGTCTGTCTGAATGCTCTGGAGCCGGACGTCGTGATCCTCGATGAGTTCCAGCGCTTCAAGCACCTTATCGCCCCCACAGAGGTCGGCGTGCCGGCCCTCGATGAGATGCGCGATCTGGCCCAGCAGTTCATGAACTATCCCGAAGCCGCGGTGCTGCTGCTCTCGGCCACCCCCTACAAGATGTACACGCTGCCCGACGAAGCCAGCTTCGAGGACCACTACCAGGACTTAAAGCAGACCCTGGGCTTCCTCCTAGACGACCCGGCCGCCACCGCCGAGGTCGTCGAGCTGCTCGGCCAGTACGGCAGGCACTTCCTGGCAGTACCCCAGGACGGGGCCGCCGCCCTGGCCCCCCTGCGCCACCAGATCGAGCAGCGGCTATTGCGGGTGATGGTGCGCAGCGAACGCTTGGCGGTGTCGGCCGACCGCAACGGCATGCTGGCCCCGGTCGCCTGCCGCCATCTCGAACTGCAGACCCGCGAGCTGCACGACTACGTCGCCCTCCAGGAGCTGGCCGCAGAGCTCGGCCAGCCCGACATGCTCGAGTACTGGAAGTCGGCGCCCTATCTGCTCAACTTCATGGAGTCCTACAAGGTCAAGGAATCCTTTGCCCGCGCCTGTGATAACCCCGCCAGCTGCGCCCAGCTCGGCGACATCCTGGCACGCAGCCCGCAGACCCTGATCGACTGGCAGGCCTTCGCGGCCTACGAGGAGATCGATGCGGCCAACCCGCGCTTGCGCAGCCTGGCGGCCACCATGTTGGAAGACCCGCTCTGGCAGTTGCTCTGGGTGCCGCCCTGCCTGCCCTACTACCAGCTCTGCGGTCCGTTTGCCGCCGCCGCGGCCCGCGGCTTTACCAAGCGTCTGGTGTTCTCTTCATGGGCGGTGGTGCCCAAGGCGATCGCCGCCATGATGAGCTACCAGGCCGAGCGGCTCATGGTGCGCTCCCACGAAGCCGAGCCGATCAACAGCCCGCAGGCGCGCAAACGCCGGGCCCCGCTGCTGCGCTTCGCCCGCACGCGTGGTCGGCTTACCGGCATGCCGGTGCTCGCCCTGCTCTACCCCTGCACCAGCCTGGCCGAGCTGGCCGACCCCTTGCTGGTCGGGGCCGGACGGCCGCGCGACGTCGTACTCAAAGACGTCGCCGCAGAGATCGAGTCGCTGCTGGAACTGCTGCCCGACGACTCCGGCGCCGACGACCCCGTCGACGACAACTGGTACTGGGCCGCCATGGTCATGCTCGACCTGATGACAAGCCCGGAGTCGACTGCGTCCTGGCTGGCCGACGAGGCCCGTCTGCTGCCTTGGGGCAGCGAATCCGGCGACGATGATGACGAGCCGACGGAGTCCGAGACGACAGGTGCTGCCGACTCCCACGAGCCCGACGGCGATGACGACGGCTCGACCACCGGCGGGGCCTTCGCCGCCCACGTCGAGCGCGTCCGGCAGCTGGTACGCGGCGAGTTGTCCCTGGGTCGCCGGCCGCCCGAGCTGGCCCCCGTTTTGGCCCGCATCGCCCTGGCCGCTCCCGGTGTGGCTGCCCTGCGGGCGCTGTCACGCATCTGCGGCGGCACCGCTGCCTTAGAAGATGAGGCCGTCAAGACAGCGGCGGCGCGCATCGCCTGGGCCTACCGCAACCTCTTCAATGGCCCTGAGGCCATGGCCATCGTGCGCGGCCTCAAGGAGAGAGAGGACGGCGGTCTGCCCTACTGGCGCCAGGTGCTGCGCTACGGGGTCGATGGCTGTCTGCAGGCGGTGCTCGATGAGTACCTCCACATTCTGCGCGAAAGCCAGGGTCTGCTGCAGGGATCGCCGGTCGAGATCGCCGAGCCGGTCGCCAAACTGCTCGGAGATGTGCTCTCGATCCGCACCGCCTCGCTGGGCGCCGATGCCCCCAGCGTCTCGGCCGACCATTCAAGGGTGGACTCGACAACGCGGCGCATGCGGGCCCACTACGCCCTGCGCTTCGGTGACGAGCACGCTGAGACCGGCCAGACCCTGACGCGCGCCGCCTCGGTGCGCGAGGCCTTCAACTCACCGTTCTGGCCGTTCGTCCTGGCCACCACCTCGATGGGCCAGGAGGGCCTGGACTTCCACTGCTACTGCCACGCGGTCGTGCACTGGAACCTGCCCTCCAACCCGGTCGACTTAGAACAGCGCGAAGGACGTGTGCATCGCTACAAGGGCCATGCCGTGCGCAAGAACGTGGCGCAACGCTACGGACTTGAAGGCACCATGTCCCTGGCGCCAGACGAGACTGTGACCGACCCCTGGGACCTGCTCTTTGCCCGTGCCCGCCAGGATCGTGCCGAGGGCCTCAACGATCTCGTGCCGTTCTGGATCTACCCCGTCAAGAACGGAGCCCAGATCGAGCGCTACGTGCCGGCCCTGCCCTTGAGCACCGATAGCACACGCCTCGAGGCCCTGCTGCGCTCGCTGGTGGTCTACCGAGCGGCGATCGGCCAGCCGCGCCAACAGGATCTGGTCGACTACCTGCTCAAGCACTTGCCCCCGAATGAGGTGGCGGAGGTCGTGGACCAGCTGAGGATCGACTTGAGTCCGCCGGCACAGGACCGCGGACCGCGTCAGTTGGAGATCGAGCGCCGGAGCTCGTCGAGCGAGGCTGTCTAGTCGGCTCGGCGGTCGCATACGGGGTGAGGTTCGCGCCGTGTTTGTACGACTGCCGCTTGGCTCGTATCATGATGGAGATGGCGGGTCAGGCGCAGGGGGCTGGCGGACCAAGGTGATGCCCTTGGCGCAGAAAGACCCATGACTGACGCCAGGCGGGGGGCTTCGTGAATACCGAGCCGATCGAGCGACCGCTCATGAGTCTCTACTGGCCACACCTTGAGCGCATCGTGGACGAGCGCGAGGGGGACCCTGATGCACTCGTGGAGGTCCTTGCGGAACTTGGCTTTCGGTCCCGTTCTGGCGCGGTGCGCTTGAGAGAGCGAGTCATCGATCGACTGAACGAGCTAGTTGATGAAGGATGGCCTTGGCCAACCACTGCCGCAGCGTCGGGCGACGGTTTCATAGATGGTGGCGAGTGGCCGCGGGCTGGCATGCTGTCGTTCCTTGGCTACCATGTCGGCGAGAACGGTCTTGAAGCTGACGAGAGGCGGAGGATCTTGGACCGCGCCTACTCCGGTCGCTTGCCTAAGGTGAACGACGCTCAGTACATGCAGGGGTGGGGAGAACTGGCGAGCTCGGCTCGACTCCGGAAGATGGCGGAGTCCATCGCGGCATTCTGCCGCAATCAGAGGAGGAGGGCCCCTTCGGCGCTCTCGGTGACTGATTGGGAGTCCGACCTGGACTACCTCCACACGCGGTACTACGTCGGACACTACGACTTCGTCTGGCCGGACACCGCGCTTACCTGACCAGCCGATAGTCTGCCGGCGAGGTTCCCAGCGGCCCTGGTCAAGCTCCCGTGAGCACTTCCGACACCGTAACCAGGAGTCGGTTCACCTTGGGCCATCCGTCCCCTGCGACTCCTACAATTGACCTTGGGGAAGGTGCCTGAGCGAGGGGGATGGGGGATGAACAGCCTCCGGACCATCATCTTCTTCGCCCGGTGCGGACTGGGGGTCCGTCGGATGGTCGCCGGCTACGTCACGCTCTTCGCGCCCGGCCATCGTCGCCGCGGACTCAGCTTCATCTAGAACGGCTTCGGGCCGGCATTCGCCTGCCTGCTGCCCGGTGTGTGGCTCACGGCCTACTGGCAGTCGCCCGGGAGGGAGAGAGTGGATCGCTCTGACTTCGACGACGTGGACTCTGGACGGGACCTCGTCGTTGCAAGGACGCACGTCGGCGCCGCAGCGCGTCGCGTCGCGGCGCTCGTCCGGCGCGGCCTTCACCTCGCCGACGACCTCGACGGGGACTGGCTGACGGTCGTCTGCGGCAGGGACGGCGCCACGGCCCTGCGGCGTGACGGCACCCTTTGGGCGTGGGGCCGCAACGACCACTTCCAGCTCGGCCTGGGCGACACCGTCGACCGCCACTACCCGACGCAGGTCGGGACCGACGACGACTGGCAGACCGTCGCCTGCCACTGGCATTACTCGGTGGCCGTCAAGCGCGATGGCACCCTCTGGACGTGGGGCTCCGCCGACGCAGGCCAACTCGGCCTGGACGTGGTGAGCAGCGCCACGAGTCCCTTCTGCGTTGTCGACGACGACGACTGGCAGCTTGTCACCTGCGGCTCCGCCTGCACGCTCGCCCTCAAGCGCGACGGCGCCCTCTGGGCCTGGGGCGACAACGCCCATGGGCAGCTCGGTCTGGAGGACGGCGCCCCGAGACGTCGGCCCGCCCTGGTGGGCGGCGACGCCGACTGGCAGGACGTCTCCACCAACGAGTGGAGCACGTTCGCCGTCAAGCGCGACGGCACACTCTGGGCCTGGGGGTGGAACCAGGGGGGCCGGCTCGCCTTGGGCGACGCCAGCGACCGCCCCTGTCCCGTCCGTGTCGGCTGCGAGCGCGACTGGCAGACGGTGCTCACCAAGTGGGGTGGGACGCTGGCGATCAAGCAGGACGGCAGCCTCTGGTCCTGGGGTTGCAACCGGCACGGCCAGCTCGGCCTGGGTGACGAGTCCGACCGCCGGCGACCAAAGCGCGTCGGCAGAGACGACGACTGGCAGGCGCTGGGAGGCCACTGGTTCGACAGCTTCGCCCTCAAGCGCGACGGCAGCCTCTGGGCGTGGGGTCTCAACAGCTACGGCCAGCTCGGCCTGGGTGACCTGCGTAACCGCCGCAGCCCCGTGCGCGTGGGCGACGACGTCGACTGGCAGGTACCGTCCTGCAAGGGCGCGTGCGCGCTGGCGGTGAAACGCGACGGCAGCCTCTGGGCCTGGGGCCGCGACGACTTCGGCCTGTCCGGATCCGCCGACTCGGTCGGCCGTCTGGTACCGACCCGGGTCCACGGCCCCTGGCAGGCTGAGCCGTGACGTCCGGCACCCAGCCGCCCGAACAGCCGGAACTGGAGCGGCTGAAGCGCCGCCTGGACGAGCTCGCCGAGGAGCTCGTCGAGCGCGAGCTCACCCTGGCCTCGCTGCGTGGAGAGGTGGCCCGGTTCGAGGCACGATACCTGCATCTCGTGGGCAAGCGGCTGGCAGCGCTCGACCGGCTCCAAGCCGAGATCGCTGCCCTGCTGGCTGAGCACGACCCGGGCGCAGACGCGCAGCGGGCGGCTCAAGAGGCCGCCGCTCGTGCTGAGCGGTCCGCCGAGGCCTTGGGTGACGACGCGGAGCGCCCGCCGCGCACGGCGGAGGAACGGACACCCGAACCCACGGACGAGCTTCGCGACCTGTACCGCAAGGCGGCCAAGGCGGTCCACCCGGATCGTGCATCTGACGCCGCCGACCGCGGCCTGCGGGAGCGCGTCATGGCCGAGGTCAACGCCGCCTATCAGGCCGGTGACCTCGGGCGCCTGCAAAGGATTCTCGACGCGTGGGAGAGGCAGGTCCAGATAGCGAGCGACGCCGGCCGGGGAGCGGAGCGCGTGCGCGTCGCGCGGGCGATCGTCGATGCCGAGGCCCGCCTCGAGGCCATCGCCAGGGAGATCCAGGACATCGTCTCGCGAGACGCCTACGAGCTCTACGAACGAGCCGGCGCGGCTGCAGACGGCGGCCGTGACCTGCTGCGCGAGATGGCCAGGGAGCTCGACCGTCGCATCGCCGCAGCCCAGGAACGACTGCGCGAGCTCATTCGGCGGCGCTCCGAGGAAGCGGCCCAGGACGCCGAGGCTGTGGCCGGCGTCTAGCCGCCAACGTCTCCCCGTCGCGCCGATTGTCATCTGTTCCCTGCCCTGTCGGCAACCGTAGAGTGAGCAGCGTGAGCCGCCTCCGCCGATGTGTATTTATATTGACATCTAATCGTAAGTGTCGATACTTGTACACATGTACGACGAAGGCACAGAGGCTGCTCGACTCCTCCGCATCGCCGGCGAGCGCGGGGCGTTCAGCCTGCGCGAGGCGCGCCAGGCGGGAATTCACCCGGAGGTGGTCTACCGGCTCGTGCGCGCCGGGGCGATCGAACGCGTCACGCGGGGGGTCTATCGCGCCGCCGATGTCCAGCCCACCGAGAAGCACGGCCTCGTGCTGACCACGAAGGCCATCCCCGGGGGCGTGATCTGCCTGCTCAGCGCGCTCGACTTTCACCAGCTGACGACGCAGCTTCCCTTCGAGGTCTGGGTCGCGATCAACCGTCGGGCTGCTCAACCGCGCGTCGCGGCTCTGCCGCTTCGCATCGTCCGCTTCTCGGGCAAT
>PLTW01000228.1:10970-16218 GCA_003164655.1 Actinomycetota bacterium
CGCAGGCTGCTCAATCTGGTCGCAGAGCGGCACGCCGATGCAAACGAGACACTCCTTCGCTACGTGCGCGAACGGTTTCTCTACCGCCTCTCGCAGTCGGATCACGCCAACGCGTTCATGCTCAAGGGAGCGACGCTGTTCGCCGTCTGGGAGGACGAGCCTCACCGCCCAACGCGCGACATCGACCTGTTGGGTCTTGGCGAAGACTCGGCCGAGCNNGTTCGACCCGCACAGCGTGACCGTCGCTGACATTCGCGAAGGGCAGGCGTTCGGCGGCAAGCGCGTGCTGATCGACAGTCGGCTTGGCAATGCCCGCCTGCGAGTGCAGGTCGACGTCGGCTTTGGCGACGCTCTCGCGCGTACGGCGCAGCCCGTGCTTCTTCCGGTGCTTCTCGGATTCCCGGCTCCCTGCCTGCTTGCCTACCCGGTCGAGACGGTCATTGCCGAAAAGCTTCACGCCATGGCCGAGCACGGCATGGTCACGGGTCGCCTCAAAGACATCTACGACGTTGTCGCGCTTGCCGAACGGCTCGAGTTCGAGGGGGCCGAGCTTGTCGCCGCGATTCGCACAACCTTCGAGAGCCGCGGGCGACATGCCGGCGAGGTTCCCCCACCGATCACCCCGGCCTTCGCCGGCGACTCTGGCGCCAATGCGCGCTGGGTCGCCTTCATCCGACGCAGCCGGCTGGCGCCGCTCGGCCTTTCAGATGCGGTCGACCAGGCGCGCGCCTTCCTGCTCGAGCCGCTCGCGGCGCTCGCTGCGGACGCGGCTTTCGCAAAACGCTGGCCTCCTGGCGGCCCCTGGCAGTAGCTCCGAGGTCGGCGCCGCCTGTCGCTCGGCTGGTACCTCCGCTGGTGACTCCGCCCTTGCTGCCACGCGTTCGGCCCACCGTCAACCGGGTGCTGGCTGAGGTGAAGCAGGCAGGTAACCTGAACTGCTCTGGTCGCGACCCTCGGTCACCGCCCCGCCGTCTCAGCCCCACCCGCGTTGCTCAACATCGCCGGCGGCGGGGGGTGAGGTGTGTTGATGTTCACGGATGCGCGACAAGTCGGCTTGTGGTTCACAGCAGCGGGGTTTGTGAGCGACAAGATCCGCAGCTATCGACCGGGCTTCCGGACCCGCCGCAGCCGTCTCGACCCGCCGCAGGCGTCTCGACCCTCGGCAGCCGTCTGAGCCAGCGGCAGCCGTCTCAGCCTGCTGCGTCTGTCTCGACCTGATGGTATCGTCAACGCGACGTCGCGGGAGCGCCGATCGACACGGGGCGACGCGCCCGACGCCGCATGCGGTTTGCCGTCAGCTCGGGGCGCACATTCAGGGCCTCGCAGAGGCCGACTCGGAGGAGGGGTTCACGTGAACGACGGGCCAGTTCTTGAGAGTGCCTGCGAAGGGACTCAGCGGTGCATCGACACAGCGCTCAAGTCGGTCGCCAAGCTCACGAGTGGGCTGAAGGCCGGCCAGAAGGCTGCCCGCGTCGGCGACTTGAATGCGCTTCACAAGGCGCTGGGAGAGCTCGAGGGTCACCTGCAGGTCGCCCGCACCGAGACCCTTAGCGCAGCCCAGTCCTGGAGCCTTTCCGACGAAGAAGAAACCGCCTACTTCGCCGACGGCGCCTTCACCGATGAACTGGTCGCCGGTGCCGGTGCGAGCGGATTGCAGGTAAGCGTTGAAGAGGGCACGATCGTCTGCTATCCCAGCCTGGTCAAGGTAGACCCGGCCCGGCGCTGTGTTTTCATCGATCGCAAACCGTATCGCAGTGTGCGGCCGTCCAGCCTCGTCGCTCATCTCAAGGCCGTTCAGGCACGGCCGCCCCGGTTCAAGGCGGCCCAGTTTCTCGAATCGCTCTACAGTGCTTGGGATCACGCGCGGTTCCTGCGCGCCGGTGGACGCCAACCAGGGACCGACGTGCGCGTCGATTACCTGTACGCCGCCCTGACGATCGCTCCGGGAAGTGGCAAGGAGTACTCGAAGCCGGAATTCGGTCGCGATCTCTACCTTCTCGAGCAAAGCGGCGAGCGCCTGACCCGTAAGGGCGCCCGCATCCACTTTGGCAGGAGCACCGGGACCAAGTCCGCTTCGGGAATGATCACGGTGGTGGGAGAAGACGGTCGTCGCGTCGACTACTCGTCGGTCGGCTTCGAGGTCTGAGGCGATGACTCCCGAAATCGACGCCAAAGAGTACGCGGCGTTCCTCGCCGACTCCTACCTCTCGGGTTTTGTCGCCGACGGCGGCGCTGCCGTCAAGTTCGCGGTCGCCGCCGACGTCGCGTCACTTGAGGACTTCGAGCGTGCCCTGGCGGACGGCAGCGAGCGGCTCGGCTTTACGTTCGTGCGCGTCGACGCCGCGCACACCAAGATCAGCATGATCCAGCAGGTCTTCTTCTCGGTGGCGGCACAGATCGACTGGCTGGGGCTGGCCGCCCGGGTGAACACCACGCTCGCCTCTGAGCTCTACGAAGACAGTGGAGGCGTCGTGACGGTGGCGCGGATCGCGGAGCACAACGAGGTCGACCAGAACATCGTGCGCCAAGGGATGCACAAGCGCCTCACAAAGCACGTGATCGCCAATGCCACGCTGGCCAAGGACTTTCGCGTCGCCATGGCGCAGTTGTGCATCGCTCAGCTCGAAGACGACGGACTCGGACAGCAGAGCTGCGCGTCCATTCTCGACTGGCTTAGAGGCGACTTGCGCCTCATCAGCGCGGTCAAGCCCATGCAGATCTACCAGCGGATCGGACGTCACAACGCGCGCGCCATGCTGACCGCGACCGCGCGCTGGATTCGCCAGACAGGTGGCTCGGGGTTGGTGCTCAACCTCGACCTGCGCGCTTTTGCCGCCACGCATAAGCGCGATGTCCCTGAGGGCGATATCTACTACACGCCGGCCGCCCTGTTGGACGCCTATGAAGTACTACGTCAGTTCATCGATGCGACCGACGAGATGGAGGGCCTCCTGGTAGTCGTGTCGGCTCCCGATTCGCTGCTCGACGACTTCAGCAACCGCAGTCTGCAGAAGTACAGAGCCCTCCGCAACAGGATCTGGGACGACGTTCGCGACCGTCGGCACGCGGACCCCTACGCCCCCATGGTGAGAATCTCGACGGCGTCGGGAGGCACAAGATGAATGCACAGGTCTCCGCTCGGCGCGCCATCGAGGCGTTGCGCGCGGGCGTCCCCAACCGTGACGCCGTGAGCGCGCTCGGCTGTTCGGCCCAGGATGTGCTGAGCGTCTTCGGCGAGCGGCTGCAGGATCTTCGCGGAAGCGTCGCCAGCGACAAGCAGCCTCGCGGCATGCTCGTGGCGGCCGACTTCGGCGGCGGAAAGTCCCATGTCCTCGAGTACCTGAGCCACAAGGCCCGGCAAGAGAACTTCGCGGTCAGCAAGGTCGTCATCTCCAAAGAGACCCAGTTGTTCGATCCGCTGAAGCTGTTCCGTGCAGCCGTAGAAAGCCTTGAATGCCAGAACGTCGTGGGCGACGCCCTGCGCGACATCGCCGTCTTTCGTTTGAGCACAAAGGCCCCGGAGTTTGCCGAGCTCAACCTTTGGCTGCGAGATGCGCAACTCAACTCGCGTTTTGCCGCGACCACCTGGCTCTTCGAGCAGGCATCGTCGGACTACGAGATGCAGGAGGAGCTGATCGGATTCTGGGAGGGGGCCGCCGTCCAGGTGGGTCACCTGCGTCAGAGACTGCGGCAGACAGGCGCTGCGAAGCTGTTCCCCCTCGAGAAGATCGGCGCCAAGGAGCTGGCCCACCAGCGCTTCAAGTTCATGGCCAGACTGCTGCGCGCGGCGCGCTATGACGGTTGGGTGATCCTCCTCGACGAGCTCGAGTTGATGGGCCGCTATACCGTGCTACAGAGGGGCAGGGCTTACGCGGAGCTCGCTCGCCTCTTCGGCCTTACGGACGACCTCGCGATCCCGGGTGTTCTCGCCGTCGGTGCAATCACGCCCGACTACGGATCGGCCGTCATTGACGAAAAGGACGACAGAAACCAGATCGGGTTCCGATTCCGCTCGAGAGGAGATCTTGAGAGCGACCTTACGGCGGCGCTCGCCGAATCCGCCATGGATGCGATCGCGCGGGATCTGCTGAGAATCCGGGAGCCCTCGCAGGATGATCTCTCCGATGTCCTTGCTCGGCTCTCCGTCATCTACGCCACCGCGTACGATTGCACGCCGGCGCGCCTCGACTCGTCGTTCAAGACGGGCCAGCAGATGCGCGAGTACGTGCGATCGTGGATCACCACCTGGGATCTCAACCGCGTCGCGCCGGCCTACGAGCCGGAGATCGAGCTCGAGCGCATTACCGACGACTATGCCGAGGACGTCCTGCTCGAGAAGGCTGTCGAAGACGGCGAACCGAGCGATGAGGCGGCGGACTCGTGAGCATTCCGTTTCGTTCAGTCAGAGGCGAAGACAGTCGCGCGGCAGCCTTCTTTCGCGTCATCCGCGACGAGGCCGGAGCCTACGACGGCGCGCTGTTTGTCATGAACGCGGCGGGGGAGCCACTCGAGTTCGTGTACTCGAGGATCGAGACGCCGGCCACCGTGCTCTGGAGGCGGCAAGACCTGGGCCGCCGGGCGGCGACGGACCTTGCCGCCGCGCTGTTTGCCACTGTCACTTCTCGCCCTTCGGTGATCTTCGCCAAAGCCGACGAGGTCGAGCCGGGCTTCTTCGTCACCGAGATCGAGACGCCGGTCGCCACGTGCAGGGTGTCGGGCCAGATGGCGACAGTGAGTACCGGCGTCGACGAACGCGGCGAGGACTTGGACGAAGAGGGGCTGCACCTGCTCTGGTCCTCGGGCTCGCCGCAAGAAGGCTCGGCTGAGAGAGCTCTGGTCGAAAGCCTGCGTGCCGCGGGGTTGCTGACGGAGCCTTTCGAGAGGGCCGCTGCCGGCTTGCGCGAGGCTCGAGGCGAGAGCGTGAGCGGGCTTGGGGCTGTTCAGTAGGAAGGTGCAGCCGGCCGCGCCGCGCCTCCTGCGACTGCCGGCGCCGCGTCTCGGCGGGCCCGCACGGCGTCCGGTCGAGCCCGACCTGCTACCGGTGCGCGCAACGCATACGCTGATCGGCTCCGTTGCCGCCTGTGACGGCGTTGACGTTCAGCTCGGAAGGGCGGACTCCGTCGCGTTGCAGCTTGGCGCTCCGCCTGGGTCGCCGCCATCGTCGTCATGCGTGCCCATCAGCCGTCGCAGCCCGCAAGACGGCGAGGGTCGCGCCGTTGGCGAGGCCGGCACAAGCGGCGCGGCCGGC
>PLTW01000140.1 GCA_003164655.1 Actinomycetota bacterium
GCCGGACGCAGGGGGCGAGTTCGGCGCCTGCGACCGGCTAGGCCGTGATGACCGTCGAGATGTGTCGCCGCAGGACCGCGAGCCCGCTGTCGGGCAGCAGCCGATCGGTGATGAGCACCTCGGCGTCGTCGAGACGCGCGACCGAGGTCAACCCGACCCGCCCCCACTTGGTGTGGTCGGCCAGCACCACCAGACGACCGCCAGCCTCGAGCATAGCGCGCACGAGCTCAGATTCCAGCAGATCGGAGCTGGTGAACCCGACCTTCTCGTCCATGCCGGCCGTGCCGATGAAGTTGAGGTCGACGTGCAGATGTCGGGCCGCTTCGACGGCCACGGGCCCGACGAGCACGCCCGAGGGAGTGCGTACGCCACCGGTAAGGATGACGGTCTGGTCCTCACGCCCTTCAGCGTAGAGCACGTCGGCCAGCGGCAGAGAGTTCGTCACGACCATGATGCCGGGAACGTCGATCAGCAGGCGGGCAAAGGCGAGCGTCGTGCTGCCGCCGGACACGCCGATGGCCGCTCCCGGCTCGACGAGCCGGACCGCCTCGGCGGCGATGGCTTCTTTGGCCGCGCGCTCGCCGGCGAGCCGACCGGGCGGGCGGCTCTCCGCCCCGCCGGCGGCCGACGCCGGCTCGACCGTCGTGACGCCGCCGTGCACCTTGACGACGAGACCGGCCCCGGCCAGCACGGCGAGGTCGCGACGCACCGTCATGTCGGAGACCCGCAGGGCGGCGGCGAGGTCGGCGATGCGCACCGCCCCCAGGCGGTTCACCTCCTCGACGATGAGCGACTGCCGTTGCGCCGCCAGCACCCCTGCACGCCTCCTGTCCGCACGACCGAGGCGGATAGCGTCGCAGAGAAACCAACAAAAAGCAACAACTATTCCCGCCTGCGTGTCGAGTTTTGTCCTGACGCGTCGCGAAACTTGCGTTTCTGTCGTTTCTATGGTTGGGTCGGGCGTGAACATTCCCGCCCGTGCCGGCTACCGAGAGTCGCCGGGTCGTCCGCAGCAAGGAGAGTCAATTGGCCTTCGACAAGATCAGGCAAGGCGTGAAGAACGTCGTGATAAAGACTGCGCTGAAGCACCTGCCGGACAGCACGATCGCGAAGGTCATCGGCGACCTCTATCCCTACAAGGACACAGCCACCTACCGTCGGGTGCCCGCCGAGCCGCTCGACCGGGCCGCCGTCCTGTCCGAGATCGCCGGCATGGCCCGCAGCGAGGACGCGCGCGGCGACAAGGGCACCGTCTCCGGCAGCCTCTACTGTGGCGACCACGACCACTATCATTTTCTGGGCGAGGTGTTCGACCAGTTCTCGCACGCCAACGTGCTGCAGCGCGACATGTACCCGAGCGCCACCAAGTTCGAGGGCGAGATCATCGCCATGGCGAGCGACCTGCTGCACGGCACGGGCGTCGGCGTCGTCACGAGCGGCGGCACCGAGAGCCTGATCACCGCCCTCTACTCCTATCGCGAGCTCGCCCGGGCAAAGCACGGCGTCACCAAGCCGAACGTCGTCATGCCGGTGACCGCCCACGTCGCCCTCGACAAGGGCGCCCACTGGATGGACGTCGAGGTGCGCAAGACGCCGCTTACCGGGCGCTATGTCGCCGACGTGGCGGCGATGGCCGCGCGGATCGACGACCAGACGATCGCGCTCGTCGCCAGCGCCGGCGACTACGCCCACGGCCTCATCGACCCCATCACCGAGATCGGGGCGCTCGCGCAGTCGCATGACATCGGCCTGCACGTCGACGGCTGCCTCGGCGGCTGGCTTCTGCCCTGGGTCGAGCGGCTCGGCTACGACGTGCCGCTCTGGGACTTCCGGGTTCCCGGCGTGACCTCGATCTCGGCCGACACGCACAAGTACGGCTACGCGCTGAAGGGTTCGAGCGTGCTGCTCTACCGCGACAAGGAGCTGCGCCGGCAGCAGTACTTCGCCTACCCCGACTGGCCCGGCGGGCTCTACCTGTCGCCGGGCTTCGCCGGCTCGCGCAGCGGCGGCATCCTGGCCTCGACGTGGGCGGCGCTGCTGGTGACCGGCCAGGAGGGCTACCTGGCCGCGGCCGACGCCATCATGCGCACGGCGACCACCATTCGCGACGGGGTCGCCGCGATCCCCGAGCTCGAAGTGATGGGCGACCCCCTCTTCCTGGTGGCCTTCAAGTCGGCCGGCGACCTCGACATCTACCTGGTCAACGACTCCCTCATCGCCCAGGGCTGGCGCATGAACGCGGCGCAGCTCCCGCCCGCCCTGCACTTCTGCGTCACGCGGCCCAACACGGCGCCGGGCGTCGCCGAGGCCTTCGTCGAGGCCCTGCACGGCGCCGTCGACTACGCCAAAGAGCACAAGGGCGAGTCGGCCAAGTCGGGCGCGGTGTACGGCTTCGGCGGCAATCCCAAGGGCAACGAGCTGGTCACGTCGGTGATGTTCAAGGTGCTCGACGCCATGCACGCCGTCGCGCCCGGCGGAAAGGCTTCCTGACATGGGCGCGCGCTGGATTCTGGCGATCGACCACGGCAACGGCGGCCCAAAGGTCGCCGTGGTCTCGCTCGAGGGCGAGCTGCGCAGCGTGGCGGTGCGTCCGGTCCACGTGTACATCGGGCTCGATGGCGCCGCCACGCAGGACCCCGTCGAGTGGTGGACCGAGCTGCGCGAGGCGGCGCGCGAGGCGATCGCAGGCGCCGACGCCGACCGCGACGAGCTGCACGCGGTCGCCATCACCGGGCAGTGGGCCTCGTCGGTGCCGGTCGGCGCCGACGGTGAGCCCGTGGGCGACGTCCTGCTCTGGTCCGACACCCGCGCCCGCGACCTCGTGCGCGAGGTCATCGGCGGACCGCTCAACATCTCCGGATTCGCGCCGCAGAAGGTGCTGCCGTTCCTGCGCATCACCGGGGGGGCGCCGACGCCCAGCGGCGCCGACCCTACCGGCCACTCGCTGCTGCTGCAGGCGCGGCTGCCCGAGGTGTACGCCAGAACTGCTGTCATCCTCGAGCCGGTCGACTACCTTGGCCTCCGGTTCACCGGGCGGGCCGCCGCCACGCCGGCGTCGATGATCGGGTCGTGGCTCACCGACAACCGGCTCGGCGCGCCGCTGGGGTACGTCGATTCGCTTGTCGCCCGGACGCGGCGCGACCCCGCCCGGCTGCCCGAGCTCATCGCCACGGGCTCTGTCCTCGGCCCGCTGCTGCCCGACGTCGCCGCCGAGCTCGGCGTCGCGCCGGGGGCGCCCGTGGTCTGCGGGATCCCCGACCTGCACGCCGCCATCGTCGGTTCGGGCGCGGTCGCGCCGTACGAGACCCACATCGCGGTGTCGACCACGTCGTGGTTCGGCGCGCGCGTGCCGTTCAAGCGCACCGACATACTGCACCAGATCGCCACTGTGCCGGGGCTCGACCCCGCCTACCCCGTCGTCGCCAACAACCAGGAGACCGGCGGGGCCTGTCTGCACTGGCTGCGCGAGCAGATCGTGGCGCCGCCCGACGGGCTGCTCGGCGGCGGCAGCGGCATCGGCGCCAGCGGCGCGGCCGCCGAGGCGCCCTCACCGTCGTTCGACGATCTCCTGCGCCTTGCCGAGAGTGCCCCGGCAGGCTGCGAGGGGCTGCTGTTCATGCCGTGGCTCAACGGCGAACGCAGCCCGGTCGAAGACAAGATCGCGCGGGCCGGCTGGCTGAATCTCTCGCTGCGCACCGACCGGGCGATGCTCGTGCGCTCGGTCCTCGAGGGTGTCGCCTACAACTCGCGCTGGCTGTTCGACGCCTACGAGAAGTTCCTCAAGCGGCCCGTCCCCAGGGTGCGCATCCTCGGCGGCGGCGCGCAAAGCGCTCTGTGGTGCCAGATCTACGCCGACGTCCTGGGTCGCCCGGTCGAACAGGTGGCCGACCCCCGTCACGCGCAGCTTCGCGGCGTCGCCCTGTGGGCCCGGATCTGCCTCGGCGAGCTCACCCTCGACGAGGTGCCCGCGCTCGTGCCCGCCGCGGCGACCTTCACGCCGTCGCCCGACACCGGCGCCTACGCCGCTCGGTACGCCGAGTACCGCAAGCTCTACGGCAAGCTCAAGGGCCTCTACCACCGGCTGAACGCAAGACACGCGACATAGCAGGCGCCCGCCGGGACGCCGAGCCGGAGCGCTGAGCGGTCAGACCGGACCGCCGGCCGACTCGCGAGCCGCCGGCGAGCCGGTCGCCTCGCGTCCCCTGAACTCGTCCATGGACACTGTGAGGCCGAAGAACTCGGCGAGCCGGTCGAAGGCCGCCACCGGCAGCAGACGCATGGCCGGCAGCGTGCGCACCATCCAGGGCAGCTGCACCATCGGCTTGTCGAACTGCACGGCGTCGATGATGGCCTCTACGACATCGGCCTCGTGCAGGATCGGTAGCAGCCGCGGAAAGCGCGTCCTGACGCCGGCGAACATGCCCGTGTCGATGTAGAAAGGGCAGACGGTCGTCGTGCGCAGCGTCGGGGCGCTGCGCCGCAGCTCGAGGCGCAGGGACTCGGTGAAGCCCACGGCGGCGAACTTGCTCGCCGCGTAGTCGGTCTCGCGGGGCGTGCCGATCAGGCCGGCGGCCGAGGAGACGACCACGATGTGTCCGCCGCCGCGCTCGATCATGGCCGGCAAAAAGGCGCGGGTCACCCAGAACAGGGCCAGAGTGTTGACCCGGAAGGTCTGTTCGATCTGCTCGTCGGTGAGCTCGAGCAGGGCGCGGCCGCTGACCACCCCGGCGTTGTTGACGAGGATGTCGACGGGCCCGGACGCGGCCAGCACACGCTCGGCAACGTCGGCCACCTGCTCGCGGTCGCCGACGTCGCAGCCGTAGCCGGCGGCCGCGCCGGCACCCTGGGCGGCCGCCGTGGCGGCCGCGCTCTCGGCGCCGGCTTCGTTTAAGTCGAGCACGCTCACGGTGGCTCCGAGCGCGGCGCAGTGCAGCGCGAGGCCGCGCCCGAGCCCCGAGGCGCCGCCCGTGACGAGCACGTGCTTGCTGGCGATCGTCGTCACGACGTCCCTCCTGCGCTTCGGTCTTTCAGTCGATTCCGGGCAGCCGCCGCAGCACGCGCAGCGCGGCGATCATGACGGCGGCGTACTGCCCGTGGTTCAGCAGCGGCGGGGTGTCGATGCCCACGAGGCGCTCCTCGGCGATTGTCTGGGCCTCGGTGTACTTGAGGATGCCCTGGGCGCCGTGCCGACGGCCCATNNCACGCCCGGCGCGGGCGCTGCCGGCCCAGACGCTCGCGTTCAAGCCGTAGCGCGTGTCGTTGGCGCGCTCGACCATCTCGTCGACCGAGTCGCAGCGGTAGACCGCGGCGACGGGGCCGAACGTCTCCTCGCGGCACAGGGCCATCTGCTCGGTGACACCGGCAAGCAGCGTCGGTTCGTAGAAGTAAGGGCCGAGATCGGGCCGGGCGCGGCCGCCGGCCAGCACTTCGGCGCCCTCGGCGACGGCGTCGCCGACGTGTGCGCCGACCTTTTCGAACTGGTCGGCGCTGGCCAGCGAGCCCATGTCGGGGCCAAAGTCGAGCCCGGCGCCGAGGCGCACGTCGCGCAGCGCCTGGGCGAGCCGGGGCACGAAGACGTCGTAGAGGTCGGCGTGCACGTAGAGGCGCTCGATGGAGATGCAGAGCTGACCGCTGTTGGCGCAGATGCCGCGCACGGCGCCGCGCACCGTCGCCCCGAGCCGGGCGCCGGGCAGCACGAGCAGCGGGTTCTTGCCGCCGAGCTCCATCGAACAGTCCTTGAGCTGCGCCGCGGCCTGCGCCGCGACGATCTTGCCGGTCGCCGTCGAGCCCGTGAACATGAGAAAGTCGGCGCCGTCGATGAGCGGCGTGCCGAGCTCGGCGCCGCGACCGGTGACCACCTGCAGCAGGCCGCCCGGCAATCCGGCCTCGGCCAGGAGCGCCGCCGCCCACAGGGCGCTGAAGGGCGTCTGGGCATCGGGCTTGAGCACCACAGCGTTGCCGGCAAGCAGCGCCGGGATCGCGTCGCCGATGCTGAGCGACAGGGGATAGTTCCAGGGCGCGATGATGCCGATCACACCGCGCGGGCGGTGGTGCTCGGTCGTGCGGGTCAGGAGCGGCAGGGCGCCCTGGCGGCGTCGCGGCGGCAGGTGGTCCTCGGCGCTGTGGGCGTAGTAGCGGGCCTGGATGGCGATGTCCTCGACCTCTTCGAAGGCGTGGTGCCGCGACTTGCCGGTCTCGAGCTGAATGACGTCGAGGATCTCAGAGGCGTTGGCGATGAACAGGTCGTGGAAGGCCAGCAGGACGGCCGCGCGTTCGTCGAGCGAGCGCTGCGCCCACGCGACCTGGGCCGCACGCGCCGCCGCCACGGCGGCCGCCACGTCGGCCGGCGTGCCGGCCGGCACCTCGGCGAGCATCTCGCCGGTGAGCGGCGCCTCGATCGGGATCGACCCGCCGCCCGCGGCCGTAGCGGCGCGCGCCGCCAGGCGCGCGAGCATGGCCGCGCTCACCATCGACGACCACTGTCTTTCGTGAACGGCGCTGTCCTCGACGATGGTCGCCATCCGGATCTCCTCCTCCACGGTGTTGCAGCCGTCGCGCGGTGCGCCACGGCGCCGATCACAGGTCAGTCGCCGGCCGGCGGCGCCGAGACGGCGGCGGCGAGCTCCTCGCGCGGCGGGCCGACGACGGCGGTCGCAGCGCCGGCGCGGGCGGCCGCGGGCCCCGGGTCTTTGAGACGCGACACGATCACGGCGCACGCCGCGAGCAGCACCGCCGACAACAGCAGCGACACCGTAAACGAGCCGTTGGACGTGCGCAGCGCCGCCATGACATAGACGTAGACCACCGAGACCTGCCCGCAGAGCTGGATCAGGCCGTTAGAAGTGCCCTCGGGCGTGGGGTTGGTGATCTCCGCGGAGTACTGCATGCCGATCGGCAGCACGGCGACCAGGAAGAAGCCCAGAACGGCGGCGAAGGCGTAGAGCAACAGGGCCGACGACACGAACGCGACGCCCAGCATCCCCGGCACGGTCACCACCAGGGCGATGACCATGAAGCGGATGCGTTTGCCCTGGCGATCGGAGAGCGCCGAGAGCACGACCGCGCCGATGATGCCGGCGATCAGCATCAACCCCCCCATGATGCCCGCGTCGGTCGAGTTGAAGCCCCGCGGCTTGATGATCTCCTCCACCCAGGTGGTCACGCCGTTGAAGGCGCTCATGACGATAAAGGCGACGCCCAGCATGACCAGGAACGGCTTGACCCTGAGCGCGTGCTTGAGCCCGTCGAACATGAGAGCGCGCTCGTCCATGCCCGAGGGGCAGGGCGGCGTCGCCGGCCGCTCGCGGGCCAGCGCGAGGAACGCGACCGCCGAGGCGACCGCGAACAGACCGTAGACGAGCTGGACGGTGGCTATCGACATGGCGTTGGCCAGGATCGGCGTGAGCACCATGCCCACCGCGATGCCGAGCATGCTGGCGAGCGTGACCAGGCCGACGGCGGTGGCGCGCTCGCCCTGGGCGAACCAGTTGGCCGGGACCTTGGTCCACGCGTCTAGAAGGAACGGCTGACCGATGGCGATGCCGATCGTGCAGAGCAGCACCAGCGTGTAGTTCGTGCCGGCCAGGCCTCGCGCGACGCCGAAGACGGCCATCATCACGACGCCGAAGCCCACGGCGAGACGGAAGCCGCGCGTGTCGATCACCCAGGCGGCCGGCAGCGATAGCGGAATGAAAGCGATCATGAACGTCATCGCCAGGATGCCGATCGCCAGAGTCGAGACGCCGTAGTACCTGGCCGCGTTGCTCGTGATCGGGGCGTAGCTGATCCACAGCACCTGGATCGCGAGGTTGACCAGCATGAACGCTGCCAGGACGACCCAGCGGTAGCCGTACACGCGATAGGTGTCGGTCGCACGATCAGTCTGCATGTCGTCCTCCCCCTCCTCCACGATGCGTCTCATGATGCACCCGGCGTCCCAAAAAGGCGAGTCACTCCGCGGGCGACGCCGACCCCACGTCGCTTGCGGGCAGTGCGTCGCCGGCGGGCGGTGCGTNNGCCGGCGGGCGGTGCGTCGCCGGCGGGCTCTGCGTCGCGCGCAGACCCCGCGTCGCGGGCCGGCAGCGGCGCGTCGCGATTGAGCCGGTGGTAGAGCTTGCGCAGGCGCTTGTGGATCTCGAGAAAGGCGGCGAAGCGCTCGTCGTAGACGGCGCGGTTGTCCGCCTGCGGCTCGAACACCTCTTCGATGCCCACGAGGCCGGGCAGGTCGGAGAAGGCGATCTTGCCCAGCCCGACGGCCGCGATCCAGGCCGCTCCTCTGGCGTTGGCCTGGATCGCGTCGCGCACCTGACGCACTTCGACGCCGAGCGTGTCGGCGAAGATCTGGCTCCAGACCGCCGACTGCCCGCCGCCGCCGACCAGGTTGACGGCGCTCACCGGCCGGCCCAGGAACTTCTCGACGGGCTTCATGAGCCAGCGCGTGTTGAGAGCGACGCCCTCGAGGAAGGCGCGCACGATGTCCTCACGCGTGCTGTCGAGCGAGAGGTTGTTGAGGCCGGCGCGCAGAGCGCGGTCGTCGACCGGGGCGCGCTCGCCGTAGATCCAGGGCGTGTAGATCACGCCGTTGCTACCGGCCGGCACCCGCGCCGCCATGCGGTCGAAGATCTTGAAGACGTCGGGCAGGCGCTCCTCGGTGAGCAGCTCGTCCTGGTGGTAGAGGACGTTGTCGCGCAAGAAGGTGAGGTTGCCGCCGGCGGTCGATTGCATCGCCGTCAGCAGCCAGCGGCCGGGCACGGCACAGGGCACCGAGGCGATGCCGGTGAAGATGTCGGTCTTCTTGAAGGGCACGTGGCCGGCCAGCCACGACGACGTGCCGATGTAGAGGTGCATGGCAAAGTCGTCAACGGCGCCCGAGCCGATGGCGGCGGCGGTGTTGTCGATGGCGCCGGCGACCACCGGGGTGGTCGCCGGCAGCCCCAGCGCCGCCGCCGCCGCGCCGTGGAGCGGGCCCAGCACGTCGGTGCACTTGACGATCTCGGGCAGCTTGTCGGCGGCGATGCCGCAGTCGCGCACAAGGCCGTCATGGTAACGGATGCGGTCGGGGTGGCGGTTGTTGGTCAGCCACGAGGTGAGGATCGAGTCGCTGGTGGCGACGAAGCGGCCGGTCAGGCGCAGGTTCAGGTAGTCGAGCACGTTCAGAAACTTGTACGTGCGCTCGTAGATCTCGGGAAAGGCGTCGCGTACGAACAGCATGTGGGCCGCCGGGTCTTTGCCCGTCGGCGACGGCATGCCGCCGGTCAGGGCGATCCAGCGCCGGATGCGCGCCACGCTGAAGCCGGAGTAGTTGACGACGCCGCGGAACCGGCGCGTGAGCGCCGCCGCGCCGCGCATGTCCATCCAGAGGATGGCGTTCATGAGCGGCCGGCCCTCGCGGTCGACCGGCACCGTGCCCTCGCCCTGGGTCGAGCAGCAGACGGCGGCGACCTCGCGGGCGGCGGCCGGGCGGCTGCGCAGCAGCCGCCCGGCCGCCGCCACCAGACCCTCCCACCAGTCGTCGGGCCGCTGCTCGGCGCCGCCGCCGGGCAGTACGTGCAAGGCGACCGGCTCGCTCTCCCAGGCGGCTACCCGGCCTTCCACTGTGATCAGCGCCGCCTTGACACCGGACGTGCCCAGATCGACGGCAAGAACGTACCGGCTCACCGGGCCACCAGGCTGCGGCCCGTCTGAGTCACGTGGTTCCCCCTGCGCTTGGCGAGCGTCGTCACGGCCATGGCGGCAGCATAGCACCGCGCGCCGGGAAGACCGCCGCGTCACCAGCCTGGCTGCCCGCGTACTCCCGCGGCGGCAACCCGCCCACGATACCCCGACGGTGAGCGCCCGGCCGTCACAGGTTCCCTCCACCCCGCGGCTCGAGCTCCTCCGTGAGGAAGACGACGCGCGTGGCGCCTTTCTCTAGGCTTGTGTCAGGACAGACAGAACCCCACGAGGAGGAGATCATGAGCAGCATCGCAGCTCCACTGGCACAACCCCGGCGCGGCCTCGACATCGGCCTCGCCTTAAGGCAGGCCGCGCGCCTGTTCGTCAAGGACCTGGCCCCACTGATCGTCGCCGCGCTGATCGCCGCGGCGCTCAGCGTCGTGACCCTCGGCGTTCTCGCCGGACCGCTGTTCGCCGGTCTCTACGGCATGGTGATCGCCAGGGTGAGAGACGGCCGGCAACCCGAAGTCGGTGACGTCTTTGCCGGACTGCAGCGCTTCTGGTCGTACTTCGCGGCCGCTCTGGTGCTCGTCCTGCTCGTCGGGCTGGCGTCGCTCACGATCGTCGGCGGCTTCGTGCTGGCGACCATCTGGCTCTACGTGTTTCCGTTGATGGTCGACCGCGGCCTCAGCCTGGGTGAAGCGCTGAAGGCCAGCAAGGACCTGGTCATGCGCACCGGCTTCTGGGAGCATCTCGCGCTGGTCGTCGTGCTCTTCGTCGTGGCCTCGGTCGCCAACGGCGCGCTCGCCGTTCTCGCGGTGCCGTTCATCGTTGTCGCCGTCACGGCCGCCTACTTCCTGGCCGACGCCAGGCAGGACGTGCTCGAAAGGGCGTAACGAAAGAGACGGATCGCTGCGGCGGCGGGCGGGGAGGTGCGTCGCACCTCCCCGCCCGCCGCCGCTGTAGCATGGGCGCTGACGCACGAACGAGCGCGAGGAGGCCACAGATGACACCTGCCAACCAGACCACCGAGCTCATGAACGCTCGCTGCTCGACGCGCTCCTACGCCCCAACGCCCCTACGCGACGACGAGAAGCAGGCCATCCTCCACACCGCGATGCGCGCACCCACGGCCGGCAACATGCTGCTGTACTCCATCATCGAGATCGACGATCAGACGATCAAAGACAGGCTCGCCGAGACCTGCGACCACCAGCCGTTCATTGCCAAAGCGCCCTGGGTACTCCTCTTTGTGGCCGACCTGCAGAAGTGGATGGACCTCTTTGCGGCCTCGGGGCTCGATCGCCTCGACGGCGTGCCGCACGGCGTCACGCCGGGCCCCGGCGAGCTCATGCTGGCGTGTTGCGACGCCGTCATCGCCGCCCAGAACGCGGTGATCGCGGCCGAGTCGCTGGGCATCGGCTCGTGCTACATCGGCGACATCCTGGAGCTCGGTGAGACCCATGCGGAGCTGCTCCACCTGCCACGTTACACGTTCCCCGTCACGATGCTCTGCCTTGGCAGGCCGAAGGCGCGGCCGCACATTGTCGAGCGCTACGAGAAGCACGTGGTCCACAGAAACGGCTACCATCGCCTGAGTGACGCGGAGCTGCGCGAAGCCTCGGGCGACCTCGACCGCCTGTACGGCGCCCCCGGTTTTGGCGGTTACGACAACTACGCACAGGAGATCTACGCTCGCAAGTTCGCGACCGACTTTGCGGCCGAGGCCAACCGCTCAGTGGCGTGGTGGCTCGAGCGCTGGCGCACGGGGACCGAGTAGGACAAGGCCGCCGCTGCACACTGGGGGCGGATCTCCTTCGCCGCCTGCCGAGCCCTCCTACTTCGTTGTCGAGTGCAGCGTGGCGGACGGCGACTCGTCCGCGGTCGGCAGCAGTCGCAGATCGCGCACGACCGCCCGGACGGCGTCGGAAGCGGCATCGTCGGGCATGGATTCGGCCTCGAGCTCGGCCGCCAGGCGCGCCCGGTAGTGGGCGATCTCCTGGGCGATCGTGGCCTCGTCCCACCCCAGGATGGGAGCCATCAGCCGGGCCACGGGGTCGACGGCCTCGCGGCCGCGGTCGGCCACTTCGAATGAGATGTGCGTGCGTCGGGTCAGAACGTCGTCCACGTGCAGAGCGCCTTCGTGTGAGACCGCGTAGCGGACCTCCGCGGCCAGATACTCTCCGGCTCCGGGCAGCGGCCTGCCCAGGGCCGGGTCAGCGGCGATCACGTCGAGCACTTCGCGGGCCAGCGACCCCCAGCGCTCGATCAGGCGCCGGACCTGGCCGGTCTCGAGGCCGGCGGCCCCGGGATGCACGGCGGCGCGCGAGCCGGCCGCCGACAGCCCCACCGCGCCCAGCAGCGGGATATCGGCGGTCCGACTGGCTTCGGCTTTGAACGTGAGCTCCCGCACGGCGACGTCGACCGCATCGACCGCCATGATGCGATAGGTCGTGTACTTGCCACCGGCTACGCTGACAAAGCCGGGCGCGCCGCGCCGCACCTCGTGGTTGCGCGAGACCTTGGTCGTGTCCTTGCCGCCGGTGCTCACCAGAGGGCGCAGGCCCGCGTACACGCCGACGATGTCGGCGCGCGTCAGGGGTCGGTCGAGCACGCCGTTGACCTGGTCGAGAAGGTACTCGATGTCAGCACTGTTGGCGGCGGGATGGTCGAGGTCGAACGCCCAGTCGGTGTCGGTCGTGCCGATGATCCAGTGCTCCCCCCACGGGAGCACGAAGAGCACGCTCTTCTCGGTCGGCAGGATCAGCGCGTACTTCGATTCGATACGGTCTTTGGCAACGACGATGTGGATGCCCTTCGCCGGCCGCACCATCATCGTCTGCTTTGCCGCCCCGTCCAGACGCTCGATCTCAGATGTCCAGACACCGCTTGCGTTGATCACGACGCCCGCCCGCAGGTCGAGCTCCCGGCCCGACTCCACGTCCTGGACTCGCGCCCCCGTGACGCGCTCGCCCTCGCGGAGCATGGCGGTGGCGCTCACGCCGGCGGCGCAGACGGCTCCGTAGGCCGCCGCCGTCCGTACCAGCGCCACGACGAAGCGCGAGTCGTCCATCTGGGCGTCGTAGTAACGAATGCCTCCGCAGAATGCGTCTTCGCGCAGCCCCGGCACGTCACGCAGGCACGTCGTCTTCGACAGATGGCGGTGGCGCGGGACCGCCGAATGCAGCCCGGCAAGCGCGTCGTACAGGAACAGCCCCGATCCCATGTAGAAGCGGTCCCAGACGCGGCGCTTCAGCGGAAAGAGGAACGGCGTCGCTCTCACGAGGTGTGGGGCGATCTTCTTGAGCAACAGACGGCGTTCGTGGAGCGCTTCGCGCACCAGGCCGACGTCGAAGTTCTCGAGGTACCGCAGCCCGCCGTGAATGAGCTTGCTCGAACGACTCGAGGTCCCGGCGGCAAAGTCGCGCTTCTCGACCAGGGCCACCGACAGGCCGCGGCTGGCCGCGTCGAGAGCGACGCCGCAGCCGGTCACGCCGCCGCCGATCACCAAAACATCGAAGACCTCGGAAGCGAAGCGTGCCAATGCCCGTTCCCGAGCCTCGGGACCCAAGCGCGCCCCACGTGTGTCAACTGCCACCGTCCAACCTCCAGACTCCACGCCGCGCGTACCGCGGCGACTCACGCACCGGCATTGCCGGCCGGTGCGTCACTCATTCGATTCACGCTCAATTCAAAGACGTCGGGCACGTGCCATTCCGAAGAGAGCATCACGGGCCGGCCGAGCTCGTCGAAGTGCACCTGCTCGATCCTCTGCAGCGGCGAGCCGACGTGCACGTCGAGCAGATGCGCCAGGCGCTCGTCGGCGATCACGGGTCGCAAGGTCGCGAGGGCGCTGCACACCTCTCTGCGGACCCCGGCGAGCAGCTCGTACAGCGACGAACCGATGGCGCCGTCGGCGGCGTCGCCGAGCAGAGCGGTCGGAATGCGGTCGGTCGAGTAGACGACCGGCCGGCCGTCGGCCGTGCGGATACGCTCGACGAACAGCACCGGTTCGCCGGCCGCGATCGCCAGGGCGCCGGCCTCGTCACCGGTCGCCTTGCGTACGAGGCGGCGGAGCAGCTTGCGGCCCGGCTCCAGACCGGCTTCGCGGATCATGGCCGTGTAGCTCAGATTGGCGTTCAGCGTGTGGCGGTGGCGCGGTCGCGCCGTCACGAACGTGCCGCTGCCGTGGCGCCGCACCAGATACCCCGCCTCCACGAGCCCGCGCACGGCCTCGCGGATGGTCGCCCTGCTCACCTCGAAGCGGGCGGCCAGCTCGTCTTCGTTGGGCAGCCGGTCGCCGGCGACGTAGACGTTCGAGTACAGGTCGCCGAGCAGCGCGTCGCGCACGCGGTCGGGCAGCGTGGGGCGCGGTCGTCTCGTGGTGAGTGGATCCCTAGTCACGTACGGCCTCGGCGCCCGCCGCGATGGTGAGGACTTCGGTGATCTGGCCGGCCAGGCCCGGGGCGCCGGGCAGACGACCCTCGAAGATCGCGCCGCCGATAGTGAATCCCCAGGCCCCCGCCGCCGCGACCAGACGGACCTGCTCGGCAGTGGCGATCGAGCCCGCTACGACGACCGGGCCCGCCGACGCATCGACCACCTCGCCGGTCAGGGCGATCGGGTCGACGCTCGGGTGCCGATAGGCGAGCAGGTCGAGACCGAAGACGCCCGACAGCGCCGTCAGGTCGCGGGCATCCCTGGCGATCTCGGCGACGCTGCCCAGAAGAACGCTGGGATGGCCTTCGATGCGACCCGGGAACGGGCAATACTTGATGCGGCTGCCGTCGAGAATGCGCACACCGTCGGCGGCGTGCGTGCCGCCCAGGACCCAGTCGACGCCGATGTGGCGGGCCGCCTCGAGTGATGCCAGTTCCGCTTCGCGCGAGGTCGAGACCACTTCGAGCATGACCTCGAGTCCGTCGGCGTGGGCCTTTTCGGCAACAGCGGCGAGCTCATCGGGGGTGGCGCCGATGTCCTTGAAGCCGATGTAGCGGAGAGCCGTGCCCCGTAGCCGCTCGTAGACCTTGGCGGCATCAGGCACGGTGCTGTCGTTGTGCGTCAGCATGAAGATGAAGTTCACTCCGGTTCCTCCTGGGGTGCGCCGGGGTCGTCGGGCAGAAGGCCGCCGAGCCCCTCGATCACGAAATCGGGTGTCACGGGCGCGCCGGCCAGGCTGTCGGGCCGAGTCGCGCCCGTGAGCACCAGGATGCCCGTCATGCCCAGGGAGCGGGCCATGGCCACGTCGGTGAGGAGGCGGTCGCCGATCACCGCGACGTCCTGGGCGGGTACTCCGAGCCGCCCCAGCAGCGTGCGGGCCATGTGGATGCTCGGCTTGCCGACCACAGCCTCCGCGCGCCCGCCGGAGCAGGCCTCGATGGCGGCCAGCATGGCGGCGCAGTCGGGCAGCCCGCCGTCGGGCGTCGGACAGTACGGGTCGGGGTTGGTGGCCACGATCGCAGCGCCGCCGTAACGCACAGCCCGAAAGGCCGCGTTCAACTTGGCGTAGTCGAACGTGCGGTCGAAGGAGACGACCACGACCTGGGCCGCCAGAGGGTCGGTCGTCACCGCGAACCCCGCCCCGCGAAGTTCGTCCATGGTCGACTGCTCGGCCACCCCGAGCAGGGTGGCAGTGGGGTGCTCGCGGCCCAGATAGTCGACCAGCGCATCGACCGACGTCACCACGTCGGCGCGCGTCGCCGGCACGCCCAGGTGCGTCAGTTTCTGGGCATAGTCCTCGGCCGTCTGCAGTGGCTTGTTGGTCACATACACGACGCGCGACCCGGCGCGATGGATCGCGCTGAGTGTCTCGGCCGCGCCCGGCAGCAGGGCGTCGCCCAGGTAGACCGTGCCGTCCAGGTCGAAGACGTACCCGGGGTAGATCCGCGAGGGCCGCCGGCTCGCCGGCGGCGTGACGCCATCTCGACTCAACGCCCAGCGCCCAGCGCCGCGGCGTCGCGCAAAAGAGCAGCGACACACGACTCGTCCCAGATCCCCAGAAAACAGGCCATGTCGGCGACCGAGAAGCGCTCGCGCATCAGGTGGCAGCTCGCCACCGCCCAACGGGCGGCCTCTGCGTCGACAGGGGGCGTGACTTCGCAGAACAGCGCGGGGGCGCCGGCGCTGCGCAGCGCCGCGACGAGCGCCTGCGGACCGGCCAGAAGGTCACGCAGAGCCCGGTCGTGCGACGGCCAGTTCTCTGCGGCCAGTTCGACGCGCTCGCGCGCTCGCGCCCAGCGCGCCAGCTTGCGCTCGTAGTCACGCCAGCATTCCTCACCCATGTTGCCGCTCGGATCGACGGTGCGCAACGCCGCCCGCACGCCGGCCTCGGCCTCGGCGGCATCCGGCACCAGGACCCGCGACAGCCCGCCGTCGGCCAGCTCGTCGAGGACCCGCTGCCAGAGCAGAGCAGCGACGATGCTGCCGGCCCCCACCAGGGCGCCGTGCAAGGCCGCTTCGTGGCCGGCCTGCATGGTCGCCATCTCGAGCAGGTGGCCGACGGCGTGCTCCATGCCCGAGCACGGGGCCGTGGTGCCGGCGACTCCCATCGAGATGCCACTCAGCGTGAGGGTCGCGGCGACCTGTTCGAGCGCTGCGCGATCGCCGTCGGGTATCAGGGGAGCGGCCGCGAGCAGGGCCGGACCCTGTTCGCGAGCCAGCGCCACGACGGTCGGTGAGTAAGAGTCGTCCATGCCGAGCAGCGTGGCCAGGTACCAGTCGGCCGGCGCCGTGAACGTGGCGATGAGGTCGGCAAGTCCGGAGACGTTCATCTCGACCGGTGCCTCGACCAGCACGTCGGTGTCGACTACGAGAGCGTCGGCCCAGGTCGTCGGGGTAGTGCGCTTCACGCCGCTCACCAGCAGGACCGAGCGGTCGTCGGCAAAACCGTTGACGCTGTTGGCCGTCTGCACGACGACATAGGCGGCGCCGTGGGCCGCCGCGGCCGCCTTGCCGATGTCGGCCACCGTCCCCGAACCGACGGCGACGACGCAGCCGGCGCCCTCACAGTCGCGAGTGACCTGCGCCAGGGTCTCCTCGTCGGCGTGCACGCGGTGACCGGGGGTGCCGACCCGGACGCCGCGCACGGTGAGTCTTGCCGCCAGCGAGTCGGTGACCAGGGTGAGCAGATCGGCCGACCGGCGCCGTTTCGGCGTGAGGTCGGAGATCACGGCGACGGGCCCGGAGAGATGTCGCGCGCCGACGAGATCGGCGACGACATCGGGCAGCGCCTCGAGTGCGCCGTCACCGATGACGACCGTCTGCAGTCCCAGCGGCTTCAGTCCGGCGCTATCGGGCGCCGCGGCGAGGCGGCGCCTGAGCGCCTCGAGGTCGAACACATCGGTCATGGCAGGGCCGTCTGAGTCATCACAATGTACATGATACCATAAGACGTCAGACGACTAATGTCTTTTGGTCGACCGTACAGGCCGGTCTCGCCTTGGGCGCGGCCGGCTCAGACCCCCTCGACGCTGCCGGGCACGCGGCCGGCTCAGACCTCCTCGACGCTACCGAGCACGCGCCCAAAGCGCTCCAGGGCNNTCCTCCATCATGTGCTTGCGCGGTTTCATGCCCTTGATGAAGCGCAACGGGTTGTGCAGGTCGAGCAGCATCACGCCCGAAGTCTCCAGGTGGACGATCGAGCCCTGGTTGAAGGCTACGTAGGGCAGACCGTAGCGGGCGATCAGGTCGTTCAACCCCTTGGTGAGACGGTCGCCGGCGCGACCGGCCAGCACCGGCGCGTTGGTGCGTTCCATCTCGAGCAGGGCGAAATAGCCGGCCGCGCACGACAGCGGGTTGGCGCTCAGAGTGCCGCCCACGTAGGCGTGCTCGCCGCTCTTGCCGCCGATCCCCGACGCGAAGCTCATCATCACGTCGCTGCGCCCGCCGACCCCACCGGCCATGGGATAGCCGCCGCTGATGCACTTACCGAACACGGTGAGGTCGGGCTTGACACCGAAGTAGCCCTGGGCGCCGCCCAGGCCCAGCCGAAAACCGGTGACGACCTCGTCGAAGATGAGCAGCGCGCCGAACTCGTCGCACAGCTCGCGCACCTGCGCATTCCACTCGAACGGCACCGGCCGCGTGCCGCTCTCTGGCCCTATGGGCTCGACGATCACGGCCGCCGTGCCGCCTAGCAGGCGGTTCTCGCTCAGCTTGCGGTGCAGCGCCTTGAGGTCGTTCGGATACACCTCGCGGGTGCGCCCGGTGACGCCCATCGGGATGCCCTTGGCCTCGAACCGCCACGTGCCGGGCACGTGCAGGCCGTAGACCATCTGGTCGCTCCAGCCGTGGTAGGCGCCACCGATCTTGATGACGTACTTCTTGCCGGTGTGGGCGCGCGCGGCGCGAATGGCGGCCATGACCGACTCGGTGCCCGACCCCAGCATGCGGAACATCTCGACCGCGGGCATGAACCGGTTGACGAGCTCGGCCAGTCTGAGCTCGTACTCGTGGAACAGCCCCGTGACCGGCCCGCACTCCTGCAGCAGTTCGACGACCTTGTCGCGCACCGGGGCGTAGTTGCTGCCCAGCACGGTGGGCCCACCGGCCTGTAGAAAGTCGATGTAGCGGTTGCCGTCGGCGTCCCACAGGTAGGCGCCGTCGGCCTTTTCGATGGCGATCGGGAACGGGTAGTTGAAGGCGAGGTTGTGCTGCACGCCGCCGGGGATGAACTCGTTGGCCTCGGCGGTGAGCGCCTTGGAGCGGGCGCACTTCGTCTCGAAGTACTCGAGATACTCCTTCATGACCGCCGGCTTGACCTTGCGCAGCGGCCGGCTCACGAGCCGCTCCAGACCGGCGTACACCGCCGCGACGTCGGGGTACTCGCTGATCGCGTAGCGCTGCTCGGCGGGCGGGGTGGACGGCGCGCCGGAGGGGGGCGCGGTGGCGGCGGCCGGCGCCGCGGCGCCGTCACCGGCGACAGCAGGCGCCTCGTGAGCAGCGGCGGCCGTCTCGGCGTCGCGCGCGTCGGCCGTCTCGGCGTCGCGAGCCGCCTCGGCCTCCTGGATGGCCAGCTTCTTCTCGTCGGCGCGCAGCTTGGCGAAGGCGATCTCGCGGATGGGCAGGGGGATGGTGGCGGCCTTCTCGCCGGCAAGCAGCGTCAGCAGATAGTCGAGCGCCACCTTCTCGAGCAGAGCCATGTTGTGGATGGCCTGTTCGACGTCGCCGCCGAGCACGAGCACGCCGTGGTTGGCCAGGATGTAGGCGTTGTCGCCGTTCTTGAGCCTGGCCTTCACACGATTCTTCAGAAACGACGTGCCCGACGGGCCGTAGCGCACGATCTCGACGCCCCGTCCCAGGTTGCGGACCTGCTCGTCGAAGAGCGCCGGTATGGGCTTGTCGATCAGCGCCAGCGCGCTGGCGTATGGCTGGTGGGTGTGGATGACGACGTTCACGTCGCGGCGCTGCTGGTAGATCGCGGCGTGCATGCCGGCCTCGATAGAGGCTTTCATCGTGCCGGCGACGCGGCGCAGGTCGTAGTCGAGCACACAGATGTCGTCGGACTCCATCTTGGCGTAGTCGTAGTTCGAGGGCGTGACGGCAAACAGCTCGCGGCCCGGCACGCGCACCGAGACGTTGCCTTCGGTGGCCTTCAGATAGCCGCGCTCGAGCAGCGTGCGGCAGACGCCGACCACCAGCTCCTTTGACGACGTGTAGCGAGCCATTGCCGCTCCTTTCGGCTCAGGGCGCGGCCGGCGGGGCGCCTGCGGCGCCCCGCCGGCCGCGCCTCTCACTTACCCCATGCACTCAGAAAGTCGCCCCAGTATGTCAGCCGGGTGAAGTTGAGATCCGAGCAGTAGTAGGCGAAGTCGACCCACTGATCGAAGCTCGCGCCCTTGCCGGGGGGCGCCGGCGCCGACGGCCAGAAGATGTCGATGCCGTGGACCGGGCCCTCGGCTTTGAGATGCCACTGCCACAGAACGACCCTGCGTTCGGCGGTGAGCACCCTGGTGCAATCGCTCTTGATCGCCCCCGAAGCGACGTGCGAGCGCAGCTCGGCGGCCACGTCGTAGAGGTCGCGGTCCTCGGGGTAGGTCTGCGGTGGCGACGCCGCGTCCCGGCGCGCGATCGCATAGGCGCGCTGAAACCTGGGCAGCCTGACGGCGAGGTCCCAGCTGAGGTCGCTCACCGCCGCGGTCAGGGCATCCCACTGTGTTCCCAGGCTCACGGCCGAGGCCGCCCAGGTCCAGCGGTCGTGACCGGATTCCATGCTCTTGGCGGCCACGACCGCCAGCGCGCCCGGGCTCATCGCCGGAGAGGCCTGCAGCCCGGCCAGGATCCGCTGGTAGGAGAAGCCGCTGTAGCCGATCGAGTCCTGCGAGCCGGCCATGGCGCTGGCGAAGCCGCGCAGCTCCGCTTCGACTTCGATCGTCTGGCTGAGACAGCTGTCCCAGCCGACCATGTCGACGCCGTGTACGGTCTCCAGAGCGCCGCGCAGCTCATCCATGTCGAGGTAGTCGTTGCTCGTGTCGTCGGCCATCGTGTTGCCCGGCCACCAGCCCCAGCCGTGATCCCACAGAAAGAGCGCGTAGCGGTGCGCCGGGTAGGCGGCCCGGGCCCAATCGATGAAGTCGACGAGCGTCTGGGGCGAGCCCATATCGGTGGTTCCCCAGTCGGCCGCGGCGTTCTGGGACGTGGCCTTCATGCCCTTCGTGACGTGGAAGATGCGAGCTCCGGTCCAGCCACCATCGACGGCGTTTGGGAACCGTCCGCGATCGGCCAGGGCCACTACCTGCACGTCGGCGTCGGAACCGACCGCCGCCATCTCCTTGTCGATGTCGTGCGTGACCCACGGCTCGAGGTCGTGGCCGCTGGGAGTGAGGTTCTGGTCGCCGTCCATGTAGACCATGACGGTCCAGGCGGCCGTCGGCGCGGGACTCGGTGTGGGCGCCGGATCGGCCGCGGCCGTTCGCGGTGCGGCCGCGGCGGCGGCCAGCAGCGCCGCGCCGGCGGCGAGCAGAACGCAGAAGCGCATCAGCCGTGTGGCCTGCCGCCGGTCGTGCCGTGCGCCGGCTCGCCGGCCGTGCGTGTCCTTGCGTGCGCCAGCCCCCATCGCCCCTCCTCGAGTCGCCGTCGCGCCGCGCCCTACGGACCGCCGCGCCGCACTCGCCGGCGAGCCGCGGCGCGGACCCGGCGCGCCAGCTCGCGCGGCAGCACGCCGCAGAACCCCTGCAGGGCGATGGCGCTGGCGGAGCGTCGCAGACCGCGAGAGTGGTCGAGATACGCCGGCGCCACATCGACATACCGTTCCTCGAGCGCGGCCCGCGTCGCGCAGACATCGACCGGCTCGATCGACGAGAGCATATCGCGGGTCAGGTCCGTGAGCCAGACGGGCCGGGCGGCGAGTCGCTCGGCGACCGCCCGCGGCGCGCGCGCCCGCGCGGCCCTGTCGCGCTTGATGGAAAGCAGCGCGGTCGCCGTCCAGCCCATCTGCAGGTCGGGAACCATCTCGGTGGGCAGACCCGGCACGGGGCGACCGAAGAGGCGCGCCGCGCCGTCGGCCGAAAGCAGCGGATCGAGCACCCGGTCCTGGTCGTCGACGGCGACGAACTCAAAGACGCCGCCGAGCATGTTGGCGACGTTCAGCAGGCGCGCTTCGAGCTGCTCGGCGAGCTCATCCAGGCCCTGGCGGCGCAGCCCCCGGGCGATGATCGCGGTGTCAAACGGCCAGACGTTCTCGTGATAGCTGCGAAAGCGCGGGTTGTGGTCGGTCAGCGCGCGGCCGCGAATGCCGGCCGCCGTGAGCAGCTCGGCCGAGAACAGCATGCGCACGATGCCGCCGACCAGCGCCGCGCGCTGCGTCTCGGGCAGTTCGTCGAAGAAGCTCGTGGCGAGCATCCAGCCGGCGTTGGACTGCACCGCCCGCAGCAGCCGCGGCCGGCCGCCCGGATCACGATCGATGGCGTTGCCGAAGTAGCGCCGCTCGGGCAGCCAGAAGTGGGCGATGGTGGCGTCGCGCAGAGCGCGCGACTCGGCCAGAAGGCGCTCCGGCGGGCGGCCGACCCGAAGGTCGGCCGCCCGCCGGAGCGCCTCGGCCGCCAGCACCTGGACGTCGAGGTAGGCCATCGGTCGCACGACGTTCGCCATGCGCCCGTGCTCGTCGAAGTTCGACGTCGGTCCGTCCTTCCAGACCTGCTGAAGGGCCAGCGGGTTGGATTGCCCCGCCTCGACCAGGCCCTCGTCGTTCAGGTGTCGCTCGATCCAGTCGCAGGCCTCGGCGACGCTCTCGCTCACGGTCGCCGGCCGCCCGTCTTTGCGGGCCACCGTCGCCTCGAGGATGCCGGGCTCGCGGCGGGCCAGCGCCGCCACGAGGATGATGAACAGTGGTGTCGAGTCCGAGGAGAAGTAGGTCGTATAGCCGGCCGGCGTGCCGCCCCAGATGGTCGAGAGGCCGAGGCCGAACAGGGCCTTGAGCCACAGGGGCGCCTGCCAGGCGCGCAGATCGCGGCGCTCGTTGTGGATGCGGCCGGGCTCCTCCTCGGACAGCACTCGGCGCCGCGTACCCTGCAGGGCCGCCAGGGCGAGCACGGTCTCGAAGGCCGGACGCGGCGCGTAGTCGATCAGGTCGAGAGCGGTGATGACGCGGTCCCGCGCCCAGAGGCTGTGATTGAAGAGCAGGCCACCGCTCGTGTCGAGGCCCAGGCCGCCGCCGCGCCCGAGCAGCTCACCGACGAGGGCCGTCAGGGCCGGCGGCGACGGCGCCCGGTGTGCGGCGCCGCTCACGACCTGCTCCGCCGGCGTTCAGGCCGCCGCTGGTGCACGCTGCGCGCGGGCCTGCTCGATCGCCGTGAGCAGTGCTTCGGGCTGGTCGCTGCCGATCGTGAACGTGCTCCCGTCGGTGAGCCTCAGCTCGACCGCCCGGCGGCCCCAGACGTTGTAGAGCCAGCCGTGGCGCGTGCGGCGCATGCCCCAGCCGCGATGCCAGGGAATGTTCACGACCTCCGCGCCTTCGATATCGTCCAACGGGATGCGGCGGCGCAACACGCCGCCGACAAAGTTCGCGACCACGGTCGTCTGGTCGACCTCGACGTGCAACGACGAGAAGATCGCCATCACAGCGACGAACCCCGCCGCCAGCGGAACGGAGATCCAGGCCGCCCGGCGTCGCCTCCTGACGTCGCGCACGGCCCTGCCGAGCTGGGTGAGAAAGCCGATGCCCAAGCCGATCAGCGTGGCAAAGCCGACTTGCGTGTGCTGGTAGGGCAGCGCCGCCTGGCGCGCGTCGTCGTCCATCTCGTCGCTCCTTGTTGACCGCCGTTAGCCTACAGCGTCGCGACCTCGCGGGCTTGCTCTCGGCCGTTGCCGAGCGGCGCGCCGGCGCCCGTCCGCAGGTGTCGCCGGCCGCCTTTTGCGGGTACGAAGACGATGAGATGGATGTGTTCTGGGCGGTTGTGGCCGTCGTCATCGTGGCAGCGCTGATCGTGCCGATGCTGGTGCGCCGCCGTCGCACGCGCCGCCGTCGCGCGATGCTGCGCCGCCTCGAACAGCAGCGCGGCTCGCGCGTGGTGACCATGATCCACCGCCAGGAATCGATGCGCATCCTCGGCATCCCCTTCGGCGGCATGATCGACATCGACGACGCCGAGCAGGTGCTGCGCGCCATCCGCCTGACCCCCGACGAGATGCCGATCGATCTGGTCCTGCACACGCCGGGTGGCCTTGTGCTGGCCTCCGACCAGATCGCCTACGCCCTCAAGCGCCACCGCGGCAAGGTCACGGTCATGGTGCCCCATTACGCCATGTCGGGCGGCACGCTCGTGGCGTTGGCCGCGGACGAGATCCTCATGGATCGCGACGCAGTGCTGGGCCCGGTCGATCCGCAGCTCGGCGGCCTGCCGCGCGGGTACTGGCCCGCCGTCTCGATCCTCGCGGCGCTCGAGACGCCCAACCCGAACCGCGACGACCAGACGTTGATTCTCGGCGACATGGCCCGCAAGGCGATCGATCAGGTGCACGACACTGTGCGGGAGCTGCTGCTCGAGGCGCACGGCGCCGACGACGCCGAGCGCCTCGCGACGCTGCTCAGCCACGGACGCTGGACGCACGACTTTCCCATCCGCTTCGACTACGCCGCCGAGATCGGCCTGCCGGTGAGCGACCGGGTACCCGACGAGGTCTACACGCTCATGACGCTCTACTCCCAGCGCGGCCAGCGCCGGCCGTCGGTCGAGTACGTGCCGGTGCCCTACCCCACAGACGGTCCCTGATCGCGGCGCCGTCACGGTCTCTCGCGCCGGCGCTGCGATCGGAGCCCGCGCGGATCGCCGGCGGCAGGATCGGCGCCGAGGTCGCTCGCCGGTCGGTGAGCCGCCCCGCCGCCAACAAAAAAGGGCGCCCGGGGGCGGCTCGATGCCGCCCCTGGGCGCCCGTGTTCGACTGCCTGGATCAGACAGGCCGCACGTTGACGGCCTGCGGGCCCTTCTGGGCCTGCTGTACCTCGAACTCGACTGCCTGGTTCTCAGACAGCGTACCCACACCGGGTGCGAGTTCGGCCACATGCACGAAGACGTCCTTGCCGCCGTCTGCCTGCTCGATGAAGCCGTAGCCCTTCTGAGCGTTGAACCACTTGACTGTTCCCTTGGCCACTACTTTCTCCTGGTCTAACGAGCGTGTCGGCGACGACTGACGAAGCGACGAAAGCGCTCTCCTATTGGAACGTGCGTCCGACGACGCCGGACGCAGTTCTTAACTTGTACAGCTTGCGGCGGCAAAATGAAACCCCAACTGCGCGGCGACGAGCCTGAACCGCCCCGTGAAGGCCCTGCGGTGGCTGCACCGGGCAGCGACCAGACCGGCGAGGTCGCGGGGCCGCCGCCCAGGTTCAGAACAGGGGGATGAGACCCTTTGCCACGTAGAGCACGCCCATCGCGGCGAAGACCCACACGAGGATCACGCGGTTGTGGGCGATGAGGGTGCCGCGCACACTCCTCATGAACTTCTCGGAGCGCGGCCGATCGACGACGAAGGCGGCGTATGGCCCCCACACCGTCGAAAGCGAAAGCGCCGTGAAGATGGCGACGGCTCCCAGACCGGCGGTCGCGCTCACGTGCGCCTTGAGGATGTCCGAGGTCGCGCCGGCTACCAGAGCGTAGTTGACGAGCATGAGGCCCAGGACCACGGCCACGAACGGCCCGCCCTTGTCCATCATTTTCATCCAGCCCGGCTCGCGGCCGGCCGACCCAGGCGCCGGCTTGGCCCGCCACTGCAGAAAGGCAAGTGACAGAAACAGCATCCCCATGAGCACCTGCACACCGCCGGCGCTGCCCGACGAGCCGGCGACGCCGAGCGCGTCGTTCAACACCAGCAGCGACAGGACGCCGATGCCGGCCACTACGAACACCATGGTAGCGACGTACAGGGCTCCGTTGCGCAGCGGCTGGTCGGTGCTGAGCATGGCGATGACGCCGATGATGGGCACGGGGTTGGCCGCCATGGCGACGGCCAGCGGGAGAAGCGCCACAATGAGACTGCCCATCGACCTCTTTCGTGCGGGACTGTGACCAACTGCGTCGCGCCATCGTACGACATGGCGGCGCTCGCCGTCATCGCTTCGGCCGGCCGGCGACGCCGCGCGCGCGTCAACGGTTTGCGGCAGGCGCGCTGGTGGTCAATGAGGAGTACAAGACCAGCCGCCGCAGCCCGGGGTCTGCGAGAGGCACCGCCAGCAAGAGGGAGAGCGCCATGGCTTTCGACGAAAACCGCGCCAAAGTCCTGCGAGCCGCCGGAGCGGCCAGCGCGGCCGCACCCTACGTGCGCCGCATCGTGAGCGACGACGAGCTGCGCCGCGACGTGCGCACCCTTGTCGCCGCGGGGCGCCATCTCTACGAGGGGCTGACCGCCGACGGCGTGTCGAAGCTCCTCGACGACGACGTCCGCGAAGATCTCGACAGCATCGTAGCCTCGCTTCAGGGGGCCAGCGAACGGGTGATCCACCCGCGTCGCAGCAGCCACTGGGGCTCCTGGCTCATCGGCGGCACGCTGATCGGCGGCGTGCTCGCCGCGCTTCTGATCTACCCGGGCACGCGCACGACGATCCTGCGCGCCCTGGGCATGAGCGACGGCGACCCCTGGATCGACACCGCCTCCGGCAACGGCGGCGGCACCGCCGCCGCCGAAGCGCCAACTACCGCGTAGCGCCGACTACCGCGTAGCGCCCACGACCTGCCGGGCCNNCGGGATGGTGTTGAGCCACACGGAGTGGTCGAAGTGGCGGCGCAGCCGGCGCAGCCAATCGATGCCGGGCTGCTCGTTCGAGAAGCCCCACCAGATGATGCCGTGCCGGCTCAGCAGCTCGCTCGGCGCCATCGCCGCGTCACCCACGACGATGAGCTTGTAGTCGCCGGCGAACTCCTGGATGACGCGGTTCGTGGCGACCGCGTTGTGGCCGTTCATGTCGGTGTCCAGGTACAGCCAGTCGTAGATGCAGTTGTGAAAGTAGAAGGTCTTCAGGTCCTTGAAGTGGGTCTGGCTGTTGACGGCGCTGAAGAGCTGGCTGCACAGGCGGATGTAGGGGTGCATCGAGCCGCCCACATCCATGGCGAGGATCACCTTGACGGCGTTCCTGCGACTCTTGTGCCACACCAGCGACAGCCGGCCGGCGTGGTCGGCGGTCTCGTCGACCGTCTCCTCCAGATCGAGCTCGTCGGCCAGCCCTTCGTTACGGCTGGTGAGCTGACGCAGACGACGGAGCGCCTGCTCGAACTGCCGCACGCCGACCTTGACGTCGGTGCGGTAGCCGCGGTAGCGGCGCTCGCCGGCGACCTTCACCGCGCTGCGGTTGCGACTCTCGCCGCCGACGCGGATGCCGCCGGGATGAATCCCCGAGTGGCCGAACGGTGAGGTGCCGCCGGTGCCGACCCACTTGTTGCCGCCGTGATGGGCGGCGTCCTGCTCGGCGAGGCGCTGCTCGAACTGGCGCTGCAACTCGTCGAGGTCGAGGTCGGCCATGAGCGCCGCGAGCTCGCGCTGTTCGGCCGCGGTCAGACCCGGCATGGCGAGCGGGTCGGCCAGCCAGTCCCAGACTTCGTCGGCGATCTGGACCGGCGTCTCGATGCCCTCGAAGCAGGCGGCAAAGGCCTGGTCGTACTGGTCGTAGAAGGTCTCGGACTTCACNNAGGGCGCCCATGAGCATCATCCACTCGGTGATCGTGACCGGCACGCCGTAGGCGCGCAGCAAAAAGAAGAACGAGGTGAACACCTCAGGTATCCGCGGACTCGAAGAGCAGCAGCAGCGTCCGCTGGCCGTTACCGAGCTCGGCCTTGTGCGCGTGCTCCTCGCCGGGCTCGATGACGAACACGTCGCCCTCGCCCAGGCGCTGCGCGCCGGTCGGCGTGCGCAGCGTGAACGACCCTTCGAGTACCCGCCCGGCGTGGCCGTGCGTGCACCACTGCGGTTCTTCGAATCCCTCAGTCAGCTCGAGGAGCCGGACGCGCTGCGCGCCGCTCACGACAGTCTTGGACCGGCCGCCGGGCGCCGCCGCCTGCCAGGGGATCGCGTGGAACTCGACGAGCACGTTCACGCCGTCTGCCGCCGGCCCACTACTTGCGGCGCCGTTTGGCGCCGGTGGGGCGAGTCGGCTTGGTGGTGGAGGGGCGACTCGGCTTGGTGGTGGGGCGATCACCGTGCTTGTCGTCGGAGGGGCGGCCGGGTTTCGCGTCGCGGTCGCCGCGGCTCTTGGCGCGGTAGTACCACGTCAGGCCCACCATGACGACGGCGATGACGGATGGCAGCAGCAGGATGAGCAGATAGTGTACGTTCACGTGGGCGGCCGCCACCATCGTCATGACTCCTTACCGGCGACCGCGCCCGCTGTGGAGCGCGTCGACGGCCACCTCGACGTCGTGGTCTTTCTTGAGCAGCACGCCGATGAAAGGCATCGTGGCGACGATGTCCTCGTGACGCAGACCGCCGACCTGCAGCGCCTGCACCCAGTCGATGAGCTCGCTGGTCGACGGTTTCTTCTGCAGCCCGGTCACGTCGCGCAGCCAGTAGAAGGCCTGCAGGGCAAGGTGCAGCAGCTTCGTGTCGATGGCCGGATGGTGCACCCGCACGATACGCTCCATCATGGCCGCATCGGGGAACTCGATGAAGTGAAAGACGCAGCGGCGCAGGAACGCGTCGGGCAGCTCCTTCTCGGCATTCGAAGTGATGATCACGACCGGGCGCTGCCGCGCGGCGACCGTCTCGCGAGTCTCGGGAATGTAGAACTCCATCTGGTCGAGCTCCCACAGCAGGTCGTTGGGAAACTCGATGTCGGCCTTGTCGATCTCGTCGATGAGCAGCACGCAGCGCTGCGCCGACGTGAAGGCTTCGCCCAGCTTGCCGAGCTTGATGTAGTGGCCGATGTCGCTCACGTCGCCGTCGCCGAACTGGCCGTCGTAGAGGCGCTGCACCGTGTCGTAGACGTAAAGGCCGTCCTGCGCCTTGGTCGTCGACTTGATGTTCCAGGCGATCAGCGGCATCTCGAGGCCGCGAGCGATGCTCTGGGCGAGCATCGTCTTGCCGGTGCCGGGCTCGCCCTTGATGAGCAGCGGACGCGACAAAGTCATGGCGACGTTGACCGTCTGCATGAGCTCGGGCGCGGCGATGTAGTCGGCGGTGCCGGCGTAGGCGGCGGGGGTGGACGCGAAGGGCGGAGGGACTGGGCTGCTCATGAGCGTCGCGGCCCCCTTTCGTCGGTAAGGAAGAACCGCGCGAAAGTCTACCAAGGCCGACGGAGGGCCGAAACCCCCGCAGCCTCGGCGCGGCGCGCGCCGCGCCTGGCGGGGACGCGGTCGGCGGCGCGCTCTCCATCGCGCCGCCGACCGCTGGGCGATAGTTCGAACATATCATTCGTATGTACGAACGAGTGACGAAAGTCTAGACTGGGCAGCCACGGAGTGTCAACCGCGCAGCCGTGTCGCGGCATCGATCGCCCGCGCGACCGGGTCCGGCCGCGGCGGTGGCCCGGTCGAAGGGGGTGACGGCAACGACGGACGAGCACAGGCACACGCGAGATCCCGCCAGGACCTCGGCGACGGCCGACCGCCTCGTGGCGGCGGCGCGCGCCGTCCTCACCCGCGGCGGGCCGCAGGCGCTCACGGTCCAGGCCGTGGCCGAGGAGGCCGGCACATACCCGGACGCCGTGCGCTACCACTTTGGCGGCAAGGCCGGTCTGATCTCGGCCGTGGTCGAGTCGCTGGCCAACGACGAGGGCTTCAGGGCCATCGCCCGCGCCAGCGGGACGGCGCCGCGGGCCGAGGTCGTCCACCGCCTCATCGAGGCCGACCGCGACCTGCTCCGAGACCACGACTCGTTTCGCGACTTCTATGCCCTGCTGTCGCGCATCGTGCTCGACGGTGAGCTGCGCGAGCGCGTCGCGCTCCTCTACCAGGGCTTCCGCGCGATGTATGGCGGCGTCGTGGGCAGCGAGGGAGGGCTCAGCGACGACGAGCTGCACGCCCTCGAGACGCTGATGATCGCGGTGATCGACGGCCTGGCCGTGCAGAAGCTGCTCGATCCCGCCGCCGTCAGGCTCGACGTGGTCCTGCCCTTCTGGGAGAAGACTCTGGGCCTCGTGTTCGCCGACCACGCCGCGCCGCGCCGGCAAGACCAGGCGCGCGACGAAGTCACGCCTGCCTGAGCGGCGACGACGCAGTCGCTCGACGGCCTAGCGCCTGCTCAGGCAAGCTCCTCGCGGATGGTGCACTCGGCGCCCGGTCCGGCGATGATGAGCAGCTGATCGCCCGGCTCGACGACCGTCTCGGGCTTGGGCATGACGATCTGGTTGCCGTGCAGCAGCGCAGCGACCGCGCAGCCCTCGGGGAGGCCCAGCTGGCCCATCGTCTTGCCGGCCGCCCAATGGTCTTCGTTGATCATCATGGACGACACCGTGACCTCGCCCTCGCGCAGGTCGAGCAGCGTGACGACGTCGGCCAGGGTGGCCTCTTCTTCGATCAGCTTGGTGACGATCTCGGCCGAGTCGATGGCCACGTCGATACCCCAGCTGCGGTTGTACAGCCAGCGGTTGCGCGGGTTGCGCACCGCGGCGATGACCTTGCGGACCTTGAACTCGTTCTTGGCCAGGAGGCTGGCGACGAGGTTGTCTTCGTCGTGGCCGGTCGAGGCCAGAAACACGTCGGCGCGGTCGACGCCGGCTTCGAGGAGCACGTCGGGCTCGTCGGCGTCGCCGACCAGCACCTTGACGCCCAGCTCCTCTTCGACGGCGTGGGCGCGCGCGCGAGACTGCTCAATGACCAGCACGTCGTGCTCGCCACGCGTGTAGGTCGCCACGCGACGACCGAGAGTGCCGGCTCCGGCGATGACGATCCTCATGACTTCCACCCCATCATCTTCTGGAACTTCTCGACCGCCGACTGGTGGATGACCACGTACACCTGGTCGTCCTCTTCGAGGGCCGTGCCCGACACCGGCACGACGCCCTTGCCCATGCGCACGATGAGCGCCACGCGAATCTCGCCGGGGATCGTCAGGTCTCTGACCGGCTTGCCGATCAGGTGGACCGGCACCCAGGCGGCCATGAGCTGGACCTCGCCGTTGCCGAAGGCCATCTCACGCTCGAGGTGGGGGCTGACGATCAGCTCGACGATCTTGCTCACGCTCCAGGCGGTCGGGGCGAAGGTCTGCACGCCGTAACGCCGATAGATGTCGGCCCGGTGCGGATCGAAGATGCGGGCCACGACGTCGGGCACGCGATAGACCTCTTTGGCGATGCGCGCGGCGACGGCGTTGGTGTTGTCGCCGCCCGTAGCCGCCACGAGCGCGTCGGCTTCGCGGATGCCGGCCGATTCGAGCAGCTCGCGATCGAACCCGGTGCCGACCAGCGTGCGCCCGCCGAAATTGCTCGGCAGCAGGCGAAAAGCGTCGGGGTTGCGGTCGATGACGACCACGTTGTGGCCGGCTCGCCCAAGCTCTGCCGCGGTAGAGGCGCCGACGCGGCCGCACCCCACGATGATCACCTGCATGGCCTCACCCTCCTTGCGGCGCCGCCACGCGACGGCGCGCGAACCATTTTCTCGCTTCTTCGGCAAAGAACAAAGAGACGGCCGCCACGACGAGTATCGCCCAGTCGAGCGCCGAGAGCGGACCCGTCTTGAAGATGTGCTGCATGAACGGCACATAGGAGATGGAGGCCATGATGAGAATGCCGACGATCTGACTGTAGACCAGCCACATGTTACTGAAGATGCCCACCTTGAACAGCGACTCGCGCTCGGTGCGGCAGGCGAAGCCGTTGGCGACCTGACACATCACGATCGCCGCCTGGGTCATGGTGATCGCCTCGCGCCAGTACAGGTAGTGCGGGCTCGTGGGGTTCATCCAGGTGCCGTCGCCCCAGTGCCAGCCGTGCGACAGCAGCACGTAGAGAAAACCGGCCACGGCCCAGAACGACTCGATGGCGCCGATGAAGACCACGCGCCGCAGCGTCTTGGGGCTCAGGAGGCGCTCGGAGCGGGCCCGCGGCGGCAGCTTCATGACGCCCGGCTCGGGGAGCTCGGTGCCCAGGGCAAGACCGGGCAGCACGTCGGAGCCGAGGTCGATCGAAAGCACCTGCAGGGCGCCGAGCGGCACGAGCCCGACCCCGCCCAGGGCGGCAAAGACGAACGGGAAGAGCTCGGCCATGTTGTGCGAGAAGATGTAGGTGATCATCTTCTTGACGTTGGCGTAGACGCCACGCCCCTGCTCGACCGCCTTGATGATGCTGGCGAAGCTGTCGTCGAGCAGGATCATGATGGCGGCCTCGCGCGAGACGTCGGTGCCCGACAGGCCCATGGCGATGCCGATGTCGGCCTTCTTGAGGGCCGGCGCGTCGTTGACCCCGTCGCCGGTCACCGCGACGATCTGCTTCATCTCCTTGAGAGCCGACACGACCCGCATCTTGTGCTCGGGGGCGACCCTCGCGAAGATCACGTCCTGCGGCTTGGCGAGCTCGGCTTTAAGGTCGTCGTCGCTCATGTCCTGAAGGTCGGTGCCGGTGATCACCCGCACCGCGCGGTCGCCGCGCACGATGCCGATGCGGCGGGCGATGGCTTCGGCGGTGAGGCCGTAGTCGCCGGTCACCATGATGATGCGGATGCCGGCGGTGAGGGCGTGCTCGACGGCCTCGCTCACCTCGGGCCGCGGCGGGTCGATCATGCCGACCAGACCGAGGAACGTGAGCTCCGTCTCGACCGAGTCGGGCGTGTAGTCGGTGAGGGCGGCCGGCAGACCGCGTTCGGCAACGGCCAGGACACGCAGCGCCTCGCGAGACATCTCGTCGTTGCGCACGATGATGCCCTCGCGCAGCTCGTCGGTCATGGGCACGACCTTGCCGTCGAGCAGGATGGCCGTGCATCGCGGCACGGTCTCGGACGGCGCGCCCTTGACATAGGCCTTCTGCCCGTCGCCTTCGACGTGCACGACCGACATGCGCTTGCGCACCGACTCGAAGGGCAGCTCGTAGATCTTGGGACGCTCGATGAGCTCGTCGGACAGGTCGAAGCCGACCTTCTGCGCGGCCACCAGCAGGCAGCCCTCGGTCGGGTCGCCGACCACGCGCCAGCCTTTGTCGTCGGCGGGCGCCAGCACCTTGGCGTCGTTGGCGAAGGTCATGGCGCGCAACAGCGGCTCGAAGCGGCGGCGCGCCGCGTCTTTGGGCAGGGCCGCGTCACCGACGACGAAGTCGCCGACCGGCTCGTAGCCGGCGCCGGTGACCTCGACCACGGTATCGCCGGCATACAGCTCCTTGACCGTCATCTCAGCCTTGGTGAGCGTGCCCGTCTTGTCGGTGCAGATGACGTTGGTCGAGCCGAGGGTCTCGACGCCCATCAGCTTCTTGATGAGGGCGTTCTCTTTGGCCATGCGCTGCACGCCGATGGCCAGGGCGACAGACAGGGTGGCCGGCAGGCCCTCGGGCACCAGGGCGACCATGACGCCCAGCGCGAACAGCAGCGCCGGGACGGCGCCGAACCTGAAGATCGTCAGCGCCGCGACGAACAGGGCGAGGCCGCAGATGACGGCGATGATCGACACCGTCCGGGCCATGGTGTTGATCTCGCGCTGCAGCGGCGACGTCTCGTCGGCCACGCCGCCCGTGAGCGTAAAGATGTGGCCGAACTCGGTATTGAGCCCGGTGGCGAAGACGATCGCCTGACCGGTGCCCGAGGCGACGCTCGTGCCCATGAACACGAGGTTGGGCATGTTGATGGTGGCCAGCTGCTCCTCGATGATCGAGTCGGCGGTCTTGCGCACTGCGTCGGACTCGCCGGTAAGGGCGATGTTGATGGTCGACATCTCGTACTGGCGAATGAGCCGGGAGTCGGCCGAGATGCTGTCGCCCTCTTCGAGCTGCACGAGGTCGCCGGGCACGAGGTCGGCGACGGCGACGATGGTCACCTCGCCGTCGCGCACCACCTTGGCGTTCTGGGGCACCAGCTTCTGGAGCGCTTCGGTGGCCTTTTCGGCCCGGTACTCCTGAAAGAAGCCGATGGTCGCATTCAGCAGCACGACCCCGACGATGGCGACAGCGACGTTGATCTGGTCCTGACGGCTCGAGCCGTGCGACAGCACCGCGGCGACGACGCAGAGCAGAGCCGCCGCTTCGAGCATGATGGCAAACAGGGTCTTGAACTGGTCGAAGAAGCGAAAGATGATCGGCCGCCCGACCTTGGCCGGCAGCGTGTTGCGACCGAAACGCGCAAGGCGCCGGAAGGCTTCGTCTTCGGTCAGGCCGCGTGGTGAGGTCTGGAGACGATCGAAGACCTCATCGGCGGCGAGACCCCAGATGCCCGCCGAAAGGGAGGCTTGGCTGTCGCCGAGCGGCTCCGTGTCGTGGCCGTCGTTGTGTGCCGGCGCCACCTCGCCTCGAACCTGCGTCTCCACAGCGCCCACACGCTCCCTGTCGCCCTTGCAAGGTGGGATAGGCCCGCGAAGTCACGAGCTCGAGCTCACGAGCTCGAGCGCTCTCGTGGAAACGCCTGCCGAACGGCTTGGCCGCAGCCACCGTCGTCGGCGACCAAGCCGACGCATCGGCCGCGAGGCCGACCGCGCCACGGTACGCCGCCCACCGTTAAGAACCAATAAAGATGACGGACACCAGTATAAAGAACGTGTAAAGGTATAAAGAACCTGTAAAGACGCCGGCGCTGCCAAGAGCCCGATCTCGCCTCGACGGGCGCGTCGGCTCCGAGGTCACGGGCGCCGCTGTCTCAGGCTTCGTCGACCTTGCTCGGGTCGGCGACCGCCAGTACATCGATGTGGTCGGTCTCGCGCATGATGCGCGCGATCAGCGACGAGCCGCGCAGGATCTCCTGCGTCCGCGAGCGCCGTGACTGGCCCATCACGACGAATGTCGCCCTGGTGTCGGAGGCGAACTTGAGGATGACGTCGGCCTCGGAGTCGCCGCTGAGTTCGACGACGCTGCCGCCGAGGTTGCGGGCCAGCTCGAAGAGCTCGGCGAGCTCGTCGTGGTGGCGACCGAGCGTCTCTCCCGGTGTGTGCACGTGCACGACCCAGAGCTTGCCCTGCATGCGCTTGGCCATGCGGTAGCCGCGGCGCACGAGCTTCTTGGCCACGGGTCCGGCCTTGACGCACACGACCACACGGTCTTCGGTGGCCCAGGGTGTCTCGATCTCGTGCTCGTCGATGTACTCCTGCAGGCTCTCGTCGACTTCTTCGGCCGTCTTGCGCAGGGCGAGCTCGCGCAGGGCCACCAGGTTGCCGCGGCGAAAGAAGTTGCTGAGCGCCCCGGGGATCTTGTCGAGGTCGTAGACGACGCCGCGGTTCAGCCGGTTGATGAGGGCATCGGCGGTGAGGTCGACCAGCACGACCTCGTCGGCGCGGTCGAGGATGGAGTCGGGCAGAGTCTCGCGGACCCGGACGTTGGTGATCTCGTACACGGTGTCGTTCAGGCTCTCGAAATGCTGGACGTTGACGGTCGAGATGACGTTGATGCCGGCCGCCAGGATCTCCTCGACGCTCTGCCAGCGCTTTTCGTGGACCGAGCCCGGGATGTCGGTGTGGGCGAGCTCGTCGACCAGGGCCCACTCGGGCTTGCGGGCGATGACGGCGGCGGTATCCATCTCCTCGAAGACCTTGCCGCGGTAATCGATCTGCTTGCGAGGCACGACCGGCAGGCCCTCGGCCATCTCGGCGGTGCCCACGCGCCCGTGCGTCTCGACGAAGCCGACGACGAGGTCCTCGCCGCGCTTGAAGCGGCGCTGGGCCTCGGCCAGCATGGTGAAGGTCTTGCCCACGCCGGGGGCGTAGCCCAG
>PLTW01000217.1 GCA_003164655.1 Actinomycetota bacterium
CTCGCCACAACGCCCGCGCGAGCGCCGCCGGCGCGAGCGCACCCCGTCAGGGCGCCGCCGGCGCGACGGCGCCGGCGGACGCGCTTGCCGAGACGCGCGCGGTCACGCGGCGCTTCGGCTCGTTCACGGCGGTCGAGTGCGTCGATCTGGGCGTCGGCCGCGGCCAGGTCGTGGGCCTGTTGGGCGCCAACGGCGCCGGCAAGACGACGCTCATCCGTCTGCTGCTCGGCCTGCTGGGCGCCACCGCCGGTACGGCGCTGCTGTTCGGCGCGCCGCCCTCACGGGCCATGCGCCGCCGCCTGGGCTACATGCCGCAGAGCCTGGGCGTCTGGGATGACCTGACGGTCGACGAGAACCTGCAGTTCTCGGCCGCGGCCTTCGGCGCGGCGGGCGCGGCGGTACCGCGCGCCGCAAGCGGCGCCTCATCCGGCACGGCAGCCGCGGCCGACCCGGAGCTTGACGCGCGTGGCGGCACTCTCGCGGGCGACCTGCCGCTCGGCCTGCGGCGCCGCCTGGCCTTTGCCGCGGCGCTGTCCCACCGTCCCGAGCTGCTGGTCCTGGACGAGCCCACCTCGGGCGTGGCTGCCCTCGCCCGCGCCCGCCTTTGGGAGACCATCCGCGAGGCGGCCGAGGCGGGCGTCGGCGTCCTGGTGACCACGCACTCCCTAGACGAGGCGGAGCAGTGCGACCGGCTGGTGCTGATGGCAGCCGGTCGGGTCGTGGCTCGCGGGACGATCGCCGAGATCGTCGGCGGCACCACCGCAGTCGAGGTCGATTGCGCCCGCTGGGACGACGCGTTCAAGACCCTCGACGCCGCCGGACTGCGGCCCGCGCTCTCCGGCCGACGCGTGCGAGTACCGGGCGGCGACGCGGCGCGCGTGCAGGCGGCGCTCGAGGCGCACCATGTCGCCGCCCACATGCGGGTAGTCGGCGCCACCTTCGAAGAGGTCTTCGTGCAGATCACGACGAAACGGCCGGCCGCGGCAGGCCGCACATAGCCGCGCCGGGCACCACACCCGCCACCTCACAGGAACCGCGAGCGCAGGCGCTTAGCGGCGTCGAGCTTGCCGAGCTCCGCGGCCTCGCCGGCGCCGGGGGCGCACTCGCGAAGTGCCTGCCGCAGCCGCCCGTCGCGCAGATCGCGCGGCGTGCGGTAGACGCCCAGGCGGACGCCCAGGGCAAACTCCGCCTGCTCCTCGGGCGCCAACGCCAGCACCCCATCGAGCAGGTCGATCAGGCGCTCGCGATCGGCCGGCAGCGTGCCCTCGAGGTCGGCCATGAGGTTGAGCGCGTGGTCGGAGCGCAGCTCAAGGCGCACGCCGTCGAGCAGCTCGAGCAGGGAGCGCAGCTCGGCGGCGACTTCGACGTCGTCGGGCAGCGCAAAGCGGCCGGCCGCCTCGTCGGCGGCCAGCGGCGTGCCCGGCACGACGGCCGTGGTGCGCAGCCGGACCACCAGCGGACGCGCCGGCGGCGCCGCGGCTGCGACCTCGCGCAGCACGGCGGCGGTGCCGTGCTCGTGTTCGCCCGCCAGGTCGCGACCGCCCAGCCCCGGCATGACGTAGAGGCAGAGCTCCAGGCCGGCCTCGAGCACTCGGCGGCCGGCCGTGACGAGCTGCGCTGCCGTGCAGCCCTTGTCGACGCGGGCCAGCACCTCGTCCGAACCCGACTCCATGCCGAGGTGCACACGCGTGAGCCCCGCCGCGCAGAGTCGAGCGAGCGCTGAGGGGCGGCGGCGCGCGAGCGTCGCCGCCCGACCGTAGGTCGTCACCCGGGTCACAGTCGGAAATGCGCGGCGGACGCTTTCGATCACGGTGGCGAGCTTGTCGGGGGAAACGGCGCAGGGGTCGGCGTCCTGAAGAAACACCGCGCGCCCCCCGTCGCGCAAGAACAGCGCGACCTGAAACGCCGCGGGTGGCACCAGGCCGCCGTGCAGGACGGCGCTCATCGGCTGGGCGGTCAGCAGGTCGGCGGCAGCCTTCATGGCCTCGACGTCGGCCAGCACGTCGGCGAGCGGGCGTACCGAGAAACGGCAGCCCTTGTAGACCGGGCAGAACCGGCAGCGGTTCCAGCCGCAGTTGCGCACGACGCGCACGAGCAGGCTCGCCGCCTCGCTCGGCGGCCGGATGGGCCCCTGTTCGAACGACGGGGTGGTCATGCCCTCATGATGACGGCCGCCGGCGCCGGCGTACAGGCCGTCCGCCCCCGTCGCGCCGCCACCGTCGGCATACAGGCTGTCCACCCCGTCGCACCGCCCGCTGCGCCAGGCCCCTCACCACCGGGGGGCCGGACGACCGGCCGGGCGCGGAGGGTCTAGACCGGGTCGGCCTCGAGCGCCGGCGCGAGCGCCGGCTCCCCCGGAGCAGTGGTCGCGGCGCCGACCTGATCGCCAAAGGCCTTGGCGATGCAGTCGTCGGCGGCCGGCTTGGTAAGCAGCGCGACGATGGGCACGATAGCCAGCGAGCCCAGCATGGCGATGCTCGAGATGACCGGCATGAAGCCGGCGTTCCAGTGGTAGTGCCAGCCCACCAGCAGCGTGAACCCGACCCCCACGACGATGCCGGCCCAGGCCGACGCCTTGCCGACGCGCCGCCAGAAGAGGCCCCAGATGTAGGGCCCCAGGAACGCCCCCGAGATCACGCCCCACGAGATCGCCATCATGGTGATGATGATCGCGATCTTGGCCTGGGCCAGAAGCACCGACAGCAGAATGAAGACGACGACCAGCACGCGCATGAGCGTGACGACCGACGTCTTGGACATGTCGGGCTTGAGCTCGTCGCGCACGAAGTCGATGCTGACCACCGACGCCGAGACCATGACCAGCGAGGCCAGGGTCGACATCGAGGCCGACAAGACGAGCAGCAGCACGACGACGACCACTGTCGAAGGCAGCGCCACGTCGATCACGGTCGGCATGATCGCGTCGAAGTTCCCGGCGGCCGCCAGCGGCGCGACCTGGGGGAACAGGTGGCTGAGCGAGCCCGTGAAGTAGGCGCCGAAGGTCATGAGAAACGCAAAGAACGTGGAGATGACGATCGCCTGGCGAACCACGCTCTCGTCTTTCATGGCGTAGAACTTGTGCACCATCTTGGGGTGCGCCAGGGCGCCGAGGCTGGTGAGCAGCACCAGGCCCAGCAGCTCGACGCCGGGCGAGCTCAGAAAGCCGCTGAAGCCGCTGCCCTGCATGCTCCATGTCGGCCAGACGGCCGTCAGGCTGGGACTGATCGCGTGCAGGTGCCGCAGGCCATGAGTGAGGCCGCCGACCTCGGGCGAGCGCACCACGAACCAGATCATCACCAGCACGCCGACGATCATGACGACGCCCTGGATGGCGTCGTTGCGCGCCACGGCGAGGTACCCGCCGATGACGAGATAGACGGCCGTGAGAATAGCCATCGACCACAGAGCGGTCGTGAAGTTGATGTTGAAGACCTTCTCGAACAGGTAGGCCAGGCCCGTGTAGACCGATGCCGAGTACGGGATGAGAAAGACGAAGATGATGAGAGCGGCGGCGACCTTGATGGCCTTGGAGCCGTAGCGCCGCGACAGGAACTCGGGCATGGTCAGAGCGTTCAGGCGCCCGGTCATGGTGCGCGTGCGCTTGGCCAGCAGCCACCAGGCGACCATCGTGCCCAGAAACGCGTTGCCGATCACGATCCACAGCGCCGACAGGCCAAAGCCGTAGCCGATCTTGCCGGCATAGCCCACGAACAGCACGGCGCTGAAGTATGTGGTGCCGTAGGCGAAGGCCGACAGCCACGGCCCCACCGTGCGGCTGCCGATGAAGAAGTCGTCGACCGTCCTGGTGCGGCGTCGCGAGTAGACGCCGACCGAGATCAGCACGGCGACGAAGGCGGCGAGGATGACGTACTTGACCACGGACTCCCCCAGATGTCGACGACCAGCAGTGTCGGTAATGCTATCGAGGCGCGTCCCGAAACGCAAAATGAACCAGGTTGATTCCGCAACGCAGCCTCGCCGCCTGCAAATCGACCAGCCGATTTGCGCTCCGACTGCAAGTCCATGCAAGAGCCGCGAGTGGCGCCGGGCGCCGGGCGCCGTTGCGCCGGCAGGCGCTGGGCCGTCAGGGGCGCGCCGAGAGGCGCCGAGCGGTCAGGGGCGCGCCGAAGGGCTGCCCGCCCGGCGGGCGGGCAGCAGGGCGCGCACCACGACGGCGAGGCCGAGCGCCACGATCAGCAGGGGCCAGGCGCGCCAGACGACCGGCCACGGATGATCGAAGCCGGCCAGCAGGCCGGCGGCGGCGAGCAGCAGCCCGCCGACAAGCGGCCAGAGATGCGCCCAGCCGGCCTGCAGGCGGCGGATCAGCCAGGCGACGACCAGGCCGCAGCCCAGGCCCACGAGGCTTAGGAACAGCGGTGAGCCGAGCGCCTTGTCGACGATCATGCCGGCGCCCCAGCCGGCGAGCGCGAGGCCGGGAAGGTACAGCCAGTAGAAGGGCCGCCAGCCGAGCGCCAGGGCGAGCAGCAGCACGCCCGGCGCCAGGATCGTCACGCCGAGCAACGACACGCCGGTCACCAGCAGGACGAATATGAGGGCGCCTCCGGCGATGAGCATGGCGCCACCGGCGAGCAGGACTCGCCGGCGGCGACGGTCGTGCAGCTCCAGGTAGCCCAGCGGAGGGCCGTACGAGGCCGCGGCAGGCGTCGCCGCGATGAGCGCGCGCAGCTCCGCCGCGCGCGCTTCGAGCTCGTCGCGGAGCGGATCGGCCGCCCGGGGCGCGCCGCCCCTCATCTGATCGGGGTCGCTCATCTCAGGTGGTTGTTCCCCGCGCCGGTCACTCGTAGTGGATCGCCTCGAGGATGTTCACGCGGGCGGCCCGGCGCGCCGGCAGCACGGCGGCGATCACTCCGACGAAACCGGCCACGACCAGAAAGACCACGAGCTGTCCCCACGGCACCGAGAACGTGATGCCCTGCGAGGCCAGGCGCGACGACACGACGTAGGCGAACGCCACGCCGAGCACCGTCCCCAGAATGCCGCCGATGATCGAGGTGATCACGCTCTCGTAGCGCACGATGCGCCTCATCTGCCGCCGGGTCGTGCCGATGGCCCGCAGCATGCCGATCTCGCGGGTGCGCTCGTACACCGACAGCACCAGCGTGTTGACGATGCCGAAGACAGAGATGACGACGCTCACCGCCAGCAGAGCGTAGATCAGGGTCAGCAGCTGGTCGACCTGCTTCTTGAGCCCGGCGGTGTACTCGGCCTTGGTCTGCACGGTGGCCGTCGGGAACGCCTTGAGCGCCGTAGCCACGGCCGCCTTGGTCTGGGCCGGATCGGCGCTCGTCGCGGCGATGACGTAGAGCGGGTCGCGCTGGGTCGACGGAACGAGCTGCTCGAACGCACTCTGGGCGACGGTGAAGCCCGTCAGCAGTGTCGGGTCGCGGTACTCGCCGATCACCGTGAACCGCTGCCTGCTGCCGGTCTGACCGAGCGCCATGAAGCTCTTGCCACGCGACAGACCGTATTTGGCGGCGAACTGCTCTTCGACGATCGCCTTGTCGCCCGCCAGGCGAGCGAGCAGCGCGTCTGAGCCGCCCTTGAGCCAGTGAAAGCGCCACAGCGGACCGAAGCTCACGGGGTCGACGCCGATCACGCTCGCCGTGCTGCCGCCGTCGATCTGCGCGGTCGCGGCGTAGATGCCGGCGGCCTGTTCGACGCCCGGCACGGCGCGCACGGTAGCAAGTGCCGCGGCGGGCACCGTACCCCCGCTCTGCCCGCTCACCACGATCGCGGCGTTGACCGAGCGGTCGACGGCGCTCACGAACGACGTCTTGAAGCCCTGGGCAAAGACCGCGACGAACACCACCACCGCGAGACCGATCATGAGGGCGGCGGCGGTCGCGGCCGTGCGCGCGGGGTTGCGTGTGGCGTTCTCGCGGGCCAGCCGGCCGCTGCTGCCGGCGAGCTTGGCGGCCGGCCAGCCGATGACGCTGGCCAGCGGCCGCACAACGTGCTTGGCGACCATGGCGACGGCCACGAAGATGAGCACGGCGCCGAGACCCATCTCGGCGAGGCGGGCCGAGGTAGAGCCGTGAACGAACATGCCGGCGGCGAGCACCCCGACGCCCACGAGAGCCGCCACGGCGGCGATGACCGCGGCGTAGCGGCTGACGACCGACGGCGGCAGCGTGGCGCCCTCGTGCAGGGCTGCCACGGGCGGCACGCGCGTCGCCCGCAGCGCGGGCGCCAGCGCCGCGACGAGCGCGACGCCGATCCCCACCACGAGCGATATCACGATGGTGCGCGGCGCCAGGGCGATGCCCGACGTCGGGATGTCGGCGCCGACGGCCTTGAACAGGGCGTTGATGGCCTTGGCGATGCCCATGCCGGCGGCGATGCCCAGCAGCGAGGCGACAACGCCCAGCGCGCCGGCCTCGCCGATCACGCTGGCCAGCACCTGGCGGCGCGTGGCGCCCAGCGAGCGCAGCATGGCGAACTCGCGAATGCGCTGGGCGACGGTGATCGAGAAGGCGTTGAAGATGATGAAGGCGCCCACGATCACAGCGACGCCGCCGAAGGCCAGCAGGATGGTGCGCAAGACGTTGCCGATGGCGTCGCTGACCGCCTTGGTCGAATCGGCCACGCTCTGCGCCGAAGTCTTGACCTCGGCGTAGGCGGGCAACGCCGCCTTGAGGCGCCGGGCGAGCGTGTCGGGGGTGACCCCCGGCTCCGCCGCCACCGCGATACTCGAGTACTGGCCTTCGAGGTCATACCAGCGCTGGGCGTCGGCGACCGTGGTCTGGACGATGGTGGCGCCGCCTATGGAGGTCGAGTCGCCAAAGTCGAAGACGCCCGAGATTACGACCTTCTGGACGCCCTGGGCGGTGGCGAGGCCGATGGTGTCGCCGACCTTCAGGTGCTTGTCGGTGGCCAGCTTGGCGTTGATGGCCACGGCGCCGCTGCGCGCCGGCGGCGCGCCGGCTATGTACTTGCTCTGACTGAAGCGGAACGGAGCCGCCGAGTAGACCAGCGTGGGCGCGCCGCCGGTGGCGACCGGCTTGCCGTTCAGCACGACGGCGCCGCTGCCCTGAACGATACCGGCCGCGTCGGCCACGCCGCTCACGGCCCTGACGCTGGTCAGCGTCGCCGCCGGCAGGCTGCCGCCCGACGCGTAGAGGTCGCCGCCCGAGAAGGCCGCCTTGTGGGTGATGTCGACGTCGGTGCCGACCGCCGCCTTTGCGAAGATCGTGCGAAAGCCGTTGTTGATCTGGTCGGTGATGACGTACGTGCCGGAGATCATGGCGACCCCCAGCACGATGGCCAGCACCGTCAGGACCGTGCGCAGCTTGCGGCTCCACAGGTCGCGCAGCGAGAGACGGATCATCGCGCCGACCCGCCGCCGCCGCGCTCCGACGTGGCCTCGAGCGACTTGATGGTGTCGTAGATCTCGTCGCGGCTCATGTGGCCGCAATCGAGCTCTATGCGTCCGTCCTGCAGAAAGACGATGCGATCGGCCACGGTGGCGGCGCGGGCGTCGTGGGTGACCATGACGATGGTCTGGCCGAACTCGTCGGCCGAGCGGCGCAGCAGACCGAGTACCTCGTCGCCGGTCTTCGAGTCGAGGTTGCCGGTCGGCTCGTCGGCAAAGATCACGGCCGGCCGACTCACCAGGGCACGGGCGATGGCGACGCGCTGCTGCTGGCCGCCCGACAGCTCGGACGGGCGATGGTCGAGACGATCGCCCAGGTCGACCGCGCGCACCAGGGTGTCGAGCCAGGCGTCGTCCGACTTGCGTCCGGCGATCGTCAGGGGCAGCACGAGGTTCTCCCTGGCGGTGAGCATGGGCAGCAGGTTGAAGGTCTGAAAGATGAAGCCGACCTTGTCGCGACGAAGCTGGGTGAGCTGGCGCTCCTTGAGCGTGGTGATCTCGACGCCGTCGATGCGCACCGTGCCGCTCGTGGGCTCGTCGAGCCCGGCCATGACGTGCATGAGGGTCGACTTGCCCGAGCCCGACGGACCCATGATGGCCGTGAAGCGCCCGCGCGCCAGATCGATGGAAATGCCCCGCAGGGCATCGACGGCGGCATCGCCTGAGCCGTAGCGGCGCGTGAGGTCACGCGCCATGACGACCGCATCGCCGCCCTCTCCCACGGCCCGCGGCCTTTCGCAGGCCTCCGGCACGATCTCCAGCCCCTGCTCACGAACGTCGCTCATCTGGCGAGCCTCCTTGTGGCGTCGCGCGCCGGATCCGGGCCGGCCGCGCCGCGCCGCGCTTGCGACACGAGTCTTTCAGCGACCATACCCCGGCGCGACCGTCGCAGTCGTCACCCCGCGGTGGGAATCGCGGCTGTCACTGCGGGGGTAGACGACCGCTACATGTGTCTTGCGACGTTCGTGGTGAGCTCGCCCAGCCGGTACGTGTAGCTGCCCATCTCGTTGTCGTACCAGCCGAAGATCTTCACGTGGGTGAGCGGCACCCGCACCGTGTGCACGTGCGTCGCCGCACCGGGCTGCTGAGCCGGGACTTCGAGGTCGATGAAGCCCGTACGCGTGTGGGTCTCGACGCCTTCGATGACCACGGCGGCGTTCTCGCCCAGCATGTCCAGCGACACGTTCTGCTCGTCGCTGTACTTGAGGAGACCCCGGGCCTCGCCCTGGGCGGCCTCCTGGTAGATGCCGTTGACGGCCTCGCGCTCGACGACGACGGTGCCGTCGGGCAGAGCTTCGTTACGGAAGGTCACGTTCAGGATGATGAGGCTCACGCTCGCCGTGGGAATGCGCACCGAGTCGGCCATGAAGCCGATGCGCCCGATCTCGGGCATCACCTGCTCGAGGGCCGCGGCGGCGTTGGTCGAGGTGAGCACGACGTTGCCCAGCGCGCCGCGGGTCTTGCGCAGGTCGGTGGCGCCGGCCGCCGGCACGGCGTCGAGCAGGGGCTGCGAGTTGGTGGCCGCGTGCACCGTGCTCATGCCGGCGGTGATCATGTTGCGCGTCAGCTCACGCTCGAGGAGCGGGCGCATCATGTGGGCCAGCGCGGTGGTCGTGCACGACGCCGCCGAAACCAGCCGGTGGCGGGCCGGGTCGAACTGGTAGTCGTTGATGCCGTGGATGAGGATCGTCGCGTCGTCGGGCAGCGGTCTGGCCGGCTGCTTGCCGGAAAACGGCGAGCTCTGCACCACCGTCCGCGCACCGGCCGCGAGGTGGCCGCGCAGCGATCCCCTGACGGCGTCGGGCTCGGCATGGGGGTCGCGAAAGATGCCGGTGCACTCGACCACGAGAGACACGCCGTTGTCGCGCCAGGGTATGTCTCGGGGGCTCCTGGCCTCTCGCAGCACGACGATCTCCTTGCCGTAGGCGGCGATCAGGCCACGCTGTTCGTCGACGACGCGCATGTCCCGCACACCCGCCTGGCCGTGCAGAAAGCGATGCAGGGGACCATACGTGCTGTCCTTGGCGATGTACTGAACGACCGACTCCAGCGATGTACCCACCGGCCGGCCCACGTTGACCACGATGCGGTCGAAGTCGTCACGGGCCAGGTGATACCAGAGCACCAGCTTGCCGATGCGCCCCAGCCCGTTGATGCCCAGCGTCCGTTGACCAGCCATCGCTCGAGCCCCCCTTTCTGGTCGGCGGAGCCCCGCGGCTCCGACCATCCGCCCGGCGCGCGCCTTCAGGCGTCGCCGCGGCGCCTGCGCCGCACCGCCGCAACGATATCATCGCGAAATGCCGTCAGTGCTCGTGGCAGGGCCGGACAAGGCCGCCAGGCGCGTAGCGGGCGGCCCGTCAGAGCAGCGCGTGACCGACGAGCACGGCGACGACGACCAGCGGCGTCGAGATCGCGACCACCAGGCGCAACAGGCTGGAGTCGAGATCGTACACGCGCGCCAGGATGATCGGGTTGAAGGCCACGGGCGTCGCCGCCAGGAGCAGGCAGACGCCGGGCATGTGTACGCCGGCCAGGCGCGCCAGCGCGAACAGCAGGAGGGGCGCGAGGGCGCAGCGCAGCGTCAGCGTCAAGGCGGCCGGCGCCAGCTCGGTCAGCCGGGGAGCCAGGCGCTCGAGAGGCGTGGCGAGCCCCACCTGAAAGAAGCCGAACATGCCTGTCGCCAGGCCGGCCGGCGGTCCGAGCGGCGCGACAACGCGGCGCAGGTCGACGCCGCTGTAGTGCAAGGCGAGGGCGACTGCGCCGGCCGCGACGAGCGGATTGACGATCCAGCCGCGCAGCAGCGACCAGACGCCCGGTTCGGATGAGGCTCGTGAGCCGGGTCCCGCATAGTGGCGCGCCACGCCCCGCGACACCGCGAGAGCCGGAATGAGAAACTGAAACTCCGAGTAGACGACGGCCAGCGCCAGGCCCGCGGGACCGAATACGGCGATCGCCAGCGGATAGCCGACATAAGAGGTGTTGCCCAGGGCGCTCCCCAGCACGACGGCGCCGCGCTGCCCGTGCTCGCGGCAGCAGATCGCGCCGCCGGCGACTCCCAGCCCGAGCACGAGCCAGGAGCACGTGACGACGACGGCGCCCACCGCCAGCAGATGGGCGTCGAAGCGCACGGACGTGTAGGCGAAGAAGACGAGCACCGGCTCGGTCACCCAGAACATGACGGCGAACAGGATGTGAGAGAGCCGCCCGGCGTCGCGCACGCGTCGCTGCAGGTAGAAGCCCAGGACCAGGCACACTGTCCAGCCGATGATCGTCGGAATCAGTGGCATCGGTAAAGCGTACCGGTTTCGATAGGGGTGCGCCTGACGATCGGCGTGCCCGCCCAGCCGGGCGGCCGCTGACGCCTCAGGTCAGGGCGGCCGCCCTCTCGAAGGCGGCGAGCGCCAGCTCCAAGTCTTCACGAGTGTGGGCCGCCGATATCTGGACGCGGATGCGGGCCTTGCCCATGGGCACCACGGGGTACGAGAATCCAACCACGTAGACGCCGTCGTCCAGCAGCGCCGCCGCCATCTTCTGCGCGACCCTGGCGTCGCCCAGCATGATCGGCACGATGGGGTGATCGGCGCCCGTCACCTCGAATCCCAGCCGGGTGATGCCGCTGCGAAAGAACGCGGTGTTGGCGCGCAGCCTGTCGACCAGGTCGTGCGAGTCCGACAACAGCGTGATCGCCTGCATCGCGGCGGCGGCGATCATCGGCGCCAGCGAGTTCGAGAACAGGTAGGGCCGCGAGCGCTGGCGCAGCGTCTCCACGATCTCCTTGCGGGCCGCCGTGTAGCCGCCACTCGCGCCGCCGAGAGCCTTGCCGAACGTGCCCGTGAGAATGTCCACCCGTCCCATCACGCCACAGTGTTCATGAGTCCCGCGGCCGGAGTCGCCGAGAACGCCCACGGAGTGGGAGTCGTCGACCATCACGAGTGCGTCGTAGCGCTCCGCCAGGTCGCAGATGCCGGCCAGCGGGGCGATGACTCCGTCCATCGAAAAGACGCCGTCGGTGGCGATCAGGCGGCGGCGCGCGCCAGCAGCCTCCTTGAGCCTCGCCTCCAGATCGTGGAGATCGGCGTTGCGGTAGCGCAGACGCTGCGCCTTGCAGAGGCGCACGCCGTCGATGATGCTGGCGTGGTTCAACTCGTCACTGATGATCACGTCGTCGGCGGAGAGCAGCGTCTCGAAGAGCCCGCCGTTGGCATCGAAGCACGACGAGTACAGGATCGCCTCTTCCGTGCCGAGAAACTCGGCCAGTCTGCGTTCGAGCTCGAGGTGCAGCGACAGCGTGCCGCAGATGAAGCGCACCGACGAAACGCCGTAGCCCCAGCGTTCGACGGCGCCGCGGGCCGCCTCTTCGATGGCGGGATGGGAAGATAGTCCCAGGTAGTTGTTGGCGCAAAGATTGAGCACGCGGCGCCCGTCGGCCAGCTTCACCCAGGCGCCCTGGGGGCCGTCGATCGGCCACTCCTGTTTGTACAGCCCCTCCTGCTTGGCCTGCTCGAGGGCCGCGTCGAGCTCGACGCGGATCGCTGATGCGTACACTGGACCCTCCTATCGCCCGGCGGAGCGCGCTACCGTTCCGACCACTCGAGGATGACCTTGCCTGAACGGCCCGACCGCATGACGTCGAAAGCGGCCTCGAACTCGGTGTAGGGGAAGCGATGCGTGATCACCGGGGAGACATCGAGACCGCCCTGGACCATCGCCGTCATCTTGTACCAGGTCTCGAAGATCTCGCGGCCGTAGATCCCCTTGAGGGTCAGCCCCCCAAAGATGACACGCTCCCACTCGATCGCCTGACTGCCCTCGAGAAACCCCAGAAGGGCCATCCGCCCGCCGCTGCGCATCACGGCCAGCATGCTGCGCAGGGCTTCGGGGTTGCCGGACATCTCCAGGCCCACGTCGAACCCCTCGCGCATCTCGAGGCGCGTCATCGCCTCGTCGAGCCCCGCGCTGCGCACGTCCAGCGCCAGAGAGGCGCCCGACGCGCGGGCGAGATCGAGGCGATAGGGGTTCACATCGGTCACGACCACATGTCGCGCGCCGACGTGCCGGGCGATAGCCGCCGCCATGCAGCCGATGGGTCCGGCCCCGGTGATCAGCACATCTTCGCCGATCAGGTTGAACGCCAGAGCGGTGTGGGTGGCGTTGCCCAGCGCATCGAACAGCGACGCGACTTCGAGGGGGATGGCGTCGTCGAGGGGCCAGACGTTCGAGGCCGGCAGCGCCAGGTACTCGGCAAAGGCGCCGGGCCGCGTGGAGCCCACGCTCACGGTGTTCGCGCAGAGATGACGCAGGCCGGCCCGGCAGTTGCGACAGCGGCCGCAGACTACGTGGCCCTCGCCGCTGACCAGTTGTCCTTTCTCCAGGCCCAGGACACCGTCGCCGACGGCGGCGATCACCCCGACGTACTCGTGGCCGACGACCATCGGCACCGGGACAGTCCGGCGCGCCCAATCGTCCCACTCCCAGATGTGCACGTCCGTGCCGCAGATGGCCGTCTTGAGAATGCGGATGAGCACGTCGTCTCTGGCGATCGGCGGAGTGTCCACATCGACCAGACTCAGCCCCGCCGCCGAGGCGGCCTTGACAAGCGCCTTCATCGACCCCCCTCTCTTTCGTCGCCGCGCCGCGCCGCGACCGTCGCCACCGCCGGGCGAAGAGGCCACAGCGCCGCCCGCATGCGATTGCGGCCGCTCCCGAACGATGTCCTGGTGACCACGGTCAAGCGAACGCTCCCGGCCATCACGCGGCGCCCTCCTCGCCGGCCGTGGTTGTGACGATACCACGGGCATCGGGAGCGACACAGCCCCGCGCCGATGCCGCCACCGGATTCAGATCGATCTCGGCGATCCCGGCGATCTCGAGGTGAGAGACCAGGAGTTCGCCGACCTTGGCGATCGGGTCGCC
>PLTW01000134.1 GCA_003164655.1 Actinomycetota bacterium
CCTGCATGCGCCGCATGATGAAGATCATGAAGCCGATGATGAGCACCACCGGCAGCAGCAGCGTGAGCAGGCTGGTCCACGACGAACTGCCGCTCTTGGCCGAGACCGCAACAGTGGGGTGCTNNGGCCAGCAGCTGGGCGAGCAGCGTGGCGTCGGGGTAGGAGATCGTGTAGGCAGGCCCGCTCTTGGGCGTGACCTGGATCGTCTGGGCGGTGGTGTTGACCAGCACCGACGACACGTCGCCGCCGTTCAACTGGCTGACGAAGCTCTGGCTGCCGCCCTGAAAGGCGTACTTGACGGCGGAACTGCTCTTGCCCTTCATGACCGTTTGCACGATCACGAGCAGCACGACGATGATCAGCAATGGGATGATGACGCGCCGCAATCTGCTCACGTCGGCTCTCCGCTATCGGGGTACGAGTCTACTGGTGCCTTCTTTGTTCCTCACATCGAGGCCGACCAATCACGAGACTCATCGTATGCCGGCGGACGCGCGAGTGCGACCCCGCGCCCGCGGAGCCGCTACCCGGCCGTCCGCCGGTAGCCGGCGATCACCGCGTCGATGTGGCGCTGCAGGTCGTCGGACAGCGGCGGTACTTCGTGTGCGGCCAGCAGTTCGTGAGCGCGCGCGGCGGCGTCGCGCACCAGTGAGCGTCCCTCGTAGCTCTCCCAGCCCTCGCGCTGAAACACCGAGGGCCACCAGATCTCGCCGGCCCTGTGCCACCGGCGCGTGCTCTTGCGTCCCAGGTAGTGACCGCCGATACCCACCGCGACGATGTCGTCGATGAGCGCCGTGGTCTCGTCGATCCGACCCTCGCGCAGGAAACGTTCGACCATCGCCACCAGGTCGCAGTCGAGCACGATCTTGGCCAGACTGACCGTCTCGGCGCCGTCCATGAGACCGAAGGCCAGCAGGCTGTCGGCGCCGGCCAGCGCCTCGGACAGGGCGCTGAGCATGCCTTCGGCGCCGGCCTGCAGGTTGCTCGCCTTGGCGTCACTCGTCACGGCGCTGCCGGTCACCGGCAGCCCGTAGTAGTGGCTCATCTCGATGCAGATGACGTTGGCCAGGCCGACCTCGGGAGCGCCGCACAGGTAGGCTCCGGTGCGCAGGTCGGCCACGGCCGCGCCGATGCCGGCGATGAGTCCACAGCCCGGCTGGGCCAGCTGGAACAGCACGACCGCCGACAGCAGCTCGGCCATGTTGATGATGCAGCTTCCCAGAACGGTCATCGGTCCGGTCGTACCGGTGAGCGGCATGGGCAGGATCAGCACCGGGACACCGGCCTTGACCAGCGCCATGGTCGCCTCGGTCATCTCGCGCTCATGCATGAGTGGGGCGATCGTGCAGTTGATCGTGCTGAAGATCGGGCGTTCCCAGAGCGAGCCGCCGGCCACCGCCTCGAAGATCTCCAGCAACGGGGCCACATGGGCGACCTGGCGCACCTCGTCCTGCAGGTGCTTGCTGCAGCTCTGCAGGGCAATGGCCTCGATCTCGAGGCCCGCGGTCACGGGGTCAAGGTCGCGCGCCGAGATCGGCGGCCACATGTAGTCGACCTCGGGCAGGGCGTCGAGCAGGCGCATGGTCTGGCGCATGTCGGCGGCGGTGCCTTCGCTGCGCCGCCCGGTCACGTCGTCGAGCATGAACGTACCGGTGCCGTCGCTGCAAAACGACAGCGAGCCGTCGCCCAGCAGCACGTCGTGGCGCGGCTCGCGGGCGGCCAGCCTGATCTGCCTGGGACAGGTCGCAAGGCAGCGCTCGACGAGCTCCCACGGCAGCCTGGCGCGCAGCAGCTCGCGGTCGACGTCGGCGCCGGCTTCGGCCAGCAGCTCGATCGCCGCCGGGCTGTTGTAGCCGATGCCGACCTCGGCCAGCACGCGAGCCGTCTGTTCGTGCACGAACTCGCGCTCGGCGGCGCTCAGATAGATGAGTCTGCCACGTGCCATGCGGACCTCCCGCTCTCGGTCGTCACTTGTTCCCGGGCCGGCCGCGGCCGCGAGAATCTCTCGGCGCCGCGACGTAAACTGTGACTCGACACTCCAAGCAAACACGATGACGAGGCCGCAGCCAACGTGCAGAACCTGCCGAAATCTCACAGGGGCCGCCACGAAAACCTGCCGAAACTCGTGCGGCCCGCCGCCCGGGTCACGGCAGCGACGTGTACCTGAGCCTCGGTAAGGCGGCCCGCCGGCTCGGCGTCTCGCCGGCCACCGTGCGGCGCTGGACGGCGTCCGGCTTTTTGCCGTGCGTGCGCACCGCCGGCGGCCACCGCCGGATCGCCAGCGACGACGTCGAGGAGCTGGCCCGGGCCATCGGCGACAGCAGCCATCGCGAGGCGCAGCGGGCCCGCGAGCGCGAGCTCGAGACCCTGGTACAGGCCTCCATCGACGTCGCCTCGCGACTCGACCAGTCCGAGCTGCTGGCCGAGATCGCCCGCCACGTCACGCGGCTCAGTCGTTGCCACACCTGCGAGATCATGGAGTATCTGCCCGCCGCTCAGGCGGTCCGCGTGCTGGCCGAATACGACGCCGGCGGCCGGCGCTGGTCGACGTCGGGCGTCTTTGAGCTGCGCGACTTCCCGGCCACCCGGCGGGTCCTCGACGACCAGACCGCGATGACCGTCAACGCCGACGACGGCGGCGCCGACGCAGCCGAAGTGGCCCTCATGCGTCGCTACGGCGAGAAGAGCGTGCTCATGCTGCCGCTCGTCTTTGGGGGCGACACCATCGGCCTGCTCGAAGCCTGCGACCGCGAGCGATCGCGCCGTTACTCACCACAGGAGCTGCGCCTCTGCCGCGCCCTGGCGGGCCAGGCCGCGGTGGCGCTCCACAACGCCCGGCTGTTCAGCGCGGAGCGCGTCGCGCAGACCGAGCTGGAGCTGCTGCGCGAGCGCCTGCGACGGCTTGCGGAGCAGATGGCCCCGCAGGCGGCCGGGAAGGACGGCGGGAGCGGATGGCCGCAGTCGCTGCAGAGCCTCTGCGAGGCCGTGTGCGCGGCGTTCGAGGCCCACTCCTGCGTGATCGCCCGCGGGGGCGCAGTCCTGGGAGCCGCCGTCACCCTCGGGACGGATTCCGGCGCCGGCCGGCCGGAGCGGCAAGCCCGTGTCGTGAGCGACGGCCATACCGATCTCGAAGTGACGCTCGTCGCCGGTCAACCGCTCACGCCGGGACAGACTGAGCTGCTCGAGCTCGTGGCGGCGATCGCCGCGCGGCTCGCCGGGGCGGCTCCCCTGCCCACGCCGCCCGACGCCTCGAGCTGACGACCGTCAGCGGTCGGGCGGGCGGTCGACCCGCCAACGTCGAGCGGGCCGCCCACCGTCGGGGGGGCCCGCTGCAGTCCTCACGGTCTCGGTCTGGCGTTCGAGCCGTCCCTCGGCACAGGGTCGGCCCGGATGGACGCGCCGCCTCAGCGTCTGCGACCGCCGTGCGCCCGGCTGAAGTCAGAGGCGACGGCGAAGCTGCCGCCATGGTCGACGACCGCCCAGGCCGTGTGGCTCTCGCCCACATCGGCCATGCCCCACAGAGTGAAGATGTCGCCCTTCGAGCGACGCGAAGGTAGCCGGCGGCGGCAAGGTCGCGACGAGCATGACAGGAGGGCGGCGTTACGAGATGCGCGCGGCCCGGCCGCAAGGCCGGGACGGCTCGCAGCGCGGCTGTTTGGGGGGCGCCGGGGAGTTGTCGGCGCGCGATGGCTCGCGCCCGCGAGCTGACGCGACGCACACGCGGCCCTCACCCTCTGCTCACCCGCGCTCGTTACCCTGACCGACCGGGACCGTACCCGCCCGGTCGAGCAAAGGAGCAGCCCTGCGGCGCAGGCGACTACACTGGCCCATCTTCGTGCTGTCGGTAGCCCTGGCCGGGACCGCGCTGTGCGCCACCGCCCCTGCCGCCCGCGCCACCATCGGCGCACAGCAGATCGACGCCTTTCTGCTGGCCCACGACTCGCCGCTGGCCGGCGAAGGCGCGGCCTTCTATGCCGCGGGCCGGCGCAACGGCGTCGATCCCGCTTTTCTGGTCGCCATCAGCGGCGCCGAGTCGAGCTTTGGCCAGTACCTGTTCTCGGCGGGTTCACAGACGGCCAGCCACAACGCCTTCAACTGGTTCTTCGCCCCCACCCGGGCGGGCAGCGCCTTTACGAGCTGGGACCAGGCCATCGCCACCGTGGCCGTGGGGCTGCGCGGACCGCTCTATTACGGCGCGGGCCGCTACGCGGTCGGCGCCATCGCCCCCATCTACTGCCCGCAGGGCACACAGGCCTGGATCGACAACGTCACGGCGTGCATGCTCTATCTGGGGGCCGATCCGAGCGACACGCGCTGGCCCGGCGCAGCACCGGCCGGCACATCCCCCGCCGGCCCGTCGGCGACGGGCACGGGCCCGGCCGGCGTGACCGCTACGGCACGCGACGAACTGCGAATATTCGCAGCGACGGACGCCGCCTCGGCGCTCGTCGTGACCCGTCCGATCGCGCTCTGGCCCGCGACCGTTGTCGCGGGCACTGTCGTGCGCATCCGCTTCACACTGACCAACCCGGGTCACACGAAGGGCCACTGGCAGACCGTGATTTTGCGCTTGCAGGGGCCGTCGGGGCAGGCACTGGCCTTCGGCTCCCGCCCCCCGCTGCAGCTTGCCGCGGGCGCCTCGTACAGCTTTCAGGCCACGACTCGATTGAGCGCCGCCGGCGCCTGGCGCGGCTGGGTCGACGTCGAGGCGCCGGACGGCGCGATCCTCACCGCCAGGCGACCCGCCCTGCACCTTGCCGTCGCCCGAGCCGCCACGAGGCCGCGCCGGCCGCGGTCAGGCGCGTGACGTCGGCGAAAACGGCAACAGGCGGCCTTGCGCGACCGTGTGCGCGTCGGCGGGAAGGGTTTCGTGACACACTCTGTCCCGGCCTGCCGACTTGGCTTCGTACATGAGCGCGTCGGCGGCGGTGAGCAGCGCTTCGACGGAGTCGGGAGAGTGCGTGAACGATGCCAGGCCGATGCTGCAGGTCGCCGTGGCGTCGCCGACCGCGGCGGCCCGCGGAAAGGCCGCGCGCAAACGCGTNNGTGTCGACCGAGCGCGCGGTGGCCAGCGCGAGGCTCGCCAGGGCGATCAGCATGCGATCGCCGGCCTCGTGGCCCAGACGATCGTTCGTGCCCTTGAAGTCGTCGATGTCGATATAGGCCAGAGAGAGCTCGTGGTGGAACCGCCGGCTGCGGTCGATCTCTTTGGCGGCGACCTCGCGGAAGGCGCGCAGGTTGGCCAGGCCGGTAAGCTCGTCCGACAGCGCCAGTTCCTGCAGCCTGGCCATGAGGCTGCGCACGCTTTCCATGAGGTAAAGCACGATGCCGAAGACCGCCAGTCGCACGAGTCCGTTCCAGAAGGCCACGGGCAGCGAGTCGTAGCGAAAACCGGTGAGCACGGCCTCGACCGGGCCGACCAGACTTGATGCGCCGGCGACGATCAGGCCGCAGCCGGTCGATTCGGTCGCCCAGGCCACGAGCATCACCGGTAGCAGGTAGAAGAGGCTGAGCAGGATGCGCGGTCCGGTGATGGAGTCGAGCACAGCGATCGCCAGGGTGAACGCCAAGCCGATGGCGACCACCCAACCGCGCGGCAGACCGGCGAGACGCCTGAACAGCGAGCTCAGCACGAGAGAACACCGCGGCGCTTGTCGCCTTCCGACTGCACGGATCCGGTATCGGCTCGCGGCCTGCCGAACTGAAGCGCCCTGCGCGATCGTCATCGTCGCAGGCAGTCGGCCAGAAGTTCGAGGCCGGCCGCGCTGAGCATGCTCTCCGCGTGACACGGCGCGCCGAACGGCGAGCGCCGGCCGCCTCAGCTCACGGGCGCCTCGGACGGGTAGTCGCCGTTGCGCTCCCAGTAGCCCTGAGCCCGTGTCGCGGTGACCTCGAGACGCACGACCCACTTCACGTTCTTGTAACCGAGCTGAGAAGGGACGACCAGGCGCAGCGGTCCCCCGTGGGCCGCCGACAGCGGCGCGGCGTCGAGGGAGTCGGCCAGCAGGGTCTCCGGCGCCCGGGCCTCGGCCAGGGCGAGGCTGTCTGAGTAGGCGCCGCCGGCGGCGTGGAAGGTGACGAACTGGCCCGCGCCCTGGGGCTTGGCCAGGCTCAGCAGGTCGGCGACACGCACCCCCTCCCACCCCAGGCGGTCCACGCTCCAGCCTTCGACGCAGTGAAAGTCGCGCGTCTCCTGCGTGCGCGGCAGGGCAAGCCAGGCGCTGCGCTCGAGGTGCAGCGGGCTGTCGACGAGGCCGTCGACATCGACCACCCAGTCGGCGGCGCTCACTGCCGGCGGCCGGCTTTCGATGTTGAGCACAGGGAAGTCCGCCGGCCCGCTGCCCGGTCCCGAGCCGCCGCTACGAGAGCTGCCGCGTTCGAGGCCCAGGACGGCGATCAGGGCAGCCACGGCGCCGGCGGCAAGCAGCAGAAACCAGCGCCGGTTATAGCGCAGACGCCCCTCGTCCGGGGCGGTCGCGACGACTGGTTGGCCG
>PLTW01000071.1 GCA_003164655.1 Actinomycetota bacterium
GCCGCCGCGCCGTTGCGCCGCCGCCGCCGGGGCGCCGCCGCCGCCGGGGCGCTTCCACCGACGTTGCTGCCCGAATGCACAAACAGCGGGCGGCTGTTGTACAGGGCGCACTGTTGACCTTGCGGGCCGGCGCTGCGAGTGTCGCGCCATCGGATCGTCTATTCCGGTCGCTAGGCCCGAGCACGACGAGCCGACGCGGCGTGCGCTGGCCAAGCAGAGCGGGGCACCGCAGGGTTTCCCGGTTCGGAGGGAACGGCATGTCGTACGACGAGGCTGCTCCAGCCCTATGTCCGCGCGCGCCGGCCTTTCGCGCAATTCCACTGTTCCTCCGCAACCACAGCTTCGCATAGGGTGCACTTGGCAGCCGTGGCTCGCCGGGACTATCCACAACAGGGAGGTCGGAGTTGATCAAGCTACGTCTCACTCTCAATGGGATCCCGCGTCAAGTGGTGACCGACCCGCAGTCGAGCCTGCTCGATCTCCTGCGCGACACGTTTCGTCTGACCGGCGCCAAGCAGTCGTGCGACAAGAAGGGCCAGTGCGGCGCCTGCACCGTCATCGTCAATGGCAAGGCGGTGCGCTCGTGCGTGACCAGGATGGGCAGACTCGACGGCGCCGACATCATCACGGTCGAGGGTCTGGGCACGCCGGCCAACCCACACCTCATCCAGGAGGCGTTCGTGCTGGCGGGAGCCGTGCAGTGCGGCTTCTGTATTCCCGNNGCCAAGGCGCTGCTCGACGCGAACCCCGATCCGTCCACCGCCGAGGTCAGGCAAGCCCTGCGGCACAACCTCTGCCGCTGCACGGGCTACGTGAAGATCGTCGAGGCCGTCAAGCTGGCCGGTGCGTTCCTGCGCGGCGAGACCACGCCCGACGCGCTGCGTCCCGATCCCGACGGTCCCAAGATCGGCGTGTCGCACCCGCGCCCGTCGGCCATGATCAAGGCCTGCGGTGTGGCCCAGTTCACGGCCGACATCTCGTTGCCGGGGGCGCTCGAGCTCGCCGCCGTGCACAGCCCCCATGCCCACGCCATGATCCGCGGCATCGACACGACGGCGGCCGCTGCCATGCCGGGGGTCGCCGGTGTCCTGACCGCCAAAGACGTCAAGGGCTCGAACCGCCACAACTACATGGTGGCCGACCGGCCGGTACTCTGCGAGGACCGGGTGCGCTACATCGGCGATCCGGTCGCGGTGGTGGCCGCCGAGACGCGAGAGCAAGCTCTCGCGGCGGCGGCGGCCGTCGTGGTCGACTACGACCCGCTGCCGGTCGTCGCCTCGCCCCAGGAGGCCATGGCCGAGGGCGCGCCGCAAATCCACGCCGAGTGGTCGAACGTCTGTCTCACGCAGCCGCAGATCAAAGGCGACGCGGCCAAGGCGTTGGCCGCGGCCGCCGAGGTCGTCGAGGCTCACTTCGTGACGCAGTGCAACCACCAGGCGGCGCTCGAGCCCGAGGTCTCGCTGGCGTTCTTCGAGGGCGAGGGCGACGACGCCCAGCTTGTCGTGGTGGGCCGCAGCATCAACATCCACAAGCACCTCGCCATGCTCCAGGACGCCACCGGCTGGGAGAACATGCGCTACGAAGAGGCCTTCGTCGGCGGCCAGTTCGGCATCAAGATCGACGTCACCTCCGAGGGCCTCACGGCCGTCGCCGCAGTGCACTTCAGGCGGCCGGTGCGCTACATACCGAGCCTGCAGGAGTCGATGTATCTAAGCCCCAAGCGGCACCCCTTCGACATGACGCTCAAGCTCGGAGCCGACGCCGACGGCCGCCTTACCGCCCTTGCCATGGACATCCTCGTCGACAACGGCGCGTACAACTCGATGGGCAACGTCGTCATGATCCGAGCCATCCAGATGCTCTCGGGCTCGTACAACATCCCCAACGTCGATGCGTTGGCCCGCCTGGTCTACACCAACAATCCGTGGGGCGCCGCGGCGCGCGGCGCCGGTCCGCCCCAGACCCACTACGCCCTCGAGAGCGCGATCGATCTGCTGGCCCGCAGAATGGGCATCGACCCGCTCGAGTTCCGGCGGCGCAACTCGCTGCTGCCGGGCCAGACCAAGTCGACCGGCGCGGTCGTCGAGGAGTGGCCCTTCCCCGAGCTGTGCGACGCCATCAAGCCCGACTACGAGCGGGCCGTGGCCGAGGCACGCCAGCAGAGCACCGACGCCAAACGGCGCGGCGTCGGCCTGGGCGCCGGCGCCTTCGGCATAGGCGGGCCGGGCGACCAGAGCATGGTCGCCATCGAGCTCGACCCCGACGACGGCGTGACCGTCTACGGCGCCGTCGCCGACCCCGGCGAGGGCAACGACTCCATGCTCCTGCAGCTCACCGCCGACGCCCTCGACCTGCCCCTGCACAAGGTGCGCCTGCAGACGCGCAGCACCGACAACACCACGGCCAACGGCCCCGCCGCCGCGAGCCGCCACACGTACATGTCGGGCGGCTCGCTGCTCGACGCCATCGCCCAGCTCAAGGCGGCCAGGGCCGAGTCGGGCGCCACGACCTGCGCCGAGCTGCAGGCCGCCGGGCGGCCCACGCGCTACATGGGCACCAAGAAGATGGTGGTCGGCGCGCTCGACCCGCAGACCGGCCAGGGGCCGTCGTTCGAGTCGCAGGTCCACTCGCTGCAGCTCGCCGAGGTCGAAGTCGACACCGAGACCGGCGAGGTGCGGGTGCTCAAGATGACCTGCGCGGTCGACGCCGGCCGGGTGATCCATCCCCTGAACTTCACCGGCCAGATCGAGGGCGGCATGGACATGGGCGTCGGGCTCGCCTTGCGCGAGCGCTACGTCGCCGGCGAGACCAAAGACTGGGTGACCTTCAAATACCCCAGCACGCGCACGACCTTCGACATGGCCACGATCGTCCGCGAGACACTCCGCCCGAAGGGCACGAACGGCTCGGTCGGGATCGGCGAGATGACGCTGGTGGCGACCGCGCCGGCAGTGCTCAACGCTATCGAGAACGCGGTCGACGTGCGCATCTACGACCTGCCGGCGACACCCGACAAGGTCAAGGCGGCGCTGGCGGCGCTCGCGACGGAGCGGTGACGCCGGACCTGCAGGCCGACGGCGGCTCGGGCCGGGAGTTCGGCCTGAGCCGCCGCCCCCGGCAGATCGCCGGCCGGATCGTGACCTTCGACAACGAGGGGTTCCTGTGGACCGTCGATGACTGGAGCGAGGATCTCGCCGCCGCCCTGGCCGTCGAGGCCGGTCTGCCCGGACTCGACGAGACCCAGTGGCGCGTCCTGCATTTCTTGCGCCAGTACTACCACGAGAACGGCCGGTCGCCGCTCAACCGGGCGCTGGCGGCGGGCACCGAGATGCCCCTGCTCAGGCTCGAGACCCTGTTCCCAGGGGGCATCAAACAGGGCGCCCGCCGGCTGGCCGGCCTGCCCAACCCCAAGACCTGCATGTGAGGCTGCTGCCGTGACAGAAAGCCCCAGCGCGACGCCCGACGGCGCCGCCTGCCGCATTGGCGGGCCGCCCGACAAGCTCGTCTATCTTGACAACGCGGCGACCTCGTTTCCCAAGCCGCGGTCCTGTCTCGAGGGCATGATCGAGACCTACGCGCGCCTGGGCGTCTCGCCCGGGCGCGGAAGCTACGACCTCTCCGAAGAGGCCTCGGCACTGGTCGACGACACCAGACGCCGCCTGGCCGCCTTCTTCGACGCACCCGACCCCGAACGGGTCGTCTTTGCCGCCAACGCCACCGACGCCCTCAACCTCGCCATCCAGGGCATGGTGCGCAGCGGCGGCCACGTCGTGTCGACCAGGCTCGAGCACAACTCCGTCCTGCGCCCGCTGTGGCACCTTCGCCAGAACGGCGGGATCGAGCTCGACCTCGTGCCCTTCGACCGTCAGGGCCTCGTCGACCCGGCCGACGTGGCTCGCGCCATCCGCTCCGACACGGCGCTGGTCGTCGTCTCGCACGCCTCGCAGGTGCTCGGCACGGTGCAGCCCGTCGCCGAGATCGCCGCGGCCTGCGCCGAGCGCGGCGTGCCGCTCCTGGTCGACGCCGCCCAGAGCGCCGGTCACGTGCCGGTGCTTCTCCACGCCTGGGGTCTGAGCGCCATCGCCTTCACCGGCCACAAGGCGCTGCTCGGTCCGTCGGGCAGCGGCGGCCTGGTCGTCTCGCCCGAGGCCGAGATCGTAACGACGCGTTTCGGCGGCACCGGCATCGAGTCGGCCAGCCTCACCCACACGCAGTCCTACCCGCACCGCCTCGAGGCCGGGACGCTCAATCTCCTGGGCATTATCGGCCTCGCCGAAGGGCTTTCGTACGTGCAGGCTCACGATATGGCCGCCTCGCAGCGCCGCGAGATGGCGCTCGTCCGCCGCCTGCGCGCCGGACTGGCCGCGCTGCCCGGCGTCGTGGTCTACAGCCCCGAGCCCCGCGACGGCGACGTGCCGATCGTCACCTGCAACGTGGGGGGGATGGTGGCCGCCGACGTCGGCGCGATTCTCGACGCCGACTACGGGATCGCCGTGCGCACCGGCCTGCACTGCGCCCCCCTCGTCCACCAGGATCTCGGCACCGCCGAACAGGGCGCCGTGCGCTTCAGCGTGGGCCACTTCTCGAGCGACGACGACATCGCCCGGGCTCTGCAGGCGATGACGGCCATCGCCGAGAGTGGGTAGGGCGAGCTGTTCGTCCACGCGATTTCCGCCCGACTTGGGCACTGCGCTTCGCCTATCGGACGCAGGTCGGCGGGTGGCTGCGGTTGATCCGGACCCGCCTCGTCAGCCGGGCAGCGACCCCAGCGCGTTCATCATCTGGTCGCGATACGAGCGGAAGGCCGCGCGCCCCGGTGGAGTGAGCTCGATCATCGTCATCGGTCGGCGGTCGACGAAGCTCTTGGTGACCGTCACGTAGCCCGCCTGCCAGAGCTTGTCCAGGTGCGACGACAAATTGCCCCAGGTGAGCTCGGTCTGACGGAGCAGGTAGGTCGCGTCGGCGCTCTCGACGACGAAGAGATTGGCCAGAATGGCGAGCCGCGCCGGCTCGTGCACCAGCTTGTCGACGGCCCACGGCGCGCGGTCGCTCTCGGGCTCGACCTCAGGGGCGCTTTCGCCCTCGGTCTCAGGCGCGAACATCGTGACCGGCGGTCGGCAGGACGGGGTGCTTCCTGTGGAACCGGCGCACGACGACCAGGCCGATAGCGAGAAAGGTCGTGCCCACTGCTGTCATGGCCAGCGTGGAGAGCAGCCCCGACCCGAAGCCCAGCCAGACACCGAAGCCGATCCCCATGAGCCAGCCGAGATACCGCTGCCGAGGCTGTTCGGTCAGTTGAGCGACAACGAGACCGCAGATCCCGAAGGTGATGGCCAGCGCGGCGAGCCGGCCACCGCTGAAGTGCGAGACGTCGCCGAACTCGGCTAGGGCGAACACCAGACCCGCCACAGTGATGCCGAGCGAGATGACGACTGCGATCTGCTGCCGCCGCCGGCGTGCGCGGCTGGGCTTGAACGTGCCCAACCGCCGGGCGACGTCGCGCAGCTTGAGCTTGTCGATCCAGAGGAAGATCACGATGGGCGGGAGGCAGATCACCGCCGGTATGAACTGCGTGAACCCGCCGCCGGAGCCGACGGGGTCGACGAGCCTGAAGGCCAGGGAAAACCACGCCAGGGCGAAGAACATGACGGCCCGGCTGAGCTCCTCGTACCCGGTGTCGTTCGAGGTGCGAAACGCCTGGCGTTCCAGCCTGTCGAGATCGCTACTGATGGCGTCCACGTCGCCTCCCACAGTGCTCGCAAAGTACTTTGCCATACAAAGTCATGGTGGTCAATTCCCGAGGACTAACAAGGGGTGCTGTACACCAGCCGGCCGCCGGCGCTTCGAGTCGCGCTCGCGGCCGTCTGCCGCGCAGGGCCGCCGGCGCCCGCCGAGGCCAAAGCGCCCCAGACCAAAGCTCAAGTACAGCTTAAGTCCTGGTCACGGAGTCTGATCCATGTGCGGCTGCGGCTGCGGCCGTCGAGCTCGTCACCCCGGCGGCGGCGGTTCACGTCATTCCCGATCGTCAACCCTGGTCGCGAAGGGCGAGCGAGCGATGAGGCAGATGTCCGTGCGGCAACCATGTTCAATTGGCCCACATCTGGGCCAATTGAACAACGTGCCGCGCACGACCCG
>PLTW01000047.1 GCA_003164655.1 Actinomycetota bacterium
CTAGCGAGGCCGCTCATCGGCTCCGGCGCCCGACTGGGCCTGCGGCCTGCGACACGACCGGCAATCGCAGCCGTCATCGTGCGCCCAGCCCTCCTTTGGCAGCACCTCCTGATTTGTCACGCGCCACGGGTAGGTGTGCGGCAGATCGAGCGCATCGCCGAACAGCACGGCGCCGCTTTGCGGGTCATAGTAGTAGCGATCGGCGCCACGAAGGTTCCAGGCCGGCAGCGACTCACGGCGCACCTCGTCCCAGGACAGCGCTCGCGGTCGTTCACCGTGCTCTTCAAGCACTGTGCAGGCCATCGGCGACCGCGTGAACGGCAGTGATCATCTGGACGGACACCTGCCACGCCCTTCCGGTTGGCAACGTCTCAACGTCGGCGCGCCCACAACGGACCGCGGCCCTTTCGCCGCGCCCGCCCAAAGATGGACGCCGCGGCTTTGGCCCCGCGCCGTCGGGCAGGGCGGGCTCCGCGCCGGGCCTGCACAAGGTGACCCGGCGCGGAGCCCTGAGGGCGACTGCGCCGCAGTGGGCGCCGCTCAGACGGCACGGGCAGCGGCGCCGCTTCATGTCTGCCGGACTACCCGCCCAGGCCTCCGGGGCCGTCGGGGCGCTGCGGCCCCGTCATTTCGGAGACGCGCGAGCCGGCGGGCAGCACCTTGCCGGCCTCGCCGGCCGCCATGGCAAGGGCAGCCTCGGCATCGACCGGCGACTGGCCGATCTCGTGGATGGTGCCGCTCAGGTCGACACCACGTGCCCGCTGGATGAAGTAGACGATGATACCGGCGCCCAGCACGAAAGCGGCCGAGACCGGCACGAGATAGCGATCGAACCAGCTCCCCGTAGTCCAGGGCCAGGACAGGTCGATGATCATGAACACACCGTAAGCCAGCGCGATGATGTTGACCGGCCAGCCCCAGCGACCCAGGTTGAAGTAGGCCTTGTCTTTGGGCCAGCCCTTCCGGCGGGCGTAGATCGCACCCGCCACGACCATCTGGTAGACGATGTAGGTGCCGACCGTGGCCCAGGCGATGATCTTGGCCAGCTGGCTCGAGTAGAGCAGGACGGCGATCGTGGCGGCGCCCACGAAGATGGCCGACCACATCGGCGTCCTGGTCCTCTTGTTGACGTAGCCGAAGAACCGCGAGGCCGGCACCATCTTGTCGCGACCGTAGGCGAACAGCAGTCGCGTCGTCGCCGCCTGAATGGCGAGGCAGCAGACGAAGATGGCGATGCACACCGCTACGAGGAAGGCGTCGGTCACCCAATGGGGGTAGTGCGCCTCGAAGATGTAGGCGATGGCGTTGGTCCCCTGCGCCTGCGTCTTGGCGACGTTGGGGATCGCCAGCACCATGGCGACCAGCCAGAAGGCGCTGATAATCGCCGTGATGACGACCGAGAACACGATGGCGCGCGGCACCTCTTTTGTCGGGTTCACGGTCTCCTCAGCCATGCCGCCGGCGGCGTCGAAGCCGTACATGACCCACGCCGAGGTCAGCATCGCAGCGAGGAACGGGGTGATGTACCCCCAATGGTGGCCGGCCGCCGTGCCGCCCTGGTTGAACAGCACGCTGAGACTCTGGTGCTGACCATGGCCGATGATGACCGCGATGTAGAGGGCGATGGCGATGACCACGAGGCCGATGATCTCGGTCAGGGTGCCGATGTTGTTGAAGAAGGCGGTGATCTCGACGCTCAGGATGTTGATAAGCATCGGCGCCACCGTGTAGAAGACGGCGATCCAGAAGAGGATGGTGGTGTTGCTCGCGTTCCAGCCGAACAGCGAGCAGATGATGGGCGCCACGCCATAGGCCACTCCGGCCACCGTCACGAGCAGCGCGCCCGCGAACATCCAGGCGGCAAACCAGCCGTAGGTGCCGTTGACCAGCCGCTTGGCCCACTGGTACACGCCTCCCGCGAGCGGGTAGTGCGAGGCGGCTTCGGCAAAAGTCAGGGCCACCATGAGCTGACCGAACACGACGATCGGCCAGCTCCAGATGAGCGCTTTCGGTCCGCCAGTGTCGAGGCCGTAGTAAAAGAGGGCGTAGAAGCCGTTGGTGGCTGAGATGAAGCTGAAGGCGATGGCGAATGTCGAGAAGAACCCGAGCGACCGGTGAAGCTCCTGCGCATAGCCGAACTTGGCAAGCTGCGCCTGGTCACGCTGGTGTTGAGAGTCGGCCGAGTCGTGAAACAGGTGGTGGTCAGGGTGTTCGGTCTCCGTTGGCACGTACCCCCCCTTCGCCTACCGCCAGTGCGGGTAGGTCACATAGAAGAACTTGCCGTACGACTCCGTGCTCCAGTAGACGAGCAGGCCCTTCTTGCGCGGGATGTAGACGAGGTCGCCGGGCCTGAACTCACGCGACTCGCCGTTCTCGGTCAGGGTGATCTCACCCTCGAGCATGTAGCAGGCGGCCGCGTCGTCGTCGTAGTCGAAGTCGACTGGTGAGCCGGGGAACACTTCACAGACACCGGCGCAGAAGGGGGCGCCCTGCGTGCGGTCGATCACATCGACCAGGTTGAGCTTGCTGTCGGGTCCGACGTCGAGCGGTTCGGTCTCGATCTCGCCGGCGGGCACCAGATGGAATTCCATGCCGTACCTCCGTGGAGGATGGAGTTGGACCCGTGCGATCGCTGCCTCAGTGTGTCTGTCAGCCGCCGCTCCCTTCCGCCCTCGCCGCACTATGCCGGTGCGTCATCCTGACGAGCGAACCTTGACCCGACCTGACACTATCGACAAAATGGGGCGTGGCAAGACCAATTGTCTGTGAGGTTTCTGACAGGTGTTTCCTGGTATTTCGTCACCGCGTCTGCTCCGCGGTCCCTCTCCCGGCGGGGAGGCTCGTGACTTCACGTCTTTCGGGGTCGACGGCGCCGCGCCCCAGCCGCCGCTCACCCAGGACGACCCGCGGTTGCAGGCGTTTCTGTCTGTCACCTTCGACGTCCTCTACGACCTGAACGTGCAGACCGGGGCGATCTACTTCGGCGAGCAGATCGACCACATGCTGGGGCTCCCCGCCGGGGAGTTTCCGCGCAACCTCGCCGGCTGGCTCGAGCGCATCCACCCCGACGATCGCGGGCTGGCCGGCGACACGGTGTGGCGCAGCATCGCCGAACGCTGCCCGTTTCGCTGCGAGTACCGCTTTCGTCACGGCAACGGCACCTTCCGCACGATCGTCGACCAGGGGGTGATCCTGGCCGACGCCCAGGGCGAGCCGACCAACATGATCGGCGCCATGCGCGACGTCACGGCCGAACGCGAGGCGGAGCTCGCCGCCCGCGAGGCGACCGAACTGCATCGCGTGCTCTTTCGCCTGCCGAGCCCTGCCGTGCTGGTCGACGCGCAAGGCGCGTACCTCGATGCCAGCGAGGCCGCCCTTCTGTTCTTCGAGCGCAGTCGCGACGAGATGCTCGCCGCCCGGCTGGCCGACGACTTTTCGCCCGCGGTCTGCGCGGTCGTCGGCAGCGAGCTCGACGGCGACCAGGGGGCGGTCGAGCTCGACGGCGTGACCTGCGAGGTGCGCGGCCGGGCAAAGACGCTGCTGCTCAGCGTGATACCCACGCACCTGGGCGAGCGGCGCTGCTGCTTTCTACTGGGCACCGACATCACGGCGCAGCAGGCCATGCAGGAGGAGCTCGCCTACACGGCGCGCGCGCTACGGCGCCAGACGACCATCCTCGATGAGCGCAACACGGCGCTGCGCGTGCTGCTCGAACAGCGCGAGCAGGACCGGCGCGAGCTCGAACAGCGCATCGTCGGCAACGTCGAGCGCCTGATCGACCCCTCCCTCGACCGCCTCAGCCGGGCGCTGCGCCACCAGGCCGAGCGGCTCGAAGTCGAGGCAGTGCGGGTCAACCCGCGCGAGATCATCGGCCCCTTCGCCGAGCGCCTCGCCGGCCCCCATGCCTCGGGTCTGCCTCTCACCCGGCGCGAGACCGAGGTGGCCAATCTGGTGCGTCTGGGCAAGACCAGCGCCGAGATCGCCGAAGCGCTGCACATCTCGTCGTCGTCGGTCGCCTTCCACAGGGCCAACGTACGGCGCAAGCTCGGCCTGCCGAAGGGAGGCCCCCGGCTCGAGACGCACCTGGTGGCGCTCGGCCGGGACTAAAGACGCACCTGGTGGCGCTCGGCCGGGACTAAGGGCGAGACGGCACGTGCTGGCCGCGAGTCAGCGAGGCAAGCGCGCCCACCAGGGCGAGGCCGGCGCCGGTCAGCATCGCGTAGCGGTAGCCACGGGCGAAGTGCAGCAGCACGTAGGCGGCCGACGCCAGCGCCGCGGCGCGGTTCTGGCCCGGCACCGGCGTGCCGAGGGTCAGCAGCAGGCGACCGCCCGCCGGCCCCAGGGCGCTCGCTGCGATCCCGCCCAGAACAGCCACGCTGAGCGCCTGGCCGGTGACCCGCATGGTGCCGACGAAGGCGCTCGCCAAGCCGAGCTGCCGCTTTTGCACGCTGCCCATGATGGCGCTCATGTTGGGGGCGCTGAAGGCGGCCATGCCGAGCCCCACGACGCCGAGACTGGCCATCACCCGCACGAGGCCCGACGAGGTGGGCATGGTCGCCAGAAGCAGCATGCCGAGGGCCACGATGGCCATGCCGCCGCTGGCCAGCAGGCGTGAACCGACCCTGTCGCTCAGGCGTCCGCTGAAAGGACTCAGGGCGGCCATCACGGCCGGTTGGGCGAGCATCAGCCAGCCGGTGAGGCCCGCCGAGCGTCCCTGCACGACCTCGAGGTAGACCGCCGTCAGGATGGTGATGGCGCCGAGAGCCATGTAGTTGAGCAGGGCGGCGACGTTGGCGGCCGCAAAAAGGCGATTGTGAAAGAGCAGGTCGAGGTCGAGCAGCGGGTCGGCCACGCGCCGCTCAGCCGCGATGAACACCGCCAGGGCGGCGGCGGCGATGGCCAGCAGGCCCAGGGTGCGAGGCGACGTCCAGCCCCACTGCGAGGCAAAGGTCATCGGTACCAGAAGGCAGACGAGGGCCAGGCCCCAGAGACCCGTCCCCAGCGGGTCCGGGTGCATGGCGCGCTCGTCGCCGAGCTCGTGGCGCGGCAGAAGCAGGTAGCCGCAGGCCGCGACGGCGATGCCGATGGGCAGGTTGACAAAGAAGATCGAGCGCCAGCCGAAGTGGTCGGTGAGAAAGCCGCCGAGCGGCGGTCCTACGCTCAGTCCGAGGTAGACCGCCATGACGTTGATGCCCAGGGCTCGGCCCCGCTCCTGCGGCGGAAAGACAGCGGTGACGATCGCCGCCGAGGTGGCCACGAGCAGCGCCGCTCCTACCCCCTGCAGGGCGCGACTGGCGATCAGCCAGGTCACGTTCATGCTGAGCGCCGAGAACAGCGAGCCGATCGTGAAGACGGCGATGCCGGCCAGGTAGTAGTGCACGCGGCCGCGCTGGTCGGCGAGGCGCCCCAGCGGTATGAGAAACACCGCCATGACGAGCAGATAGGCGGCCTGGACCCAGATCGAGGCGGTGAAGCTCAGATGGAGACTGCGACCCATCTTGGGCAGCGCCACCGAGACGATGGAGCCGTCGAGGGGTCCCATGAAGGCGCCCACCGAGGTCAGGGCGAGCAGCTGCCAGCGTCGCGCGTAGAGTTGCTCGGGGAGGATGCGACTGATCAGAGGCACGAACGCAGTATAGCGGAGGTGACCGTGCCGCGCTGCCCCACCGGCCGGGCGCTCAGGACCCCGTCCGGGCGGAGACGCGCTCCTCGAGCGGCACGAACTCGACGTCGAAGCCGAAATGGCGCGGGCCAAGGGTGGCGATCCCCTTCGCGGTCCGCCACTGCGGCGGCGCCGGCAGGCCGACGACGGCCACGCCGGCGCCGCCGGTCGCGAACGGGTTGGTCACGACCGCTCCGGTAGCCTCGTCCAAGACGCAGATGAGGTCGGGGCACATGACGTCCGGCACGTCGTCGCGCCACGCCATCAGGTTCTCGTTCTTGAACCAGATGCGGTAGGCCGCGCCATCGTCGTCGCCGCGCCCCGCGATGCGGGTGTCTCCAACCGTGAATCCGTCGGCGTCGGCAGTGACCTGCGATTCGAGCCGACCGCGAAAGACGACGGCGCCGTGGGCGGCGGCCGCTACGGCGCTCGGCACGTCGGCGCCGCCGGCCCTCGCCTGCCGCCACGCGGCGCCGACGGCGAGCGAGGCGCCGATCGACCCCAGGACGGCGGCCCCGCGAAGCTCGCCCCACGCACGGGCATGATCGGCGACCCAAACCAGATTGCGACTGGCCACGGACAGGGCCCGCACGAGCGCCTCGGCCCGCAGGTCGTCGGCCACCCGGGTGATCAGCACCGTGTCGCCGATCTCGTTGACCACCGCCTGGGGAGCGATCGGCACGCCGTGCACGTAGAAGAGGGAGTGCTCGAGCTCGGGTACGGCCCTGCCGACAGGGTCGGCATCGACGATCGGCAGACCGAGCATCGCCGCCGGGTAGAAGGCGTCGGCGATGCTCGTGCCACCGAGCTCGCCGCAGATCAGGGCGGCGAAGTCGCTGCCGAGATGCTCGGCCAGCGCCCGCACGGCCAGCACTCCGGGATGCTCGTCGGCGAACGGCCGGCCACCATAGGCGGCCTCGTCGCCGACGAGCATGGCGCCCACACCGTAAGGGCAGGAGACGAGCGCCTCGGCGGACAGCTCGTCCGCGGCCACAAGTCTCACCTGGTGTCCGGCGTCGTAGGCGCGCCGCATCTGCTCGCGGCCCTCGGCAAGCTCGCCGCCCCCGCCGCAGCCGAGAATCGTCGCCCCGGCCAGAATGTCCTCGATATCATCCCAGCTCAGCGTACGCATGTCGCACTCCGTCGGTGACTGTTCGCCCTCATCAGGCCTCCTCCACGGTCCGCCGCCCGCCACGTCTCCTGACGACCAGGACGACCCCGAGCCCGGCGATCACGACGACCGCGATCGCGACCCATAGTCCGGTCGAACCGCCGCCGCCGCCGGTCGTCGCCGGCACCGGGTGGACGTAAAGGAACGTATCGATGTTGTACTCGGTGTAGAAGACGGTCCCGTCCCCGGCCGGAGAGCGCACCCAGCCCGTCCAGTCCCTGGTGTTGTAGGCCTCGAGCCACTGCGGGTAGACCAGCGGGACGTAAGGAGATTTCTGATAGATGAGCTGCTGCATGGCCCAGACGATCCGCTGGCGCGCCTGGGAATCGACCGTGACCTGCTGTCGAGCGTACAGGCGGTCGTACTGGGGATCGTAAAAGCCGGTGTCGCTCCAGCCGTTGATCTGGCTCCGGGTGAGTACCGACAGCATGAAATCCGGGTCGGGGTCGCTGTACCAGTACCAGAGAAACATGTCGTAGTCCGGAGCATACTGGCCGGCGCTGTTGGTGTTGAAGATCTTTGACGTGAGCGAACCCTCGTCCATGATCGTCAGATCGACCTTCAGGCCGATCTGTTTGAGCCAGCCGACGATCAGTTTGGCGACCGTCTGGTCGGTCTCCGACTCACTGCGGGCGAACAGGCGCAGCACGATCGGCTTGCCCTGCTTGTCGAGACGCACGCCGTTCCTCAGCGGGTAGCCGGCGGCGCTGAGCATCTGGCCGGCCCTGGTCAGGTCGAAGGTGTAGGTCTGATCAGCCGGCGGCTGCCAGTGCCAGTCCAGGGGCGGCTTGTAGTATCCGGAACGAATGATCGTCGTGGCGGGCGTCGCGTGCCCTTCGTAGCCGATCTGCACGATCTTGTTCTTGTCGACCGCCCACTGCAGGGCTTGCCGGAACCGCCAGTCCCGCAGCGCAGGGTTGCCCAGCGACGTCGGTCCGCTGAAGCAGTTGAAGCCCAGCTCGTCGAAGCCGTTCAGCACGCCGCCGATCGCGGTCAGGCCGTCCGCGCCGTTCAGGCTCGAAGCCTGGGCCTGCGGTATGTCCCAGGCAAGTTGCAGCGTGCCGGCTTTGAGGTCGGAGGCCATGGTGTCCGCGTTGGTGTAGTACTGAAAGATGATCTCGTCGATCTTGGGAGCCCCTCGCCAGTAGTGCTTGTTGGCGACCATGCGCACGTAGTTGCCCTTGACCCACTGCACGGTCTGAAAGGGCCCCGTGCCGACGATCGGCGGATTGTTGGCAAAGCCGTTGGCCGCCGCCTTGCCCGAGATCTTCGACCAGATGTGTTCCGGCATGATCCACACGACCATGCCCAGCATGTTGGACTTGGGCTCGCTGCAGTCGAAGCGCACCGTGTACTGGTTGACGGCCACGACCTTCTTGATGAACTCGGTGTAGGTCGTGAAGTTGGTCAGCTGGTTCTTGATGATGTAATTGAACGTGAAGACCACGTCGCTGGCCGTGAACGGCACGCCGTCCTGCCAGGTCACGCCATGGCGAAGGTTGAACGTCCAGGTCTTGCCGTCGGGGGAGTGCGACCAGCTGGTGGCCAGCTCGGGAACGGGCTGCAGATCGCTTGCCCTGAACCCAACGAGAAAATCGTAGTTGAGATGGAAGATCTCGAGGGCCGACGACTCGTAGCCGATGAACGGATTCAGGTTGTCGGGCTCGGCCGTCCAGCCGACGTGCAGGACGGTCGCGCCGGCGACGGGCGACGGCGGCGTGCTCGACGCCAGCGCGCCGACCACGCCCCAGACGACCCCGGCAGTGAGCACTGCGGCCACGACGAGCGTCGGGCCGACCCGCGAAAGACGGATTCTCTGCCTCATGACAGACCCCCTGCTCCGAGACGACGAGGCGTTCTGGGCCGCGCCCCGACCTGTGCGCTACACTGGCGAAGCTACGGTACGCAGGCCGTCTGTCAAGGACATGAAATGGCCGAGCCGTTTCAGGGAACGAAAGCCCAGTGAGCCGTCAGTCGACGTGAGCGGCAAGGACACGCCGCGCCGCGGCCGCCCGCGGCGTTACTCAAACCCGCAAGGTCCGCTCGGCCAGTGGCTGAACGACCTCTCGCCGACTGCTCTGCATATCATCATCGTGGCCCGCCGGCTGCTCATCGAACGAGGCTTCGACGCCCTGACCATCGAGAACGTGGCCCTCGAGGCGAACGTCTCGCCCGGCACGGTACGCCGTCTCTTTGCCAGCAAGGCCGGCCTGATCCATGCCGTCTGGGACCGCCTGCAGATCGAGCCCTGGGAGGCCCTCGTCGAGCGGACAAAGAACATCGAGCCACTCGACGAGCGCCTCCATGCCTATGTCAGCGGCCTGGGCGACCTCATCGCCGACCCGCTCATCGCCATCGGCCTCGCCGAGCTCGCATCCCACGGGTTTCGCGACCCCGTCGTGCGCGAGAAGCTCGCCGACGACTACGACCTGGCGCGCAGCAGCACGCTCGAGATCACCGGACTGCGCCCCGCCGGCTCGCGCCCCGGCGACACCCCCCGCGATCGTCGCCTCCAGGCCCTCGCCAGCATGATCGTCGCGGTCATCGACGGGCTTGCGCTGCAGGTCGCGGTCGACCCCGACGGAGTCGACCGCGACGCGGTGTTCGCTCTGCTGGCCGACATGGCACGACTGTTACTCGCCGATCAGGCCCCCTGAGTCGGCGTGTCGGTCGAACGGGGTGCGCTGGATGACGTGAGCTAGAGACCGAAACGCAAGGCGGCGACCTTGCGCTGCACGACCTCATCGGCGGCGTCTCGAAGGCCGACCAGTTTGTCGCTCAGTTGCGCTCGGTCGGGCAGACCGGGATAGACCGGGACTGTGCGCCCGGCCCGGTCGCGCAGCCACATGCGCCCACGCCAGACCTTGCGCTTCAGCTCGTGCGTTTCGCGCTGCGAGCGCAGCATCTCGCAGGGACCGGCGGGGACCAGGGTCAGGTACTCGCTGGCGAGTCGCTTGTTCAGCGCCTCCCCCGCCGGCGTGCGCACGATCAGGTCCGAGACGCCGACCGAACCCTGGAAGCGCTCGAGCCAGGCGTCACCGACCGAGATGTCGGCAAGCTCGGCGAGACCGTCGGGACAAAGGCGGCAGCGCGGCGGCGTGAAGGCCCTCATGGCGCGATCGTCGTCGTAGTAGTCGGGGTAGGGCCGTTCGCGCACCAGGCCGACCTTCGTCTGCAGGCGCAGGCCCCCCGGCCAGCCGGGTCCCCGGTAGCGCACGTCGGCCAGATCGCCTGGTTCGAGGCCGAGACGCCTGGCAGCGAGGGCCGTGGCCCGCGGCTCCGCACTCCAGCCGCAGAAGATGCCAAGGGCGAGCACGACACGCTCGGCCAAGCGCCGGTCGCGACGCTGGGCCAGGCGCAGCCCCTGGATGTGGCATGGCAGGCCGACCAGCGCGTAGCGGCCCGGACGAGCGAGCACCTCGCGCAGGGCGACGTTGAGCGCCACCATGTTGTACTTCGAGCCACGGCAGGCAGCGATCTGCTCGGCTGAGCGGGCCACGAAGGGCTCCATGGCCAAGGCGTGGCTCTGGCTGGGGCGGACAACCACGGCAGCGTCGATCGCCCGGTCTGCGAGCGCACCCAGGAGGATCGCCGTGGCAACGCCGCCGGACGCTCCCTGGTAACGGATCTCTTCGTCTGTCGCCCAGCCGAACCACAGGCTGCGCCAGGGACCGAGGAAGTCGGGGGCGGGCGCACCCTCGTTGGCCGCTCGCCACCAGGCCGTCTTGCCAAAGTCGAGGCCGCCTGCCGGGCAAACGGCGAGGCAGGCGCCACAGTCCTTGCAGCGCTCCTGGCTGACCCAGGGAAGCCACCCCCGAGCCAGGCTCCAGCGCATCTCGACAGCCCCATGGGGACAGAGCCCGGCACAGTTGCCGCACTCCATGCACAGGCCTTCGCTGACGATCTGTTCGACGGTCATGTTCTGCACGTTAGCGCAGTGAAGGTATCTGCACCACTTGCCAAACGGACTTGCAGTCCGTATACTCCAATCGGACCGGCGGTCCGTCTAGCACTGAAGAGGGGGCAGAATGACCGCACCTTCCCCAATCGAGATCTTCCGGCAGGCTTTGCACGCCATGCAGTCCAGCGACGTGCAGGCCTGGCTGGATCTGTGCACCGACGATGTCGTCTTCGAGTTTCCCTTCGCCCCTCCGGGACGGCCCAGCAAGGTCGAGGGCAAGCGGGCCCTCGGCGAGTACCTCGCGGCCGTACCGTCACGCGTCGATTTCGAGCGGCTGAGCGATCTGGAGACTCACCAGACTGTGGATCCCGACGTTGCCATCTTCGAGATGACCGCAGCCGGCAGGGTCAAGGACACCGACGAACCCTACGAGATGTCCTACGTCGTCGTGCTGACCGTGCGCGACGGCCGGATTGCGCGCTATCGCGACTACTGGAACCCGCTGAAGGCGCTCAGCGTCGAGGCCGAGGCGTAGACGGGCGATGTCGTCAGGCCGGCCAGTCGGACGCGTTCTTGTCACCGGTGCGAGTGGAACTACTGGCAGCCGGCTGGCCGGCCTCCTGGTGGCGCGAGGAGCCGCCGTGACCGCGGCCAACCGCTCCGCGACCGGGCCGCGCGGAACCTTGGCGACCCGGTTCGACTGGTACGATGCCGACACTCACTCCGGCGCGCTCGCCGGCGTCAAGCGCATGTACCTCGTCCCACCCAGTCGCGACGCCGACCCGCAGGCGGTCATGCTGCCCTTCCTGGAACGCGCGCGCAACGCAGGCGTTCGCCGGGTGGTACTGCTCAGCAACTCTGTCGTGCCCGCCGGTGGCCCGGGCCCGGGGGTCGTGCACAAGGCCATCGCCGAGATGTTCGACGAATGGGCCGTTCTGCGCCCCAGCTGGTTCATGCAGAACGTCACCGGCAACCACCCTCATGCCCAGGGCATCCGCGCCGACTCTGTCATCCGCACGGCGACCGGCAGCGGCCGCGTCGGCTTCATCGATGCCGGCGACATCGCCCGCGTCGGCGTCGCAGCGCTCCTCTCCCCCGCCCCGCCAAACGCCGATTTGATCCTCACCGGGCCTGAGGCTCTGAGCTACGACCAAGTCGCCGTGAGTCTGAGCGAGGCCAGCGGGCGCACGATCACGCATGTGCGCCTCGACGCCAAGGAGCTGTGCTCCATCTACGAAGCCACTGGCCTGCCCTCGGCAGCCGCCCGGTTCCTGGCCACCATGGACACCGCGATCGCGTCCGGGATCGAGGACCGCACCACGGATACCGTCGAGCGTGTGACCGGCACAGCGCCTCGTTCGTTTCGCGAGTTTGCCGCCGCCGAGTTTCGCATGTGACAGGCCGGGGCGTGCGTCCCCGCGTACTCCTCGACCCAGGACCGATACGAGTCCAGCAGCGCTGAGCCCACGAGATGCGAGGAGCGAAGTTGGCTGTCAGGGAACGAGCTGACGCGGCCCGCAACCGGCGGACGATCCTCGATGCCGCCGGCATTCTGTTCGCGACGACCTCCGATCCCCTGGCAGTCACGATGGATGATGTCGCGGCTGCGGCCGGCGTGGGCAAGGGCACGGTGTTCCGTCGCTACGGCGATAGGGCCGGGCTGCTGCGCGCGGTCTTCGAGACCCGGATGGCCGCGCTGACCGAGGCCATCGCCACAGGTCCACCGCCACTGGGTCCGGCCACGCCAGCCCGCGAGCGCATTGCCGCCGTCCACGACGCCATAGTCGAGGCCAAGCTGAACAACCGGCAGATCACGCTCGCGCTCGAGCGGATCGAGCGGCGTCCCTCCCGCAGCTCCTTCTTCGACACGCCGAACTACAAGTCCGCCCATACCCTGTTCTGCGAGCTGCTCGTCGACATCATGGGCCCCGAGCGCGCGAGCTGGACTGCCCATGCGCTGCTCTCCCTCGCGCGCATCGACCTGATCGATCACATGGTCTCTGCGGAAGGCTGGACCGACCTGCAGGTACGTCATCAAGTCGGCAACCTCGTCGAGCAGATTCTCGGACCTGATACCTGTTAAGCGCAGTTCGCGGTCCCGGGCGTCGCAAACGGCAGCGTCGAGGGCTCGCCGTTTGAGTTCGCCTTGTCGCATCAGGAGCTGCAGCCGCCGCCATCGCAGGCTACACCGCATGACGATCACCTCAGGGCCGGTGACGCTCCGGCGGCACAGTCCGCAACCGACATCGGCTCTGATGCCCTACGAGGCTGTTGGACCGACTTCGGAGACGACGTCCTTTGATGACCTGGCCCCAACAAAGCTAATAGCAACGATAGCAATGAGCAGGCAGGCGAAGAGGGTCTTTGAGAGGCGCGGACTCATCTCCATGGCCAGCTTCGTGCCAACGTAGGTCGACGCCATCCCGGTGATCCCGACGACCGCGGCCAGTACCAGGTCCACGTTGCCCGCTCGCAGGTTTCTCAATGTCCCGACAACAGCCGTGGGAACGATCACTGCTAGTGAAGTACCCTTGGCCTTCGCCACGCCCATCGAGATCAGCAGGATCAGCGCGGGAACGACGACGACTCCGCCACCGACTCCCAGGAGTCCCGCGATGGTCCCGGCAACGAGGCCTATGAGCAGCAGCCCGAGGCCGGTTGCGACACTCAGGCCCTTCTGCGGGCCGGATGACCCCAGGGTCAGGAAGAGACTGATGGCATTCGCGATCAGGAACACCGAGAAGGCCAGACGCAAGGCCCGCTGTGGCAGCCTCTGAAGACCGTGAGTGCCGGCGATGGCCCCGAGCGCACTTCCCGCGGCAAGAATGACCGCGGCGACCCAGTCAACGGAGCCCGCGGCGGCATAGCCGACGACTCCTACCACCGCGATGGGGATGATGGCCGCCAGGGACGTGCCGTGAGCCAGGCGTTGCTTCACGCCGAGTACCAGGACGAGTGCCGGCACAATGAGAATGCCGCCGCCCACTCCAAACATGCCGGCCAAAAAGCCGGCGAGCAATCCGATGATCGCGGCCACGACGATCCGTCGGGACGCCAGCGCCTTGTCTGACTTTGCGGCTCCCGCCGGCTCGGTACGGTCACTCACTGTGGACGCCCTTTGACGACTCGCTGCCGCACGCGCTTCGATGATCCGGATGTGCCAGGACAGGCGGCAGCGCTGCGACTACCCTATCGCGACTGCGGTGTCGAGAGCGGCAGCCGCCATGGGGCGCGATGTGAAGATGCAGAGGCTCGGATTCGTGGCGCGAGGCGGCCCACGTCGCCCGCGCGAGCATAGGCCTAGAGCGACGGGCGCCGCGCCCCGGCGCCCGTCGCTTCCATGACTTGCTCGGCGACCGCGAGCAAGCCGGTCTCGTCGCCGTAGCGTCCAACGAGCTGCAGCCCTACAGGCAGGCCATCATCGGTAAAGCCGCAGGGCACCGACACGGCGGGATGTGCCGTGACGGTGATGCGCGAGCACGAGCGCATCCAGTCCGTGTAGGTCGCCAGATGATGACCGTCTATCTCATCGACCCACTCGATCTCGACGGCAAACGGTGCGACCTGAGTGGCCGGCGCAGCCAGCACATCGAAGCGTGAGAAGAACGCCGCCGTGCTTGCGAAGATCGCTGTGCGCTTGCTTTGCGCTGCGGCGATCTGCAACGGTGTCAGCCGCAGTCCCGCCTCGATGTTGGCCACGAGTGTCTCCTTCAGGAGCTCCCGGTGCTGCTCGTACTCTGCGCGATAGTCAGATGCGAAGCTGAACGCCCGCAGTACATCGAAGGCTTCGTCGGCCTCCCTCAGGTCGGGCTCGGCCTCTTCGATCTCCCAGCCAAGCCCGTCGATGCGGTCGCGAGCCTTGCGCAGGACTGCGGTCACTTGCGAAGCCACCGGCAGGCCGCAGAGGTCCCAGCTCCACGCCAGACGAAGAGGTCGCCCCGATAGCTGCCGCCGCCGAGCCCCGAAGCGAACGAGCGACAGCGGTGAGCCAGGCTCAGGCCCTGACATGGCCGCGAGGAGCAGTTCGAGATCGGCGACCGTACGGGCAATGGGCCCCGAGACGGACAGAGGGTCCCAGGCATCGGTCGTCGGGGCCTCGGGAACTCGACCCGGGGTAGGACGCAGCCCGATGACATTGCAGAAACTGGCCGGATTGCGCAGGCTGCCGCCCATGTCGGAGCCATCGGCAAAGGGCAGCATGCAGGCCGCGACGGCCGCCGCCGCACCGCCGCTGCTGCCGCCGGGTGTGCGCGAGGTGTCGTAGGGATTGCGCGTGGGTCCGAAGACCGGGTTGAAGGTCTGTGAGCCGGCGCCGAACTCGGGCGTGTTGGTCTTGCCGATGATGATCGCTCCGGCCTTCTTGAGCCGCTTGACCAGCAGGGAGTCTTCAGCAGGTACGTGGTCGCGGTAGATCGGGGAGCCGTAAGTGGTCCTTATGCCAGCGGTGTCGACGAGATCCTTGACGGCGATAGGAAGGCCGTGGAGGAGGCCCAGGCGCTTGCCGGCGGCACGCCGGCGGTCAGCTGCGTCAGCCTCGGCCAATGCCCGTTCCGCCACGAGGGTGGGGATCGCGTTGAGCTGCTCGTCGACCTGGGAGACGCGGTCCAGAAACGCACGGACGACCTCACGGGCAGAGACGGCGCCACCCGCCAGCATGCCGGCGAGCGTCGTCGCGTCAAGCCGCCAAAGCTCACCACCGTGTCCGGTCGGCTCCTCCTGGCAAGGAGTCACGAGGCCCCATTGTGCGGTCTGGGCGCAAGGTGACTGGTCATGGGTGTTCACCTCTCGATCGGCGCTGAAGTGAATCTGTTGCCCTACGGCCGCGCCACGCTCGCGATCTCAGGCGGCACGTCATAGCCTGGCGGCCATCTCCGCAGCTGTCCAGACCACGCGCCCGTCCACGATCGTCATGAGCACGGGGAGATCGACCAGGTCGTCTGGGTCACAATCGACGGGGTCTTCGGCAAAGATGGTCAGGTCGGCACGAAGCCCAGGGCTGATCCGTCCAGAGCTCAACGACTCCCCCACTGCCGCCGCCGGCATCGTCGTGTAGCCGTGCAACGCCTGTAGACCGCTCAAGCACTGCTGCGGCTCGAACACGAAGCCGTCGTCCCCGGGCGTCCGACGCAGCCGCGCCCAAGCCATGCCCTCGCGGGGATCGAGGCCGGCCACGGGCCAGTCCGACCCAAGTGGCACAATCGCGCCGGTCATCAGGAGATCGAGGCAGCGAAACGCGTGGGACGTTCGTTCGGGTCCAAGCAACGAAGCCCACCAGTCCGAGCCATCGGGCTTGCGCCATTGCATGTGCAGCGGCTGCATCGAGGCCACCACGCCCTCTTGAGCGAAGCGCCGCAGCTCTTCGTCCGGCAACGTCTCGATGTGCTCGATGCGATGACGAAAGGGTCCTTTTGCGCCGGCCCTGTCGTAGGCGTCAAGCGCACTGCGAACGGCGCCGTCGCCCGTCGCGTGAGTGACCACCTGAAAGCCGGCCTGCGAGAAGCGCACAACGGACTCCGAGTAACGCGCGGGCTCAGGCCAGAAGGGCGTCAGCGAGCCACCTCGCGTGTCGGGTTCGAGGAGCCAGCCCGTGCCCGTGTCGATCACACCGTCGCCAAACATCTTGACCACACCGCCGCGCCAGAGCTTGCCATGAAGGTCGCGCATGGCAAGCTGCGCCTCCGTTTCCTCAGGGCTGGTCTCGGGCTTGTGCCAGACCGAGATGACTAGCCGCAAGTCGAGCCTGCCTTCGTGTTCCAGCTCCTCGGCAAGCTTGAAAGTGAAGTCGTCCCCGTCCATCTGGTGGATACAGGTCACGCCGTGCGAGACGTAACGTTGCAAGACCTCCTGGGCTGCAGCTTTGCTCTCGCTGCTGCTTGGCACGGGAATCACATCTGCGACCAGCGCAATGGCGCTCATCTCCCTGAGTTCGCCGGTGGGAGCGCCGTCTCGGCAGACAATCTCGGAGCCGTCCTCGAACTCCCGCGGCCCGTGGACACCGGCAAGGTCGAGGGCTGCGCGGTTGGCCAGACCGGTGTGGGCGTCCATGGTGCGCAACAGGGCAGGCTGGCCCAGCACAGCGTCCTCGACGTGATCAGACGACATCGGCGAATCACCAAAGACGTTGTACTCGAGACCCCAGCCCAGGATCCAGCCGCTGTCACCGACCCGTTCGCGCTCTGTCGCAAGGGCAGAGTGAAGCTGGTCAAGCGAGTGTACTGTGGTCAAGTCCGCACCGCGGACGAAGCTGCCGGCACTCAGAACGTGGCTATGGGAATCGACGAGGCCGGGCACGACGGCGCCGGGTCCCGTGATCACCCGGGTGGCAGTGCCGCAGCTGGCTTTGATCTCGTCGTCAGGGCCTACAGCGACGATGGTTCCTCGGCGGATCGCCACGGCTGTGGCAAACGGCCGCTCCCCGTCGAGCGTCCGAACGCCAAATCCCAGAAGGGCAAGGTCGACCTGGCCCCCATGGTCTTCCTGTCTGCTCATCCTGCACCATCCCCTGTCGACGACGCCGTCACGCCCATAGGTAGCCTGCGTCCCAGGACGACATGCAGACACCGGGCGGGCGGGGCAGTGAACCGCGTTCGGTGAGACTGCGATTCATGTTTCGCAGAACCGCATCGCGACCAGAGCCGTGGCTGCGCTGTGGTCGACAAGGTCGTCGATCGACACCCTCTCGTCGAGCGCGTGTGCAGTCCCAAACCCTCCCGGCCCGAACGAGAACATCGGTGTGCCAGCCCTGACGAAGGTAGCCGGATCGTGCCACGAGTCGAGGCCGCCTACCTTCCCCCGACGTCCGACGTCGCTGGCGGCCTGGAGTGCCGTGACCACCAGCGGATGGTCGGGCGCGATCTCGGCCGGTACCGCCTCGCCGAGGAACTCGAACTCCAGCGGACGCTCGGCAAGCCAGGGGTCGGAAGCGGCAGCCGCGCTGAGGCGGGCCGTGATTTCGTCGCGGACCGGGACGCAGTAACCCTCACTGCCCACCCGAGACGGTGTGTACTGCACGTCGCAGAGCAGAGTGACGAGCGCCGGATAAGTGACCGGCCATTCGCCGCCTGTGACCTGCGTCGGCACGATATCGCCCGGCGCCAGGAGCGGATGCTCATGGTCGGGACGCGTGCGCCAGTCCTCGCGCAGACGCCTGATCGCCCCGAGGACGACCTCAAGCCTGTCGATGGCATTGACAGCGCCGCCCGCCTGCCAGTGCGGCATGGGCATCTCGGCGTGGCCTGCCCGGCCGCGCACCTTCACCGAGACAATCAGATAGCCGCGACAGGCGATCCAGGCATCGAAGTTCGTCGGTTCGGCGCACATGCCCGCGTCGCCCGACACGCCCCTGGCGACAAGAGCCTGACCGCCGGCCCCCGAGGACTCCTCATCGGTGTTGGTGCAAAAGACGACGCCACCCTTCAGGGCGATACCCTCGCGCTGCAGGCACTCCAGGGCAAACAGAAAGCCAGCGATACCCCCCTTCATGTCGTTGGCGCCGCGTCCCCACAGCTGGTCGTCGCGGACCACGCCCTTGAACGGGTCGACCGACCACTGCGTGAGGTCGCCGGGAGGTACTGCGTCGATATGGCCGTTGAGCACGAGCGAGCGGCCACCGCCCGAACCGGGCAGTCTGGCGATCAGCTGCGGCCGCCCCTTGAAGTCCAGGGCGAACGGAATGGTCGGCGACTGCCCCGCGACGATGGCCTGCGGTTCGAACAGTTGGACCTCGGCGCCGATTGCTCGCAGACGTGCGGCGAGGATCTTCTGCAGCTTCTCCTCATCGCGTGCCGGGTCGCCCGGATCTCGGGCGGTCGTGTCGCAAGTGATGAGCTCGGCGGCAAGCGCCGTCAGCTCGTCGCGACCGTCGCGGATGCGGGCTATGAGCCGCTCCTCACGCTTCGTCATGTCGCTCACCGATAACCTCCCTGATGCGCGTCTGCCCCGCCCTCTTGCACTTGCAGCGGCCGGTGCTCGGGGGTGTCGAGCCAGGGACGCAGACGCTCGTAGACGGCGCCGGCGCGGAAGACACTCACGTCTTCGTAGGGCCGGCCCGCGATCTGCAGGCCCGTGGGCACGCCGTTGTCGGCGAAACCCGAGGGCACGTTGAGCACCGGACAGCGGCTGGCGACGTTGAACAGCAGCGTGAGCATCGCCAGCACCCAGTCCTCCACGTACTCGCTGCCGATCGTCAGGCCGTGGTCTGCGTAGTCGTCGCCGGCGATGAAGCCGCGGGTGAGCAAGGTCGGTGCCAGGAGTAGCTCGTGCCCGGCGAAGATCTTACCGATCTCCTTCAGGATCGCCGACTCAAGCGCCACGCCCTCCGCGAAGCTGGACTCACGTAGCGCGTTCGTGGAATGCTCGGCCAGGTAGATCGCATACGGGTTCACCAAGTCGCGATGTTGCACGACCGTGGACATGATGTCGGCGCCGAACATCGCGCCGAAGTGGATCATTACGGCCTTCATGAGGAGCTCCCTGCTGATCGGCAGCTCGACCTCTTCTACGGCGGCGCCGGCCTCCGCGAACGCCGCGGCTGCGGCCCGCGTATTGGCCGCCACGTCCGGGTCGATCGGCCACCCTGGTGGCGCGACGACCAGCGCCACCCTCATGCCCGCGATGCCGTCCAGCTCCTCGGGGATCTCAACCTTGGGCGAGAGGCAGGTCAGGTCGCGGGAGTCCGGTCCGGCGATCACGCTCTCGAAGAGAGCGCAGTCGGCGACCGTCCTTGCAAGCGGGCCCTCGTGGCAGTAGGTGTCGAGGTTGAACGGCGCATCCTGTGGCACCCGGCCGTAGGGCGGCTTGAAACCGACCACCCCATTGAAGGCGGAGGGGATGCGGATCGAGCCGCCGATGTCCGAGCCGCTGGCGAGTGTCGCCGTGCCGCTGGCGAGCGCAGCGCCGGAGCCGCCGGAGGAGCCGCCCACCGCGTACTCGGGGTTCCAGGGGTTGCGCGTCACGCCCCAGAGGCGCGAGTGCGTAAAGGCGGCGCACGAGAACTCGGGCGTTGTGGTGCGCGCATGCACGATGCCGCCCGCCGCCAGCACGCGTTCGACCAGCATGCTGGTGTGATCGGCGACCTCGCCGACGCGAGTGAGCGAGCCGAGCTGCCAGGGCTCTCCCTCGATCGGCATCTCCTCCTTGATCGCCACGGGAATCCCGGTGAGCGGCCGCAGCCTCTCACCCTTGCCCATGTAGGCGGCTTCTGCCGCTCGCGCCTGGTCCATCGCTCTGTCGAAGTACGTGGCGCACAAGGCGTTGACCGTCGGCTCGACGGCCTCGGCGCGCGCGATCACCGCCTCCATAAGCTCGACCGGAGAGAGTCCTCTGGAGCGAAAGAGGCGCAGAGCCTCCGTCGCGGACAGGTAGCACGGGTCGGTCATACGTCCTCCATCGTGGTCACGAGGCCCCTCAGCGCCCGCGGCCGGTCGAACCTGTGAGAGAAGGCGCCGGCCACGGGGGCCAATGGCCGGCGCCTTCCTTTGCTCGCGCGGGCTGAGCGCCGGTCAATCGGGCGGCAGGTCCCCGTAGGCGATCGACATGTCGACGCCCGACTTGACCTTGTTATACCTCCGCCAGCCGAGGTACCAGGCGATGCCGGCAGCCCAGGCCACGGCGAAGGTGATCATGTTCTTGCCGGTCACGTCGCGCGATGTGGGGTCGATGAAGGCGTAGTAGATCATGGCGCAGATGTAGACCACATAGATGCAGCCCGAGATGGCCAGGATGGGGACCCCGAGGATCTTCCAGGTGTGGTAGGGCGACGAGTTCCAGATGTTGCGCAGCTTCTTACGATAGGGAAGCACGACGGCCGAGATGCCGGTGATGAGGAACAGCGAGACCAGCTGCATGCCGGTCGCGGCCAGACCCGTCAGAGCGCTCGTGAACCAGAGCACGTAGAGGCCCGTGCCGACCGCCATCACGACCAAACCGAAGACGTAGTTCTTCATCGGAGCTGCAAAGCGCGGGCTGATGTCCGTGAACCACTTCGGACCCATGCGGTCCATGCCCCAGGCGAACATGATGCGGGCCATGGCCATCATCGAGAGTGTGACCTCGAGATAGACGACCGCGGCCATGCCGAGGAAGGCGCACAGGGCGACGAACCAATTCCCGTGCGAAGCCACCCACGACAGCACCATGTAGCTCGACGCGTAGGGCAGCTTGTAGCCGGGGACGCCGTTCAGAAACTCGTTCATGCCGGCGGCGCGCAGCCACTGCTCGCCGACCACATGGATCAAGGCGATGCAGGTCCACAGGCCAATGAGGCCCGAGACCGCGATGGTGAGGATGTTGGCCCCAAAGATGGACTTGCTCGGCTGCTTGATCTCGCCGCCCACGTAGACGATGAGGTAGTTGTAGACGAACAGGACGAAGACGCCCGTCATGAGGCCGAAAGTCGCTCCCCACGTCCACGTGGTCGGGATCCGTGCCCCATAGCCGTGGCCAACGGTGCCGACGAAGTGGTTGAAATCCACCGAGCCGTACCGCGCGGAGATCCTGTTCCAGTAGGCGACGAAGCTGGCCTTCGAGGAGAAGGTCAGCGCGATACAGAGCACGACCGGACCGCCGACGGCGAGAAAGATGAGCGGCTTCTGGACCGCCTTGTAAACGCGCATGCCGAAGGCGATCGTCAGGAACGAGCCGGCGAGGACCGCCATGGAAACCGCAAACGTGCCCCACTTACCCGACACCCAGGCAGCGACGCCGTTCCAGCCGAGCATCGTGGCGAGAAGCTGGATTCCGGGTACGGCGAAGCAGGTCGCGATGAGGAACTGCCAGTAGAAGCCGGCGAAGAACTGCGCCATGCTCGCTCCGGTGGCGACCACCGGGTGCAGGATGCGCGAGTTGAACACGTACTCGCCGCCGCTACGCGGCATGGTGCCGCCCAGCATCCCCCAGACGATCGGCGAGGTGATGCCGATCAGGACGATCGAGATGATGATGGCGATGATGATCTCACCGCCCGGGAAAAGCCCGTAGCCCAGGTAGATCATCTGCCAGACGGTGAACAGCGGCATGGTGATCATGATGCCGATGCCGAAGGCATCGAACATGGAAAGGCCGCGGACGAGCCCGCTGGCCTTGCGGGCGTACGTGAGTTGTTCAGACATCAGTGCCTCCTTCTCAGCAAGACGGGAGCGATCTCCTACTCACATGCCAGAATCACGGGCTCCCTCCTCTNNTTCGGAGTCCGTCGAGACGCGGGCGAGAGGGGGAGGCGAAGCTCCCGGCGCCCGCCCAACGACGGGATTCGCGCGGGAGCTGCGCGGGGGAGGTACGAGCTATGGCTGGTCCGTACGCGCCCTTCATGCTGACCGGTTCTCCGACTTAGAGTAACGTAGTTCGGTACAGCGTTACTATCTGCGGCACCTATTTACTCGTATACTCGAACCATGTCAAGTGCACAGCACAATAGACGACGCCGGGGAGAACTCACGCGGGACGAGATCGTGACCGCGGCTCTCGCCATCATCGACGCGGAGGGCCTCGACGCACTCACCATGAGGCGCCTTGCCGGCGAGATAGCTTGTGGACTGACCACCCTGTACAGCCACGTCTGGGACAGGGGCGATCTGCTCAATGGCGTCGTTGCGCGCGTCCTCGCCGAGATCGACTTCCGCTACATCGAGGGCGACACCTGGGCGGACGTCCTTCTGCGCGCGTCCAATGCATACCGCAGCATGGCGCAACGTCATCCGCACGCCTTCGCGCTGGTCGCGGCCTCGCCGGTAGACCGCCCGCCCGTAATCGACCACCTCTTCCGCGCGACCGAGGTGCTGGTCAAGACGGGCATCTCGACGGAGAGCGCTTTCGAACTGCTCGCAGTCAACGACGCGTTCGCGACTGGATTGTTCGTGACCGACGCTGCAACGAAGGCGCCGGCGTCGTCCGCCTCGCCCCGTGACGTCCAGACCGCCCTGGGCGAGACTCAGATGCGCTTCCGCGATTACGCGGGCGACCGAATCTGGGAGCAGGGCATGAAGATGATCATCGCGGGCGCTCAGCTGACTCTGGGCCTGCCTCCAGTCTAGGTGCCGGTTGATCGCCGCCCCTCAGAGCCTCGCCGAGGGCTGTGAAGGCCGATTCCCACACGTGATGGGGGTTCGTGCCTCGGAGAAGATCGACTCGCACAGTCGCCGGGAGCCCCTGGGCGAAGCCCTCGATGAAGGCGGCGCAGTCGGGTGTCTGGAGATCCTCCACGACCTCAAGATCTCTGCCCGCCGTAGCGCGGACAGCAGTGACCGGTTCAGCTCCTTGGCGCTCTCGCCGGCGAGCTCGGCCTGCAGGTGTTCACTGCGGCAAGTTAACCCTAAGAACACA
>PLTW01000083.1 GCA_003164655.1 Actinomycetota bacterium
ACCCACCCTACGGCATCAAGTTCGGTTCAAACTGGCAGGTAAGCACACGCAAGCGCGACGTGAAGGACGGCAAGGCCGAGGACGCGACGCGCCAGCCCGAGCAGATCAAGGCATTCCGCGACACCTGGGAGCTGGGCATCCACTCGTACCTCGCCTACCTGCGCGACCGCCTAGTCGTCAGTCGCGAGCTGCTCAGCGAGACCGGCAGCATCTTCGTGCAGATCGGCGACGAGAACGTGCACCTGGTTCGGGCCGTGATGGATGAGGCGTTCGGGAGCGAGAACTTCGTGAGCGAGATCGGGTTCCGCAAGACGAGCGGGGCCTCGAGCGATCTTCTCGCCGGCGTCACGGACTACATCTTGTGGTTCGCGAAGGATCGAAGTCGACTGAAGTACCACCAGCTTTACCATGAGAAGGCTGTCGGTGGAGCTGGGGCCGGACAGTATACCTGGGTAGAGGACACCTCGGGCAACCGGATGGACGCCGGCCGACAAGTCGGCGAACACGCGGAAGCCGGCTCGAAGGTGTTCATGCATGACAACATGACCAGCCAGCGCCCTCCTGGGGACTTTCCCGTCGAACTCGGCGGCAAGGTCCTTCGCCCGCGAAGCGGGTACTGGAAGACCGGCGAAGCCGGGATGAGACTGCTCAAGGCCGCGAATCGGCTCATGGCGTTCGGCAACACCTTGCGCTACGTGCGCTACCTCAACGACTTTCCCGTGTTTCCCCTTAACAACAGCTGGGACGACACTGTCGTCTCAGGCTTCGCTGATAGGAAGACCTACGTAGTTCAGACCACGCCAATAGCAGTGGCTCGGTGCCTGCTGATGGCGACTGATCCTGGCGACCTCGTACTCGACCCGACATGCGGAAGCGGAACGATGGCGCAGGTAGCTGAGCACTGGGGTCGCCGGTGGGTCACGATCGACACCAGCCGAGTGGCGCTCGCGCTGGCGCGGTCCCGCCTTATGGGCGCGCGCTTCCCGTACTACGCGCTGGCCGACTCGCCAGAAGGAGCGAAGCGTGAAGCCGAGCTGACCGGCGTCCCGCCGGTGACCTCGGCCCATTCGAACGACGTCCGTCAGGGCTTCGTCTGCAAGCGCGTCCCGCACATCACGCTGAAGTCGATTGCCAACAACCCCGACATCCGTGAAGGCATGTCACGCGTCGAGATCGATGCTGCCATCCGCCGTCACGCCGACACGGAGCTGCTCTGCGATCAGCCGTACGAGGACCCGTCACGCATCCGCGTGACTGGTCCTTTTACTGTCGAGAGCCTGTCACCGCACCGGATCCTGGCCGGCAGCGACGGGGGCGGCGGCGAGGGGTCGGCCGGCGGAGTGTCGCCGGCCCGGGACGCCGCTGACTTCGTCGCCATCATCCTCGACAACTTGCGCAAGGCAGGCGTGCAGAACACCTACAAGAACGAACGTCTCGTCTTCGAGCGCATCGAGCCGTACGCTGGCACCTACGTCCAGGCCGTGGGCGAGTACACCGACGCGGCGGGCAAGAGCCAGCGCGCCGCCATCTCCATCGGCCCTGAGTACGGTACCGTCGACGCCGAATGGGTCAAGGAGGCCGCCAAAGAGGCGCGCAAGGGCGAGGGTTTCCCCATGCTTGTCGTCTGCGCCTTCGCCTTCGGGCCCTACGTTAGCGAGGAGACCAAACAGTGGCCCAACCTCACTATCCTCATCACGCGAATGAACCCCGATCTCGCTATGGACACCGCAGACCAGAAGCTCCTCAAAAGCACCGGCGCAGGCAACCTCTTCATGGTCTTCGGTGAGCCCGACCTCGAGCTTCGCACCCTCCCCGACGGCAAGCTACAGGTGGAGCTGCACGGCCTCGACGTCTACGACCCCACGACCGGCGAGATCCGTAGCTCGTCGACCGATGACATCGCCTGCTGGTTCATCGACACCGACTACAACGAGGAGAGCTTCTTCGTGCGCCATGCCTACTTCACCGGCGCCGACGAGCCCTACGCCAAGCTGCAGCGCGCTCTCAGGGCCGAGATCGACGAAGATGCCTGGGCAACCCTCTACAGCACAGTCAGCCGCCCGTTCGAGGCACCGTCCACCGGCAAGATCGCGGTGAAGGTCATCAACCACTACGGCGNNATTCGCCCCCGGACAAGAGCAACATGGCGAAGTACCTGTTCGGAGGCTTCTCCCATTGTCTGTACTCAGTGGAGAAGTTTCAGTCCGACCCTGAGCGCAGGTTGGCGGTGATCCTCGAACGCGAGGAGTTCAAATGGTTCAAGCCGCGCAAAGGCCAGTTCCAACTCTTTTACAGATGGGGTCCGGACCATCTTGAGTACCAGCCAGACTTCGTGGCAGAGGGACGCGACTGTATCTATATGCTTGAACCCAAAGCCGCCAACGAAATGGAAGATGAACAGGTGAAGGCGAAACGCGATGTAGGCGTAAAGTGGTGCGCCCTCGCCAGTGAGTACGCTAGTGCAACCGGAGAAAAGTGTTGGCAATATGCCCTCATTCCTCACGACGCAATCAAGGACAACATGACCATCCGGGGGTTGGCTGAGCGTTATTCTTGTCGCTAGACGTTAAGTTGGCCTACAGAGGCATTTGCTTGAGCAAACATACGGGAGCCGAAGAATCCTATGATAAGCTCAAGCGGACGCTGCGGGCGGAGATTGACGAAGCAGCCTGGAGCAGCCTGTACAGAACGCCTAGCCGGCCGTTCGATAAGCCCGTATCGGGCAAGTTCGCCGTGAAGGTCATCAACCACTACGGCGACGAGGTGCTGAAGGTGTACGCGGTGCCGCGAGAAAGCGGCCTCGTAAGGTCCGGTCTTCTGCCTGAGGGAGTCACCCCATGATCTGCCCACAGTGCGGCAAGCAGGCGACCGGCCACTTCTGCTCGGAGTGCGGGGCGCGGCTTCCCCAAGACTCGCAGGCTGCGCCGCCGACACCGCCGAGCGCCGCCCCCGCGCGCAGTCCCACTCCGAGCGGTGCGCTGGCCGATCCGCCGGTGTCTCTTGTCCAAAAGCCGCCCGCGCCTGCTGCGGTCCCAGCGGCCCCCGCGACGCCGCTGCTTTCGCACTTCGGTGCGGTCTGTCCGGTCTGCGCTGCACAGGCCATGCACGAGACCGACGTCAAGGGGCTCTTTCACACCAAGCGCGAGCTGGTCTGTGGGCGCTGCGGTTCGGTCTTTGTCGACCAGAAGGGGGACTACCAGCACTTCGAGCTGACCGAGACCGCCAACCCCGCGGCCGAGCACTGGCAGCTCTACAAGCACAAGACACTCAGCACCGCCGAGTGGCGTCGCATCGCCTCGGGCGGTCTCTCAACCGAAGCCCAAAGCGAGGCGGATCTCGCCGCAGCCATGACCGAACTGCGCCAGGGTCGGGTGCACCTCCAGCCGCAGACCGCCAGCCCCATCCTTGCCAAGGCCGGCGAGTCGACGCTCTTTGTCTTGGCGAACATCAGCCTGCACGAACCGCGCTCGGTCACCAGGGGCGCCTACGGCGGGCCCTCGGTACACGTCGCCAAGGGTGTCACCTTGCGCGTCGGTGGCTTTCAGGCGCAAAGCCACGAGGAGCTCAAAGAGCTCGATCAGGGCACGCTCGTGCTCACCAACAAGCGCCTCTGCTTCTCCGGCGGCCTGCGCTCGCTGGAGATCGACCTAGGCAAGCTGATCTCGGTCGATCCCTACGCGAACGCCGTGGCTGTGCGCCGCTCCGGCAAGGAGAAGACCGAGTTCTTCTTCGGCCTCGAGCACCACACCTACGACTTCGTCGTGCAGGGCCGCCGTTACACGGAGCCGATGAGCGGCCTCATCTTGAAGTACGCGATCGAAGGGCTGCTGGCCGCGGCCGGCTAGATGGTCGCGCTACGCTGTACCGCGAAGCTCCTGGCGCGGGTCGGCGCGCCTCAGGAGGTCACCGAGCCCGCGACGAACGCCTTGGGCGACTGGTACGCATGTCCGCTGGCCCTCGGCCATCAGCGCTTCGTGCTTCTCATCAGCGAACACTCCCGTCTGCCGGTGCTCATGGCGGGCCGTGACTTGAAACACCTGGCAGACAACTTCCCTGAGGCCTTGATGAAGGTTCTCTGGGGCCTTGGCCTCCCAGCCGCCGTCATACAACGCGAGCTGGAGGCCACTCGCGAGGCGGTGATCGCCAAGACCAACAGCCGCTCCCACCTGGGCACCCTGAACGATTTCTCCAACATGCTGAGATGGCAGCTGCACGGCCAAGAGGATCTCGACCTCGTACAGGAGGCCATTGAGCTTGCTCACACGCCGGTTCGTCCTCTATGGCCGCTGGGCTTCCCGGACAAGGTCACGCGGCAGCTGCTGGCGGGCTAACGCGGATTCGACTCTCGGACGTCGGTGGTCGTCGGCGACGGGCGCAACGTGCAGCATCATTCGCGCCTGGACGTCATCAGAAGTCAGGTTGCGGCCTGGGGCTGTGCACACCGGGGCTTCCTCATCCGGGGCGCACTGCCGATAAAGGGCACAGCGACAACCGCGAAGACCACCGCCTGTCGGCGCGCCGGAAACCAAGCGTGCCTCGGCAATGTGGCCATTGCCGTGATCCGGCTTCCACAAAGGGAGGACGCAGTGCCCATCATCAACCGCCGCCTGTCTGCGGCAAACTGCGAACGGGCCCAGGTCGACCTTAAGTTTCTGATCGCCTACCTCGACCATCCCCAGTTCCGCGGGGATCTGGCGATCGAGTTCCGCGGCCCTTCGGACCTCGGGGTCTATGACCGCGGCTTTCGCCTCGCGCAGATCATGTTCTGCGCCGACGGCAGCTACCGGGTGCGCACGCACCGACGCTTCATCGTAGGCACACCGCTGCAGGACCAACGGCGCTTTGCAGACACGGGCGACCCAGACGGCAAGTACGCGACCTTCTCGGTCGGGGCCCACGCACTGCACTCGCTTCTGCAAAAGAGTCACATCGTGGCAATGCGGTCGCGCATCAAGGAAATCCCCCACAAGGAGGAGATCGGTGTCGCCCACTTCATAGCGGCCGACACGATGGCGCGCACAGATGTCGTGGTCATCGACCGCGAGGTGGGCGACAGCGACACGGAGCACCGCGCCGAGCGGCTCGACCTGCTCGCCCTTCAGGAGACCGAGCCCGCCACCTATCGCTTCCTGGCGATCGAGGTCAAGCTCGGCAACAATGCAGAGCTCGACACCGCGACCCAGGCGCGCGCGCACAAGCGCAGCGCCGTCGAGCAGGTCCGCGGCTATGCCGCACAGATCGACCGCTGCTTCGATGCCTACGCCGACTGCTATCGCACCAACATCGCCCAGAAGCTCAAGCTCGGTCTGCTGCGCAACGGCTGGGACGGCGCGCCCACGATCGTGCCCGGCACGCAGGCCATGCTGGTCGTGGCCGGCTACAGCGGCATCGCTGCACGTAATCTCGATGTCATCGCTCGGGAGCACCCGGACCTGTGGGTGAAGACGTTCAGCTATGGGCTGCACAGCGAGGGCGGCGTCATCGCCGGCCTGAGGGGCGCACCCGCGGTCTGAGGAATCGGATCGACCGAGCCCGCCAAGCTCCAATGATCAAGGGAGATCACGACGCGCTACGACATCCACAGGGGCAGAGACGAGATCGGCGGCATGTGCGTCGAGGTCGCCGCCGACGACGGCACGCGCGTGCTGCTCGACCTGGGCATGCCGCTCTACGACGCCAACCACAACGACTACCCCTTCGGCACGCCGCAGCGCCCCACGGCGGAGCTGCTGGCAAGCGGCGTGCTGTGCGACATCCCCGGGCTCTACGCCTCAGACCAGACGGCGCCCAACTACGCCGCCATCGTCGTCACCCACTCGCACCTCGACCACTACGGGCTGGCCCACCACGCCCACTCGGCTGTCCCGGTCTACGCCAGCCGCGGCACACTGGCGATCTTCGAGGTGAGCAAGATCTTCTTTCCCAGTGCCGTGCTGCCGGCCGACGTGAGGCTCCTGCCCGATGACGAGTCGCTGCGCTTCGGTGCGCTTACGGTCACCGGTATCCCGGTCGACCACTCGGCACCCGATGCCCGGGCGCTGCTGGTCGAAGGCGACGGCCAGAAGCTCATCTACTCCGGCGACCTGCGCGCCCACGGCCGCACCGGCTTTCGCTTCGAGAAGCTGCTCGCCGACCAGCGCCTGCGCGGCGCCGACTGGCTGTTGCTCGAGAGCACCACGCTGGGCGCCGGTGGCGACAGCCACGGCCTGCGCAGCGAGCAGGAGGTCGAGGAGGCCCTGGTCGCCCTGGCCACGGGCGGGCCCGACAAGGCCGTCGTGGTCGTAGCCTCGGGCCAGAACCTCGACCGGCTCGTGTCGTGCTACCGGGCGGCAAAACGCACGGGCCGGAAGCTGGTCGTCGACCCCTATCAGGCCTTCGTGCTGCAGAAGCTTGCGCCGCTGTCTGAGAACATCCCGCAGTTCACCTGGGACGACGTGCGCGTGAGCTTCACCCACCACCAGGTCGAGAAGCTCAAGGCCGCCGGTCTGATGGAGCTCGCTCACGAGATGGGCCGCGCCGCCAGGGTCAGTACCTATGCGCTCGGCGCCCACGCGGGTAGCTACCTGTTGTGCGCGCGGGGAAGCTGGCGCACGACCCAGTTGCTCAACCGCATCGGTGCCGCCAACGCCGAGCTTGTCTGGTCGATGTGGGGTGGCTACTGGAACCGCGACAACTGCGCGGTGCGCATTTGGGCCGAGCGCGCAGGCGTACAGGCGCACTTCATCCACAGCGGGGGTCACGCTTGGCCTGCGGATCTAGAGCGACTCATGGAAGCCCTTTCGGCGAGAGAGACGATTTGGGTGCACACGGACCGCAGCGCCGATGCCGATGACTCGGAAGGTCAGACCGCTCTTCCGTAGGCTATTCGGCCGTTCACAGCACGATGAGCCCCAGCCTCGGTCATCGTGAGCGCGTCCAATGCCAACTAGTCCGGTCAGCAATCCTCATTCGTCGCGAGTTGCGCATCACTGCCTAACATGTGCGGGGCCGAGTTGTCCTGCAAATGACGGGTTCCGTCGCCAAGACGCCGCCGGGGCGACGGCGCTGTCTACACTGGATGTCGCGCCCGGCAGGGCAAACACTGAATGGCAGCACCCAGCGTCGCACACGGTCGCAGAGTGACGCGATTCAGCGGGCCGGCGCCCTGCTCTCGTGGGAGACCGAGACTGACATGTCGCACACGGTCGCAGAGTGACGCGATTCAGCGGGGGTTACGCAGACTGCGTATCCGGTGACGCCGTGCCTGCGATGACGTCTTACGCAGAAAGGCGTAGGGTCTGGGCAGCGGTTATGCAGACCGCATACTTGTAGTTAGGC
>PLTW01000219.1 GCA_003164655.1 Actinomycetota bacterium
AGCCTTCGTGAAAGATCGAGGCTAACTGAAGGACGCGTCGCAGCCCATGGCGTCGGCGATGAGCTCGAAATCCGCGGCCGGGATCTTGATCTGGCCAAAGCGGAAGGCGGCGCCCCAGTTCACCTTGTTCTTGATGAACGACAGCCTGTCGATGAGCGGCCTGATCGCCGCCTCATGGCATTCGAGGAACGCGACGTCCACGCGATAGGGCTTGAACTCAGGGGACATCTCGACCTGATAGACCTCGCCTGAGGTGACGACGCCAGTCGCGGTGAACGACTGCAGCACCTCTCCGTCGGGATACGACGTGCGCGGCGAGTACATGACCAATCGATCGCCGGCCTGCAGCCTCTTGAGCGGCGCACTCTTGCCGTGGCTGAGCTGCATGAAGCCGCCCTCTCCACCAAGCCGCACGTGAGAGCGAGAGACGACGCCGATCCAGTAGTTGCGTTCCGACACGATACGGGTATGCGCCGTGGCGGCCCGGCGAAAACGCGGCGCCGGCCGGTCGCACCGCCTTGGGCGGCCTAGAGCCTCCGGCCGACAAGCACGCCGCTGGCGATCGGCACGATCAGTGCGTCGATCCGGTCGTCGCTCAGAGCACGTTCGAGCATGGGCCGCAGCGTCGCCTCGTGATTGATGGCGTTGTCGGCGGCGAGAATGCCGCCGGCCGTCAAACGGGGAACGACGGCTTCGTAGCAGGCGGAGTAGATGTCCTTCTCGGCGTCGAGAAAGCAGAACGCGACGTCGGCGGGGCCGGTGAGATGGTCGAGGGCGTCGCCCTGGACAAGGTCGACAATGTCGCCGACACCGGCCAGCGCGAACGTCTTCCGGGCCAGCGCCGCTTTCTCGTCGAGGATCTCGAAGGTGGTGAGTCTGCGACCGACGAGCCGGCAGGCCAGAGCCAGCCACAGCGCGGAGTAACCGGCGCTGGTGCCGATCTCGAGATACCGTCCGGCCGGCGCGGCGGCCGCCAGCAGAGCGATGAACCGGCCGGTCTGCGGCGGCACTTGCCGCAGGCGCTCGAGCCGCGGTGTACCATCAAGGCGGTCGCGAGAGTCGACGCTCTCCAGATACGCCATCCGCTCGGCGATGGCTCGAGGCATGTCGTGAAACACCGCCAGCTCCCTGTCGCGACGACGAATCGGCCTGCGTGGCACAGCCCACCGTTGTGCGGCGCGACCGCAGTCTACAACCACCGGCGAGCGCGTCGTGCGAGCGCGTCGTGCGAGCGTGTCGTACCAGCGTTCCTACCTGGCGGCGGCGTCGGTAAGGAGCGGATCGGCCGTGCGACGCATGAGGCGCGAGCGGCCGACCCGCTCCGAGAAGCCCCACTTCCGGTAGAACGGCATGAGCTCGGGCTGACACACGAGCTCGATGCTGGCTACGTCGCGCAGCGCTGGGTCAGAGCAGACGCTCTCGATAAGGAGTCGGCCGAGGCCGCGGCCGCGATACTCCGCGGCGACGATGACGTCGAGTACGACGGCCAGGTACCTGCGATCCGTCAGCACTCTGGCAAAGGCGACGAGGGCGTCGGAATCGCGCTCGACGATCGCGTAGAGAAGGTCCGTCGCCGGCAGCATCCGCTCGACGTCCGCCCGGGACCTGTCGCTGCTCCACCACTCGCTACGGTACATCCGCACGAGGTCGTCGACCTGCGACGACCTCACATGGTCGCGCACTTCGAAAGCGGGTTCCTGGATCATCTCTTCTCCGGTGAGAGTGTCGCCGGCGCTGGCGTGGCCTGTCGGGCAACCGCCGCTAAGCGACGAATGGTTCGACCAGCCGTATCGTCTTGCGGTCGGCGTCGATCCTGACACGCGCGCCGATCGGCAGGACCGCGTTCGGGCAGTTGTGGCCGAAGTCGTCGACCTTGAGGATCGGGAAGCCGCAGGGCGCGGTGACCGCCAGGAGCACCTCCTCCAGTTGCGTTGCCCCGACCTCTTCCTGCAGCCCGTCGACGTGGCCGACGACGACTCCGTTCAGCGCTTCGAGCACCCCCATCTGCTGGAGCTGACGAACCATGCAGTCGCAGCTCTCCGAGGTGACGTCGACCGCTTCGAGAAAGAGGATCGCGCCGGCTGTCCGCGGCAAGAACGGCGTGCCGGCAAGTTTGAGGAGGCAGCGGAGGTTGCCGCCCAGGGCGATGCCCTCACCGTCGCCGCCGCGGATGGTCTGACGTTTGCCGTTCGGGTCGACTGCCCGCAGCCGACCTTCCGTCAGCGTCTGCAGGATGGCGTTGCGATCGTAGTCGGTCGGGTTGCGGCCGAAGCCCCACAAGAGGTCGTTCCCGTGAAACGTCACCAGCCCCGTGGCAGCGTAGATCGCGTTCAACAGGACCGTGATGTCGCTGAGGCCCATGAAGACCTTGGGATTCGCGCGGATGGTCGGCCACGACAGGCGGGGCAGGCAGGCGTTGGCGGTAGTCCCTCCCTGGGCGCAGATGATGCCGGCGATGGAACAGTCGGCGAACATCGCGTTGACGTCGGCGGCCTTCTCCTCTGGAGAGGCGCTGTAGCCGAGCGTGCGCGAGCGCACGTGTTCGCCGGCAACCACCTCGAAGCCCAGACCCTCGAGATACGCGACGCCCCTCTCGAACTGATCGTCGGTCTCGGGAGTGACGGGCGACGACGACGCGACGACGCCCAAGGTGTCGCCGGACTTCAAACGTCTGGCCAGCACCTGTCACCTCGTTCCCGGTCGGCTCTTGTCACGGTCAGACCAGCCCCTCCCGATTCAGGGCCCGCCGCGCGTCAGCGAGCCGCATCGCCATGCGCAGGCACGGCATGACGACCCCGTCGCGCAGCCCGTGGTCGACTTCTCCCAGCCGAGCGAACCCGAGCGTTTCGTAGAACGGCACCGCGTTCAGCGAGGAGTCCAGCTCGACTCGCGCCAGCCCGGCGTCGCGGGCGGCCGTGAGCGCGGCCTGGGCAAGCCGACCGCCGACCCCCCGGCGCTGGTGGCTGGGAACGACATAGACGGAGCGCACGACGGCGGCGCCGACGTCGAGCTGGGCGTAGCCGACCGGCTCGGACACGCTCTTTGCGACGAAGAACTGCCGCGTACAAATCCGCTCGCGGAGCTCCGACAGGGGCCGGGAATGCGCCCAGGCGTCGATCTGCCGCTCGTCGTACACGCCACCGCCGCGCTCGCCGTTGACGGCGGCCTCATGGATCGCCGCGATGGCGGCGGCGTCGTCGGGCACGGCCGCGCGCACGACGACCGTCGGCGTCATGTCCGACCGACGCGCAACGTGAGCGGCCAGGTCACGGTCCTGCGATCACTCGGCGGTCCCCACGGCGCCGAGAGTCGCTCGCCCAGCTCGTCGACCGGGTCGCGGCCGTTCGCCTCGATGTAGCGGGCGGTCGCCGACCACGTGCGCAAGCAACCGAGCAACTGCGGCAGCGCCCACGACGCCGCCATGGGGAACTCGGGCGCGGTCACGGGGTCGAAGGGCATGGTGATGCCGCGGTAGCCGACATCGACCCAGGCGCGCTCCGGGGGCCAGTACGGTCCGACCGTGTCGTGATAGAACGACTTCACGAGCGCATCGACGCTGTCGCCGTCGACCGTCGACGGTCCGTACGTCCACACCGCGAGTACACCGCCGGGAGCGAGCACCCGGCGGGCCTCGGCGAAGAAGCGCGCCACGTCGAACCAGTGGAGCGCCTGGGCGACGGTGACGAGATCGACCGAGCCGGCCGGGAGGCCCGAGGCTTCGGCGGGCGCCACCCGGTAGTCCACGCGAGGATGGGGGGTGGCGGCGTCGATCTGGGCCCGGCTGGCGTCGGTGGCGATGACGCGGTCGAAGTGCGCCGCGAGGCCCATGGCGGCCTGGCCGCCGCCCGTGGCGCAGTCCCAGGCGAGGCGAGTATGGGGAGCGGTGGCCGAAAGCCAGGCGAACAGCTCCGCGGGATAGCGGGGGCGAAACGCGGCGTAGTCGGCGGCGACCGCTGCGAAATGGTCGGTGAACGGCTTGCTTAGCCCGGTCCCGGCCTGCTCGTCCTGGTCTGGCTCATCCGCGCTCGCCCGGTCCTGGCTCATGCTCACCTGGGCAGTCGGCTCGCGCTTCATCACCACTACGTCGAGGCCTCTGGCACGGTACTCCTGGGCGCGAGTCTGCAGAAAGGCCGGCGTCTCGTCGGCCTGGAGCGGTGCGAAGCCGACCCTGCCATAGAACCCCTGGAGGTAGACGTATGGGACGCAGAAGCAGGCTTCGTCGAGCGAATGCAGCGCGTAGAGCAAACGGCTGCCGATGCCCTGCCGGCGCAGGGCCGGCTGCACGCGCATGCCGCGCAGCACCGTCACGTCGTGCTCTCGGGCAAGGCGACAGGCGCCGACGAGGCGGCCGTCCGACCTGGCGGCGACGAGGCGATCGGTCGGCAGCACGCCGCCCTTGTAGTCGGTGTCTCGATACAGCTCCAGGATCTCGTGGAGCTCGTCGGGACTGACGATGTCGACGCAAACGACCATGTTCGGCCTGCCGTGACGGCGTCTCTGGCGGAGCGGGGATCAGCAGAAGTCTACTCCTCGCCGGAGGCGCTCCCGCGCCAGGCTGCCGAGCCGGCTGCCTCAATGTTGGGAGAGCGCAGCAGCCCGGCCTCGCCGGGGGCAAACAGGCGCGGCGTCAGGCCGACTCGCGCCAGGGTGCGCCAGAACTTGTTGCCGGGGCCCGCGTAGTACTGCCCCAGTTGCGCCGAGCGTCTTCCCGCGGCGCTGCCGCAGACGACCAGCTTCAGGCCTTCTCGCAGAAGGTCATCGAGCAGGTCCGAACACCACCTCGAAACGCTCGCAGACGACGGGCATGTCGGGTCGCGGCTCCCTGCCGGTTCCCTCGAGCTCACGTGTGAAGAACTCCCAGTGCGCCCTGCGCCAGTACTCGAGCGAGCCGTCGCCCTCGCCCTCGGTCGCCGCGAACTCCGCAGTGACCGCGTCGAACGGCACCACCTCGACGGCCGTCGTGCAGATGATGCAGCGCGCCCGCCCCTTCCAGTCGGTGATCACGCTGAGATCGCCCACCTGCGGCAGGGGTTCGTTCTCGAGTTCGTAGGTCCACAGGCTCCCGGCGGTGGCGCGCTTGCGCCCGGACACTACGAGCTCGGCAAGCCCGTCGGCCGCCGCCTGGTCGTCGCAGAAGTGCCAGGCCGAGTACGAGGCCGCCGCGGCCGCGGCGGCCTCGGGCCCGGGGCACGCCGCCAAGTACGCCGCCCACATCTCCTCGACCGACTCCGCTCCCCCCAGTGGCAGGCACATGGCTACTCGCCGGGCGGGGTCGAGCCCTCGTTCGGCCTCCGCGGCCAGTCGCTGCGTCAGCTCCTCGTCGACATCGCCCGGATCGATGGCGGCAAAGCCGAGCGTCTCGTAGAACGGCAGGTTCCACGGCATGTCGCGAAACGTCGTGAGGGTCAGCTCGCGATGTCCGCTGGCCGCCGCCCACTGCGCGACCGCTTGCACGAGCGCCGCTCCGACCCTGCGCCGACCGCACTGCGGCAGCACGTCGACCTCTTCCAGGAAGGCACGATGGCGCGACGACGCCGCGAGGGCGAATCCAACGGGCACGCCGGCTTGATCGAGAGCGACCCAAAGCCGCCCCGCGGCCTGCGCGTCGCGCAGGACTGCCGCCGGCGTCGCTACTCGCATGATCGCCTCGGGCACGTTCCAGCCCCGGAACCGAGCGGCCGCCTGCAGCTCGATCGCCGGCAGGGCAGCCACGTGGCCGGGGGCCGCCCGGACGATGGTGTAGCTTGCCGTCACCGGTGACTGCCGAGCCCGTCGCCTACGAGAACATGAGCTGCCAGGAGACACCAAAGCGATCCTGCACCCACGCGTACCTTGTGGCGAACGGGTAGCGGTCGAGTGCCATCATTACGCTGCCTCCCGCGGAGAGCGCGGCGTAGAGCCGGTCCACCTCTGACGCNNGAGCTGTCCGTTGAGCCTGAACCTGGCGTGGACGACCTGGCCCTCGGGGCCGGGATACTCCGGCCCATAGCGCTCGATGAACTCGATACCCGAGTCGTCGAACAGGCCGGTGTAGAAGCCGATCGCCTCCTCCGCCCGTCCGCCGAACATGAGCATCGTCGCGATCTGGTTGTCGGCCATGAGCTCTCCCCTCGTGCTTGCGATCGCCGCGGATCAGCCGCCACCGCTCTTCGTCGGGCCCTTCCGCTTCCCAACGAACACCAGGCGGTTGCGTCGAGAGGCACAGGCTTCACAGAAGCTCTGCACGTCCGCGCTGTCGGGCTCGATTCTACTGGGGAAGTGGCGAGGGGAGGGTGTTGATGGTCGTGTCGGCCTTGAAGGAGACGAGCCGCCACTGGTCGCGGTCCTTGACGACGACGATGGTGGCCACGGTGCCGACAGCCGGAGCGAGTGAGCGAGAACCCGACGTCGCATGCGCGTGCGACCTGGCACAGCCGCCGAGGGCAAGCGCGGACGGGGTGGTCCAACCGGCGATCAGATGTGCTCGTCTGGAGTGTCCGCTGCTCACGGTCGGCAAGCCAGAGTCATCGTGTGGAAGGCAACCCGTTCGCCGGAAGGCAACACCTTCGAGCCGGTGTCGACGATCTCGAAACCCACGGCGCGGTAACAGCGGACTGCGCGCTCGTTGGAGTCGCGAACGTGCAGCGATATGGACTCGCCAGGATGGGCTCGGCGGAACTCTGTGATGGCGAGGCGAAGCGCCGTTTGGCCGATTCCGCGCCCGAAGTGGGCGGTATTTCCAAGGAACACGCCGAGACGGGCTTCGCACTGCCCGCCGAGGCGCTCGATCCAGACGGTGCCGACCTCACGGCCATCCGCGATCACCACGTTCCAGAACAAACCCGAGGCGGGATCGTGTCGGTCGGCGCCCGCGGCGAGAGGGCGCGTGCGTGACGGCGCGTCGCCGCCGATGGCCGCGGCCCACCCGTCGATTGTCGCGAGATCACTGGCTGATACCGGCCGAAGCGAGATGGCCGTCATGCGGAACCGCCTGCCGCTCGGGCGCTCGGGCGTTGAGCTGCGCCCGTCGGCGTCGCGGGGTATCGCGGGCCGTCAAAGAGACACCCACCCGCTCCGCTCGACGTCATACGGTCTGATCACCACCTTCACCTTCCTGTCTTGGCCGGTCACCGACTGGAAGGCTCTCGCAAGTCGCGTCGCAAGCTCCTGCAAGGCTTCCTTGGTGCGCTCAGGCCGCTCCCAGAGGTCGACATTGATCCTGGTCACCTCGCCGTCGAAGCCGTCCGGCATGAGAACCGGGACCAGGTTGATCTCCCAGTCGTTGATGGCGAGTTCAGGCATGCTGGTCAGGGCGCGCTTCGTCGCTTGCTCGAGGTCCGACAACCGGTCTTCCCTTCTCAGATTGAAGACGGTGACCAATGGCATGGGTTCTACTCCTTCATCGAGCCTGCGCGCTCGGTCGTCTCGGCCCTGCGTGTGCGGCTTGAGCTGCGAGCGAAGCGAGTCTGCTCGAAGCCATTGTCAGGCCGGGCCATCGCTAGGCCGCCGTCTCGCGCGACGGCTTGATCTTTGCCAGGCGGTCGGCCAAGGCCTCCTCGGCGACCTCGGTGTCATGAGCAGCCTGGGTGCGCAGCCAGTAGCCGTTGGACAGGCCGAAGAAGCGACAGAATCTCAAGTCGGTGTCGGCGGCGACAACGCGCTTGCCGGCCACGATCTCGCTGACGCGCTGGGCGGGCACGCCGATCTCCTTGGCGAGCGGGTACTGCGAGATGCCATCGGCTTGAGGAACTCCTCGACAAACAGCTCGCCGGGTGTCACGGGCTTGAGCCTGGCCATCTGTCTCACCTCCCATGGTAGCCCACGACCTCGACTTCCGTCGGGCCGGCTTCGGACCAGCGAAAGCAGACGCGGAACTGGTCGTTGATACGGATGCTGTACCTGACCCTCGAGATCGCCTTGACGCGTCGCGCGTAACCTGCGCGGGCTGCCTTCTGAGCTGAGTCCCACTTCCGTTGGGCGCGTCAGGTTGATGGGCGTGTTCGGCAATCGCGTCAATGGCCGAGAACGATGTCGACGCCCAGCCGCACCAGCTCGAGCTTCTTTGCGGGTAGCGTCCCGATGCGCTCAGTGAGCGCCGCACGGTCGAGGGTGACGATCTGCGAGACGTTGGCGACCGAGTCTTTCGGCAGGCCGGTGAGGCGGGCGCTCAGCAGGACGTTGCCGGGCGCCTCGGCCCAGCGCAGATTGCTGGTGAGAGCGACACAGACCGCGGTGGCGATCCGGCTGCGATTGAAGGCGTCGCCCTGGACGACCACGACGGGGCGCCGGAAGCCAGGCTCGGAGCCGGACGGCTCCGCGAGCTCGGCCCACCAGACCTCGCCCTGGGCGATCACCAGTCGGAGCGCTCCAACGTGTGCCGCGCTGCTGCCTGTGTGAACTCGCCACCGGTGCCAACGTCGGCGCATACGCTGTCGAGCGCGGCGGTGACGCTCTCGGCCGAGTGACGCGCGACGTACTCGCGCACGGCGTCGCCGTAGAGGCGGCTGCGCGACTTCTTCAGTTCGCGAGCCAGCAGCTCAGCGTCAGCAAACAGGTCGTCGGGAATGGAGATCGCGGTCTTCATACCGAAAGTATAACCGGTGCCGATGGAATCGCAACGCGGAAGCTCGCAACGTCCACCTTCGGCAGACTTCGCGGTTGGGTAGCGGATGCCGAACGTTTCGGCATTTGAGCTGCGAGCGTGGCGCTCGCTTCTGGCACTCCCATTCGGCGAGCCAGCTCTTGCTCCTATGCCAATGCTATACCGCGACGGCGAGCTCCTTAGCAGCGAACTCCGCTTGCACAACCTCGCCGGCTCGCGCCTGTTCACTGCGCAGCAAGGTCCGGAACACGGTTCTGGCGATGTACCGCTTGAGGCAGCGGCGCGCCTCGCGGCTGCTCATGCCCGCGCTCTGTTTGCGCTCCATGAAGGCGATCGCCGGCGGATGCATGCACGCCTGCGTGATGGCGATCATGTGGATGGCGGCATTGAGACGCCGGTTGCCACAGCGATTGAGCCGGTGCCGCGTCGAGTTGCCCGAGCAGACCGGCAGGGGCGCGGTGCCTGAGTGCATGGCGAAGGCGGCCTCGCTGGAGAAGCGCGCCGCGCCGGCCACCTGACCGACGAGCTGAGCGGCCAGCAGCGCCGAGCAGCCGGGCAGGGCGAGCAGCTCCGGGGCAAGAGCACCCATCAGGCTGCGGATCTCGCGCTCCAGGGCGCGGACCTCGGCGGTGAGCTCGCGGCAGCGTTGGACCTGCTCGAGGGCTATGCGGCGGCGTGTGCTGGGCGGCAGGCCGTGCAGCGCCGCTTCGACGCGCTCGAGCCACACGTAGCGGTCCAGCACCCGGGGCGGCAGCTCGAGGCCGCACTCGAGGTCGTGCAGGTGCCAGCGCAGGCGCTTCTGGATGTGCCCACGCTCGCCGACTAGGTCGTCGCGGTGGTCGGCGAGCAGGCGTACCTCCTGCTCAGGCCCGACGAGCACGGCCACGGGCAGGTCGGGCTCGCGCAACGCGGCACGGGCCACGGCGGCGGCATCGATGGGGTCGCTCTTGCCGTAGCTGCGCGCCGAAGAGCGCGCAGCGGCCATCAGCTTGGGCGGCACGCGCACCAGGCGCCCACCACGGGGCAGCAGGTGGCGCTCCAGCCGGCCGGTGAGGTGGCGGCAGTCCTCGAGGGCAAAGCAGCGCTCGGGACCCAGGCTGCGGGCCCAGAGCAGCAGCTGCTCGTGGCCCTGCGCATCCGCGCCCACGGTCGTCTCGGCCAGCGTACGCCCGCTGGCCGCGTCGACGGCCACAGCGGTGTGGCTCTTCATATGTGGGTCGATGCCGATTACGATCATGCGTAGTCCCCCTTCGGTCGGTTGCAGCCGATCTTCGAGTGGGGACCGGCGGCGGACACGCCTTGGCTGAGGCCGTTCCGGCCAGGCTCCTATCAGGTCACGCCGGCGACCCCTCGGATCCCGGCCGCGGGGGACGAAACAGCTGATGGTCAGCCCTTCGGGGCGACAGAAATGCTCTGGGTCACTCCGCCGTCGGGACCGAGGCTACCTGACCAGCGTCGTCTTGGTCAGGGATCCCACGGGAGAGAGAGTGACACCAACGAAATGCGTGTTAGGTGCGGCATTCCGGCTCCTGCGATGGACCCTGCTCGCCAATGAACGCCGCATCTGAGCGGCTAGCGGCTGATCTCGATATCCTCCGACAGCTTGCCACGACGACTGAAGACACCCAACGCCTGCCCGCCCGCTCCCAGCCGTCCAATCGACCGCCCTGATGCGAACGGGGGTTGACCGGCCATCTCATATCAACGGTTGGCGCATGACCTGCGCGGGTTGCGCTCACGGTGAACCGCAACGCCCGGGCGCGTCAGGTTGATGCGCGGTTAGTCTGCGTCTCCCACCTGCCCAAGCAGCGCCTCGCACTCGGCGCGCAAGACCGGCACGTCGTGCTGGGCAATGGAGTAGACGGCCTCGTCGTCGATCTGCGGGTACTCGTGCACGAGCCGGTTGCGAAAGCCGACGATGAGGCGTGCGTGCGAGATGCCGTCGGCGAGCATGGCGTCGCGACGCCCAAGCGCGCCGATCGCCTCGCCGATGACGGTGAGCTCGCGCTCGACGGCTGAGCGGATGGGACGCCGCTCGCTGTACGTGGCCAAGTCGACGCCGGTCAGCACCTCGGTGATGGCGTCGCAGGCGTCAATGACGTCGGCGAGGTAGGCAGCCGGGCTACGCGGCATAGAGCAGCTGCCGCGTGCGTTCGATGTTGCGCGCGATGAAACGGTTCTTGACGGCGCCGGTCATGACCAGGTCGACCTCCACTCCGAGCAGCTCGCGCAGCTCGTCCAGCAGGTCGAAGTAGGCGACCGCCTTGGCGTAGCCGTCCATGGGTCCGAACTCCACAAGCAGGTCGACATCGCTCTCGCCGGGACGGAAGTCGTCGCGCAGGGCAGAGCCGAAGACGTCGAGACGCGCCACCCCGTAGCGGGCGCACAACTCGGCGATGGCTTCACGTTTGTCCTGCAGGATCGCGACCATGGCAACCACCTCCGCCGTCATGCTACCTGGGCGCGCCGCGGCTGGCCACAGTGGAGGGGCGTAGACGGTCGCCTGACGCCAGACTAACGCGCAGCGCGTGACCTGCGCGGGCTGCGGTCTGAACTCACAACCACTTGCGTTGGGCGCGTCAGGTTGATGCGCTGGTTAGCCACGCTCAATGTCGGGCTCGTCTGGCAGTTGCGCGCCGTGCCAGACCGCCACGATCCACACCGTGTCGGCTTTGACGCGGTAGAAGAAACGATAGGGCGCGACGATGACTTCGCGGAAGGGAAGCTCTGGGAACTCGGGCAGCGAGTGCCCCGATTCGGGAAAGTCGGCCAGTCGGGAGAGAGACTGCGCGGCCCTGTGGCGCAGGGCCAGCGCCGCCGCAGGGTTGTCGGCACGGATGTAGTCAAGCGCCGCCAGGAACTGCACTCGGCCCATTGGCGTGAAGCGGACCTTCACGACCCGCGCAGGAGCTCGTCGGCCTCGGCCAGAACGACGTCCAGGTCATGGCCGACTCCAGCTTCGATCTCGGCTTCGCCGCGCGCCAGCAGGCGCAGGATCTCGAGCTCGTGCTGAGTGCGCTCGTAGGACTGGGCGCTGACCATGACGGCGGCCGCCCGGCCGCGCTGAGTGATAACCACGGGCTCCTGCGAGGCGGCCGCCCGCTTGATCACCCCGGCGGCGTCGGAGCGCAGCTCGGAGATGGGCACGATAGTGGGCAAAGAACTCATTGGAGGTACCTCCTTCGGTACCGCTAACAGTACTACTAGTGTATCCCGGTGGCGAGTGGGCCGGCCGTGGCTAGTGTGGCGTTTGAGCTGCGAGCGCTGCCGCCCGCTTTTGGCGCAATCCTGGGGCGAGTCAGCTCCAAACGCTGGTTAGGTGGTTTCGCCATGACGCTGGGGCTTCAGGAATTCGTCGACTGTCAAGCCGATGTCGCGCGCGATCTTGCGAAGAAGGGCGGGCGAGATGTCGCGGCCGGCATGAAAGGGGACCGTGGTAGACCGCCCATCGGCGTGGCGGAACTGCTTGTGGGAGCCGCGCTGACGGGCTTCGGCAAAGCTGTGCACTTCGAGCAAGGCGACGACCTGCCGGGGTTTGAGGACTGGCAGGTCCGCCACGCGTCAGGCGACCTGGATGGTGCGGACGTCGACGAACTCCGACTCCAGGGCCGGCTCGCCGTCTTCGAGCAGCATCTCGATGACTTCGCGCAGGTTGTCCTGTAGCTCGTCGAGGTCGCCGCCCTGGGTGTGGGCGCCGGGCCAACCCGGCACGTAGCCGACGAGCAGGTCGGTCTGCGGGTCACGTTCGACGACGAAATGAAACGAACGCATGATTCTCGCCTCCTTGCGATTCCTCTACGATAGCCGAGGCGGCGGCAGGTGTACCAGCGGGGCGTGTTGTTGTCCACCTAACGTCGGGGCGTTGAGCTGCGAGCGCTCACGCCACGGTCTTGAGCAGAGCTTCTGCGAGTCTGCTCGAACGCCTTGTTAGGCATCGATCCGCGTCAGTTGTTGAAATCGTATGCGTACCAACCATCGCCTAGCCGATAGCACCAGGGATCGTGAAAGAAGGCGCGGGCCTGCTTGAGCGTGACGACAGGTGCGGGTGGCTGCTTTGAGCGCACGTAGCCCCAGGTGTCTCCCCCGACCACCAGACCGGTGCGTCCGAGTGTGATGTCGATGTCGCCCGGAGAGGAGTCCAGGTAGAGACCGCCGATGGGTCGAAGCTGCGACTCGTACTGCTTGATCCGGTCCTGCGTCAAAGCCTGCGCCCACTCGGCCTGTAAGTACGCACCGCGTTTGGTCACCACCAGTGAGAACTGTGGATCGGCCGAGGCCATCCGCGTGAGGGCCGCAAACTGCGATCGGTGCGTCTCGTAGTTCGAGACGAGCCGGTCGATCGACGGCGCATTGCCAAACAGATTCCACGCGAGCCGCTCGATGCGCGTGGCTGACAGAAGGCCGAGCACGACCAGACCGGCGACGGCAATAAGGCTCGCGATGAGGAATGTTCGCCGAGACGGCTTTGATGAGCGGTTCGCCATGTTCGTGTGCCTAACATGTTGCGCATGACCTGC
>PLTW01000077.1 GCA_003164655.1 Actinomycetota bacterium
GGGCGATGTTCAGATACCAGGCGGCGTCGACGTTGGTCCAGCCGTTCCACAGGCGACCGGCGCCGCCGTGGTAGAGCAGCGCCGGCGGCGTGAGGATCATGGCGTGCGGGTGCAGTATGGTCAGGCGGGAGCGGGCGACGAAGCCGATCGCCAGTACGTAGAGGCGGCTGGCGAGGGCGACGCCCAGCGCCCACCAGACGAAGGTGCGCGTGCGCTCGCCGGCGTCGGCCACCGCAGAGGTCACTGCGCGCTTCTACAGACTCTGCATTTCATGGCGGTGCTGCCTTTGCCGGCGGACCCAGTCGATGGCGCGCCCGCCGCCCGCCCGTGGCGGTGCGGACCGCATGGCGGCCGGCGCGAGTCTACGCTCTTGCGGGCGCCAGGTCATTTCGCGCGCCGGCCGGGGCGCGGGGCGCCCCCAGCCCGGCGGCCGTCTCGCCGGCGCCGGTCCTCATGTTGCCTGCAATTCCGCCCCTCACGTAGGCTAGCTTTCATGAGTACCGTGAATGAGCCGCACGAGGCGGTCGCTGGTGGCATCTGAACCGCCGCGGCCAGCCGGCGCCGATGGGCCGGTCGCCGCGCGCGCGGTACGGAGCCACGTCGTGGTTGTCGTCGCGGCGATCGTCCTGATGGCGACCCTCCTGAGTGTCCTGTCGATCCAGAAGTACCGCCGCTACGACGACGGGCGTTTCGATCTGGGCAACATGGTGCAGGCCGTCGACAACACGGCCCACGGGCGCTTCCTCGAAGTCACCAGCCTCGACGGCCGGCAGGTGTCGCGCCTCGGCGCACACGTCGACCCCATCCTCGCCGTCTTTGCGCTGCCCTGGCTGCTGTGGCCCAGCCCGGTCATGCTCCTGATCGCCCAGGCGGTGGTCGTCTGTCTGGCCGCCTGGCCGGCCTACCGGCTCGGCCTGCGCCTGCTGGGCGACTCGCGAGCGGCCCTGCTGGGCGCTCTGGCCCTGCTGGTCTACCCAGCGCTCGGGTACGCGGTCCTGAACGAGTTTCACCCGGTCACGCTGGCAATACCCCTGCTGCTCTTCGCCTTTTTGTACCTCGACGAGGACCGGCTGCTGGTCGCGGCGCCGTTCCTGGTGCTCGCTGCCCTGTGCAAAGAAGAGGTGCCCCTCGTGATCGCCTGCATGGGGCTCTACTTCGCGCTGCGCAAGCGGTCCTGGCGGCCGCTGCTCATCACCGTCGCGGCCGGCCTGTACCTGGCGGTGGCGGTCGGTGTCGTGCTGCCCCACTATCAGGCCGGCGGCAGCCCGTTCGTCAGCCGCTACTCGGACTACGGCACGAGCGTGAGCCAGGTCGCCCGCAACGTCGTGCTCAAGCCGGGCGTCACCGCTCGCGACCTGGCCACGCGCCTCAACGCCCGGTATGCCTGGCAGCTTCTGTGGCCGTTCGGGCTGCTGCCGCTGGTGAGCCCGCTCACGACCCTCATCGCCCTGCCGGAGTACCTGCTGAACGGCCTCGCCAACCGCCCTGCCCAGCACCTCATCACGATGCACTACGTGGCCGCCGAGGTGCCGTTCCTGTTTGCCGGAGCGCTTCTCGGGCTCGCCCGGCTCGCGGGCTGGATCGGGCTTCTCGCGGGCTGGATCGGGCGGCGCCGGCGGGCGCTCCCGCCGGCGCCGCCCGATCCAGCGTCGCCGGCGCTCCCGGCGCGCACCGTGGCCATCCTCGCCGGTCTGCTCCTCTTCGCCGGTCTGGCGGGCAACTACGTTCTGGGTCCGCTGCCCCTGGGACTGCCCGAAGCGACGGTCTCGCCGAGTCTTTACGCCATGACGTCGCATGCCGCCGTCGTTGATCGGGCGCTCCGCCTGATACCCGCCAACGCCGTGGTGTCGGCCGAGAACAAGGTCGGCTCGCACCTCTCGGCGCGGCGTGTCGTCTACACCTTTCCGTACATCGGCGACGCGCAGTACATCGTGATCGACAACGTGCGACCCTGGTATTTTGATTCGGGCGCGCCGGCCGACCTGCAACTGCGCCGCACAATCGCCCTGGCGCTGGCAAAGGACCCCCGCTACACCGTGGTGTTCTCGGCCGGCGGCGTGATCGTGTACCGCCGGGTGGGCTAAAGCGGGATTCGGTCGGCTACTTTACCGCGACGTAGCTCGTGCGGCTGGTGGCCACGCCGAGCCAGGCTACGCGGTAATAGGCAGAGGCCTTGGGCCTCACCTGCACCGAGTAGAGCCCCGGCGCGCTCAGGGGGCCGGCTGCCTGACTGAGGATGGTCCTGATCGTGGTCCAGGGGCGACCGGCGCGGCGGCTCTGTACGACCAGCGGCTTGGCGGCCAGCCCGCCGCCCATGCTGGTGCACGACACCCGTCCGCTGAGCGTGAGCCTGGCCGCGCGCTTGACCGCTGCCGCCGAGGTGTGCAGCGACAGATGGTCGCCGCCGGCAAAGACATACCAGGCGGGCTTGTACACGCCGTCGGCGGTCTGGAGGCCGGTGTAGAACCCCAACTGGTATTCGTAGCCCGGGGGTGAGAAGTCTTTGACGAGATACCAGATCAGCATCTTGACCTGCTTGTAGCGCGCGGCAAAGGCGTAGGCGCGCCGCAGGTAGTTGGCCTGGGTGACCTGGTCGACGTGCTGACCACCGAAGGCCTGACAGGCTGACGTCTGATAGCCGTATTCGGTCAAGAAGAAGGGCTTCTTGGGGAACATCTTGAGCAGCGTGCTCAGGTTCTGCAGGCTGACGATCGCCTTGGGGTTGGCGGTCCTCGCTTCGGGCCACATGCGCGGCGAGGCTCCGGGCATGTAGGGGTGGTGCGAATAGGCGTCGAAGAGCGACGACCAGCCCTTCGTCGCCTTGATCACGGCGGCGAACCGTTGCGGCGACGTGCTGTAGGCGTACGGGTTGATGCTGCCCCGTGGCGCCGTGGCGCCGGCGACCCTGAGCGCCTTCGGGTCGCCCAGGTGAATGCCCTTCGAGAAGCTGCGCAGCATCTGGACGTACAGGTGGGGGCCGAAGTTATGGTCGTGCGCCGTCGACTGGGGGTAGAGCGAGAGGTAGATGTTGGGTTCGTTCCAGCACTCGTAGGCGTACACCTGGCCGCTGAACTGGGCCGCGATGGCTTGGCAGAAGTCGCTGAAGTACGAGAGGTTCGCGGCGGTAGGCAGCAGCGCGTCGTAAGGCTGGTAGCCCGCGGTACCCCAGTACGCCGGGTTGGACGCCCACAAGGGCACGTCCTGGAAGGTGATCAGAACCTTGAGACCGTCGGCGTGCGCCTGGGTGATTGCCGCGGCGACACTGGTCATGTACGAGGTTGTGGGGTCGTACGGTAGCGGCAGACCATAGGGGTCATAGGGGTTGGGCACCGACGGGCCGTTCGGCTGGACGGTCGCCCAGGAGACGACGAAGCGCACATAAGTGGCGCCCAGCTCGGAGCGTATCTCGTGCAGCGCGGTCGCCTGGTCGGCGGGGGAGATCGACTGGGTGAGGGTGGGGTCGGCGATGCCGCGCGCGAGAGTGCGGGCGCCGGCCACACCAGGCCATGCGGCAGCGCTGCCTGCCACCACGCACGCCGCCACGACAAGAAGGATGGTGGTGGCAAACGGGGGGCGCAAACGACTGTGCGACCGCGGTTCTGGGCGATTCATGACTGGAACATACCGAGCGCCGGCGGGTGCGTCAAGCCGGGAAGCGCCCCGTTACCGCTCGATCAGGACGGGGCTGCCGCTCGGTACCCAGGCGCTCTGAGCACATCGGCGTTGCGCATGCGGATGCAGCCGTCGCTGACGGCCTGCCCGAGCAGGGCGACGTCGGGCGTGCCGTGGATGGCCCGGAGTGGGTCGGCTACTTTACCGCAACGTAGCGCGTGCGACTGGTGACCACGCCGAGCCAGGCGACCCGGTAGTAGGCGGATGCCTTGGGCCGGAGCTGCAGCGTGTAGTGACCCGACGAGGTCAGGGGGCCGGCTGCCTGACTGATGATGGTCTTGATCGTGGTCCAGGGGCGACCGGCACGGCGGCTCTGTACGACCAGCGGTTTGGCGGCCAGCCCGCCGCCCATGCTGGTGCACGCCAGCTGACCGCTGAGCGTGACCCTGGCCGCGCGCTTGACCGTTGCCGCCGAGCTGTTCAACGACAGATGGTCGTCGCCGGCAAAGACATACCAGGCGGGCTTGTACACGCCGCCGGCGGTCTGGAGACCCGTGAAGAACCCCAACTGGTAGACCCGGCCGGGGGGTGCGAAGTCTTTGACCAGATACCAGATGAGCATCTTGACCTGCTTGTAGCGCGCGGCATAGGCGTAGGCGCGGCGCAAGTAGTTGGCCTGGGTGACCTGGTTGACATGCTGGCCGCCAAAGGCCTGACACGGCGCAGTCTGATACCCGTACTCGGTCAAGAAGAAGGGCTTGGTCGGGAACATCTTGAGCAGCGTGCCCAGGTTCTGCAGCGTGACGGTGGCGTTGGGGTTGGCGGGCGCCGCTTCGGGCCACGTGCGCGGCGAGGCTCCAGGCATGTAGGGGTGGTGCGAGTAGGCGTCGAAGAGCAACGACCAGCCCTTGGTGGCCTTTATCACGGCGGCGAACCGTTGCGGAGACGTGCTATAGGCGTAGGGGCGGTAGCTGCCCCGTGGCGCGGTGGCGCCGGCGACCCTGAGCGCCTTCGGGTCGCCATTGTGAATGCCCTTCGAGAAACTGCGCAGCATCTGAACGTAGAGGTGGGCGGCGAAGTTATGGTCGTGCGACGTCGCCTGGGGGTAGAGCGAGAGGTACAGATTCGGTTCGTTCCAGCACTCGTAGGCGTACACCTGGCCGCGGAACTGGGTCGCGACGGCCCGGCAGAAGGCGCTGAAGTACGAGAGGTTGGCGGCGGTGGGCAGCAGCGCGTCGTTTGCATGGTAGCCCGACTTTCCCCAGTACGCCGGGTTGGACGCCCACTTGGGAACGTCCTGGAAGGTGATCAGGACCTTCAGGTGATCGGCGTGTGCCTGAGTGATGGCGGCGGCGACACTCGTCATGTACGGGGATGAAGGGTCGTAGGGGATCGGCGCACCGTAGGGGGTGGGCACCGTTGGGCCAGTCGGCTCGGTGGCGGCCCACGAGATGACGAAGCGCACATAAGTGGCGCCCAGCTCGGAGCGTATCGCGTGCACCGCGGTCGCCTGGTCGGCGGGGGAGATCGACTGGGTGAGGGTGGGGTCGGCGATGCCGCGCGCGAGAGTGCGAGCGCTCGCCACGCCCGGGCACGCGGCAGCGCCGCCTGCCACCACGCACGCCGCCACGACAAGAAGGATGGTGGTGGCAAACGAGGGGTGCAAGCGAGTGTGCGGCCGCAGTCCTGCGCGCTTCATGACCTGAACATACCGACCGGCGGCGGGTGCGTCAAGCCGGCGAGCGCCCCGCTAGGGCTCGATCAGGACGGGGCTGCCGCTCGGTACCCAGGCGCTCACCTTGAGCACATCGGCGTTGCGCATGCGGATGCAGCCGTCGCTGACGGCCTGTCCGAGCAGGGCCACGTTGGGCGTGCCGTGAATGGCCAGCGCACCCCGCGTGGGCAGCCTGGGCTGAAACCCGCTGAGACCCAGGGCCAGCACTCCGTACGGACCGCCGGCGAGCATGGGCCTGATCTTCTCGTCTATATAGAACAATCCGGTCGGCGTGGGGTAGGCCGATGAGCCCACGGCCACAGTGAAGCGGCCCATGAGCTTGCCCTCGCGATA
>PLTW01000117.1 GCA_003164655.1 Actinomycetota bacterium
AGTCGTGCTCCTTGAAGTACTTGAGCTCCGCGGGGTAGCTCTCGTCGGGCATGGTCCCTCCTGCACTGTCGGAGGCGCCGGGCAAGACGAAACGCAGCCGCGCGCCGCGCCGGCGCTTGTCACCCGTCACCTCGTTTGGGTCACGCGACAGGTCGCCATGGTGACCCTGTCGCCGGGTGCGCTCGCGCACAGACGCTCACGCGCTTCAGGGGCTCGTCGGGCCGCGCTCCGTTGGCCTGAGAGATTCGGCGGACCTGCTCGCCTTGCCCCTTCGGCGCTCGCTCGGTGCGCCGGGGCGCGCCGCGAGCTCTCGCGCGACTGTCGTTCGAGCGTTGCTTCTCCGTTTACCGCAGTGCAGGCTAGACTACCACCGTCGGCAACGCACGAAAACCATTCAAAGGCGGCACCGATGGCCGACGAACGTCACCGCGAATCACCATCCGGACCGGCCGAGACCGGCCCCGACGGCCGCTGGGCGGCTGCCCCGCCTCGCTTGCGGGAGCTGCTCGCTCTCGCCGGCGACCTGGCCCACGACGCCGGGCAGGTGCACGTCGAAGGCCGGCGCCACGCCCTGCGCACCGAGACGAAGTCCTCGCCCACCGACATCGTGAGCCAGATCGACAAAGCGGCGGAGCGGCTGATCGTCGACCGGCTGGCCAGATTGCGCCCCGACGACGCCCTGCTGGCTGAGGAAGGCTCGCTGAGCCGGGGCACGAGCGGCGTTCGCTGGGTGATCGATCCCCTCGACGGCACCACGAACTACATCTACGGCTACCCGGCGTTCGCCGTGTCGATCGGCGTCGAGATCGAAGGACGACCCACGATCGGCGTCGTCTGCGATTCGAGCGCCGGGCGCACGTACCGGGCGATCGCCGGCTGCGGGGCCGCCTGCGACGACCAGCCGCTGCAGGCGCGCCGCGAGACCGACCTGTCGCAGGCCCTGGTGGCCACCGGCTTCTCCTACGATGCGGCCCAGCGCGTTCGCCAGGGGGCGACCGCCGCGCACGTGCTGGGTCGTGTCCGCGACATCCGCCGCGCCGGCTCGGCCGCCCTCGACCTCTGCCACGTCGCCGCCGGCCATCTCGACGCCTACTGGGAGCTCGACCTCTCGCCGTGGGACTACGCGGCGGGCGCCGTCATCGCGCGCGAGGCCGGCGCCGAGGTCGTGTTCGCGGCAGCGGCGCACGGTCGCGGGCCCGCCGTGGTCGCCGCCCACCCCACCCTCATGCCGGCGTTTCTCGACCTGCTGCGCGAGGCAGGCGCGCTCGCCTAGTCTCGGCGGTCGCCGGACTGCCGCCCGCCGGACTGNNCGCCCGCCGGACTGCCGCCCGCCGGCCTGGCGGCGCAGCTCAAGCAGGTCCAGCGGGTGGTCCAGGACCACGCGGGCGCCGTCCGCGACGAGTTCGTCGGCCGCACGAAAGCCCCACGACACGCCGACGGCCAGCATACCCGCCGCGGTCGCGGTGCGCATGTCGATGCCCGAGTCGCCCAGGTAGGCGATCCGCGCCGCCGGCACGCCGAGGCGATCGCCGACGAACAGGGCCGCGGTGGGGTCGGGCTTGAGCGGCCGGCCCGGCCGCGCGCCCACGACCTGCGCGAACGTGCCGCGGTCGAAGAGGGCGGCGACGATGCGCCGCGTCAGCTCGTCGGCCTTGTTCGAAAGCACGGCCAGCCCGACGCCGTCGGCGCGCAGGGCGCGCGTGAGCTCGGCGACGCCATCGTACAGGCGGGTCTTGTCGAGGCAGTGCTCCCCGTATTCGGCGACCATCTCTTCGAGACACGCGGCGATCGTCGCCTCGGTCCGCTTCTCGCGGGGGAGGGCCTGACCGACCAGGTTGTGCAGCCCCTCACCGATCATGAGCGTATACGAGGCAGGACCGTGGATGGGCAAGCGCCGCCGGCGCAGGACCCGGTTCATGGCGTCGGCTATGTCCTGGTGGGTATCGGCCAGCGTGCCGTCCAGGTCAAAAATCGCCGCCTCGAACTCCACCGCAAGGATCGCCGAATCGCGCTCCACCGTGCTCCTTTCGTGCCCGCGTTGCCACAGATGTGCCGTGTGTATACCACGGGCAACACTAGTGTGCGGTCGCAGCTCGCGACACAGTTCGCGACCGCGAGAGTGAGGAGAGCGCCCGGGTCACCTGCGTCGCCATCGACGGCGACTCGGTCGCGACGGCGGCCTCCAACGCCGCCTGCAGCGAAGGTGGTAGTATGAGGCCATGGTCGCGCGGAGGTCGCCACAGAGCATCCTCGCCGAGGTCGGCGCTACACTGGCGTCGAGCCTGACACCCCAGGGCATCCTCACGGTCGCCCGCCAGATCTGCGAAGCCATGGACGCCTTTTCCTGCGACATCTGGGAGTACGAACCGGGCGCGCGGCGCGTGTCGTTCATGGCCAACTCGTGCATCGCCGGCGACGATCCCTATGGCGACGCCGTGGGCGATACCGCCGAGCTCGACGACTGGGAGAGCATGCGCACCGTCGTCGAGGGCCGTCAAACTGTCGAGCTGCACAGCGACGACCCAGACCTGCCACTCACCGACCGCGCCTCGTTCGACAAGTGGGGCTTTCAGACCACGCTCGACACGCCGCTTATCTACAACGACGGCGTCATCGGCGTGCTCGGCCTGGTGGAGACCCGCAGGCCCCGGCGCTTCACGGCAGGCGAGCGCACGCTCTTCGAACAGCTCGCCGTGCAGGCGGCGATCGCCATCAGCAACGCTCACGCGCTGCGCCGGCTCGAAGAGCGCAATCGCCAGCTCCAGGCGCTGCGCGAGATCGGGGCCGCCCTCACCTCCACCCTGGTGTTCGAAGAGGCCCTCGATGTGATGGCGCGAGAGGCGGCCGACGCCCTCCAGGTCTCGCGCTGCATCATCAGCGAGTACACCGAGGCCGACGACACGATAACGGCGCTGGTGGCCTTTGAGCGAGAGCCGGCCAGCGGCCGCCGCGGCCGCACCGGCCGCCTCCCCAACCCGCGCCCGTCGGGTCACCTCCTGCTCGAACGCGGCGCTGAGGTGGAGCAGGCATCGGATCCCGAGCTCGACGCCGCCGTGCGCGAAGAGCTCACCGACCGCGGCGAACGCTCCACCCTGAACATCCCCCTGATCTACAAGGGCCTGCCGCAGGGCTGGATGCGCCTGATCGAGACCCGTGAGGAGCGCCATTTCAGCGCCGACGAGATCGAACTGGCGCGCGGCATCGGCGAACTGGCCGCGCTGGCCTTCCAGAACGCGCGTCTCTACCGGTCGCTCCAGGAGAAGGCCGACCGGGACGGGCTGACCGGCCTGTGCAACCACCGCCGGTTTCACGAGCTCCTCTACGAGGAGTTCACCCGGTCGCGCCGCTACAAACTGCCGCTCACGCTCCTGATGATCGACATCGACGATTTCAAGGCGTTCAACGACGACTTCGGGCACGTCGTCGGCGACGAGATCCTGCGCATGGTCGCCCGGCTCCTCACGGCGGGGCTGCGCAAGCACATCGACCTGGCGGCGCGCTACGGCGGCGAGGAGTTCGTCGTGATGCTGCCCAACACGCCGACAGACGGTGGCGGCTCGGCAGGCGACCTGCAGGTGCACCCCGGCGCCGACGGTATCGCTCGGGCCCAGGATCACCGCGGCGGCGCTCTTGTGGTCGCCGAGCGCATCCGCGACCAGGTCGAGCGCGGCACCGCCCATGAGGACACCGGCATGCCGGGCGTTACGGTGAGCGTCGGCATCGCCCAGCTCAAGCGGAAAATCGTCAACGCCGGCGCCTTCGTGCGAGCCGCCGACGCCGCCCTCTACAAGGCCAAGCACTCCGGCAAGAACACGGTCGTGGTCGGCGACTGACGCGGGCCTCGACGACGCCGGGCGAGAGCAGGATCTTGGCGCAAAAGGCCTGGTGGGCGTACCTGGATTCGAACCAGGGACCTCTTCCTTATCAGAGAAGCGCTCTAACCAACTGAGCTATACGCCCCCGCGGGACAACCGAGTCTAGGCAAGCGCCCGGAGGCTGTCAACCGAGCGCAGCGGCCCCTGTGGAGCCCGCCGGAAGGGCAGTTCGGGCACTGGCCCGAAACCAGGGAAGGCGGCGTATACTTAGGGTCATGGACGACGTGCACGAAATGGTCATCTACGGCGTGAGCTTCGACGTCATCGGCAAGCAGCCGATCGTGTTGTTGAAGACGGTCGACGGCAACAAGTTTCTGCCGATCTGGATCGGCCACCCCGAAGCGGCCGCCATCCTCATCAAGCTGCAGGGCACCGAGCTGCCGCGACCAATGACCCACGACCTCATGACCTCGCTGATCGAGCACTTCAACGCCGAGGTCAAGCGCATCACGGTCACGGCCCTGCGCGACAACACCTTCTACGCCCTGCTCACGCTTTCGCGCGACGGCGAAGACATCGAGGTCGATTCAAGGCCCAGCGACGCGCTCGCCCTGGCGGTGCGCACCGACGCGCCGATCTTCGCCGCCGAAGACCTGATCGAAGAGAACGCCATCGAGTTCGAGCACGAGGTCGACGACACCGAGGAGATCGTCGAGCGTTTCCGCGACTTTCTCGACCAGGTGACCCCCGACGACTTTCGCGCCGAACCCGGCGCCGAAGTCGCCGATGAGGACGAGCTCGACGACGAAGACCAAGACGACGACGACGAAGACGAGCTTGGCGACGAGCTCGACGACGACTGACCCGCCAACCCGCGCACCACGCGACCGACCCCGAAAGGGCACCATGGCCGGCGAGAACGACCCCGTGATCAAACTGTTCCGCGAGCAGATCTCCGACAACGACCTGAAGCTCGTCGACCTGCTGAACAAGCGCATCAAGCTGGTCACCCAGCTCTGGCAGTACAAGCGCCAGCACGACCTCGACGTGTATGCGCCCGCTCAAGAGGACTGGCTGCTCACCTACGCCACGCGCGCCAACAAGGGGCCCATCTCGGGCGCCGCGCTGCACGAGATCTACCGCCACATCATCGAGGTCACCCAACACGAGGCGCGGCGCTTGCCGGAGCCCGCCGAGGCCGAGGCTCCCGACCGCTAGAACACCCTATGGTGTGCCTGGCGACCGCCGACCGGGGGAGGTGCATGGATCAGGCGCTGCTGCTGCGTTTCGCCGAGCTCGAAGAGCGCCACTGGTGGTTCGTCGTGCGCCGTCGGCTGGTCATGGAGACCGTGCGCCGCTGGGCGCCCGACGGGCTCACGCATATCGTCGAGGTGGGCTGCGGCACGGGCGGCACGCTGTGCGCGCTGGCGGCCGCGTACCCGTCGTCCACGGTCCTGGGCATCGATCCAAGCCGGCAGGCGCTCGCGCTGGCCCGCGACCGGGGCTGCGCGGCCGTCGCCGGTCAGTTCGAAGACCTGCCGCTGGCCACCGGCTCGGCCGACCTGCTGCTCGGTCTCGACGTGATCGAGCATGTCCACGACGACCGCCGCGCCCTCGCCGAAGCGCGCCGCGCCCTGCGTCCGGGCGGCCGCCTCGTGCTCACCGTCCCCTCGCTGCCGCGCCTCTGGGGCCCGCACGACGAGATCAACGGCCATCGCCGGCGCTATCGCCGTCTCGAGCTCGCCCAGCGCATCCTGCACGCCGACTTACGCCTCGAGCGCCTGACCTACTTCAACACGCTCCTGCTGCCGCTCGGCGTGGTCGAGCGCGCGCTCGTCAGACGGTTCGGCGGCGCGGCTTCGATCGGCCTGCAGATGCCGCCCAGGCCGCTCAACGCGGCGCTGCGCACCGTCTTCGAGCTCGAAGCGCCTGTGCTGCGCAGGCGGGACCTGCCGCTCGGCATGTCGCTGCTGGCCATCGCCACTCGACCACCAGACCCGGGAGACGACCATGAATGACGCCCTGCCGCACTCGGTCGTGGTGCCGGTCTGCGACGAGGGGGCGGGACTGGCTCGGTTTCACGAGCGCTGCCGCGCCGTTCTGGAAGGGCTCGGCGAGCCCTACGAGCTCATCTACGTCGACGACGGCAGCCGCGACGGATCGTGGGGCGTCATGTCGGCCCTTGCCGACCGCGATCCGTCCGTGCGCACCGTGCGCCTCTCGCGCAACTTCGGTCACCAGGTGGCCATCACGGCGGGTCTCGAGTGCGCGACCGGCGCCACCGTGACCGTCATCGACGCCGATCTGCAGGACCCGCCCGAGGTGATCCCCGAGCTTCTCGCCCGCTGGCGGGCCGGCGCCGACGTCGTCTATGCCGTACGCATCAGCCGCGGCGGCGAGAAGCGCTTCAAGCTGGTCACCGCGTCGGTCTTCTACCGCGTCATGCGCTGGCTGGCCGACATCGACATGCCGGTCGACGCCGGCGACTTTCGGCTGCTCAGCCGGCCCGCGCTCGAGGCCCTTCTCAGCATGCCCGAGCGCGACCGCTTCATCCGCGGCATGGTGGCCTGGATCGGCTTCGATACGGCCGTCGTGGAGTACGTGCGCGAGCCACGCCTCGCCGGCCGGTCGAAGTACCCGTTCGCCAAGATGATGCGCTTCGCCCTCGACGGCATCATGGGGTTCTCCATGCGCCCGCTGCGCCTGGCGACATGGCTCGGGCTGATCGTCTCGGCAGGCGCCTTCGTGCTGGCGGTCGCGCTGGTCATCGCCCGGCTGCTCGGCCACATACCGGTGCAGGGTTGGACGTCGCTCGCCGTGCTCGTGCTGCTGGTCGGCGGCGTCCAGCTCGTGACCGTGGGCGCCCTGGGCGAGTATGTCGGGCGCATCTACAACGAGGTGCGCGGCCGGCCGCTCTATCTGGTCCGCGAGCGCCGCGGCTTCGGGCCTGGGCACGACGATCCCGCGCCGGACCGTGCCGCCGCGCGGACGGCGGGTCCGGCCGGCGCCGCGGGAACAGCAGGGCCGGCCGAGCATCCTCCCGCGTAGCCTGCCGCCGCAGCGCGGTCGGCGACCCGGCTCGGCGAAGTCGGCGGCTCAACGCGGTCGGCGGGCCCGGCTCAGCGCAGTTTGAGCAGCGCCCAGTCTCCCTGCCGTAAGACCACGCTGGAGATGGCCTTGAGCCCGGGTGCGCTCTGGTGCGTGAGGTCGATCACGGCATATTGGGCGCCCGCGTTGCGAGCCACGCGCCGGGCGGTGGCCGAGCTCGGCGTCCCGTAGAGCACGTCGATGTCGTTCTGGAGCTGGGTGGTGCGCGCCGGGTAGAGCCACTGCGTCCAGCTCGAGCGCTCGAGCACAGCGCCGCGCCCGGCGAGCGCGCTCACCCAGTTGTAGGTCGTGGTGTCGCGATCCTGGACGACGCGGGCGCTCACCGGCACATAGGCATCGAGCTCCTGCAGAAGGCTGCGCAGGTCGCTGGGCAGCGGCATATCGTGATCGGCCTGGCGAGCCGTAGCGACGCCGTGCACCGAGACGCTCAGCAGGACGGCGGCCAGCGCCACGACCGCCACGCGACCGGTGGCCGCGCGCCATGGGCGACGCTCCCCCGGCGCAGCCGAAGACCGTCGGCCGCCGAGGGCGGCTTCGAGCGCTACGGCGGCGGCGCAAAGGGCGAGCCACCAGAGGTTCTGGACCGTGTGCCAGGTGATGTTCCACGACGACAGATAGCCGTCGCCGCGCTGGGCCACGAACAACGCCACCAGAGTCGTGAGGCAGACGATGGCGAGCACCACGAGGGAAGCCGCCGGCGAGCGCCCGAACGGGCGTTCGCCGGCGGCCCTCGCCCGCCACGTGGCCAGCAGCGTGACGATCAGCCACCAGCCCAGCGCCACGGTCACGATGTAGAGCAGCACGAGCAGGGCGTCGCCGGTCGGGCCGCGCCGGCCCAGCGGACCGGCGAGTTTCGTGAACAGGCGGCTGTAGGAGTGCAGCTCGCCCGTGCCGCCGGCGACCAGCAGCAGATGCGTGCCCAGCTTCCCCAGACCCAGCGCGAGCGGGTCCGCCGTGCCCATGGTCGTCGGGTAGGCAACGACGAAGGTCAGCGCCGCCGCGGCGACGCCGGCGGCGGCCACCAGTCGCCCGCGACGGCGGCGCAACGCAAGCCCGGTCAGTGCCAGCACGAAGGCGGGCACCAGGACGATGGCGAAGTTCGCCTTCATCAGGGTCGTCGCGCCGGCCAGCAGGCCGGCCAGGACCAGGGCGCCCGCCCGTCGCTCGTCGGCCAGGGCGACCAACGCAAGACAGGCGGTGCCGGCGATCGCCGCCAGGACGGACGGCGGATTGAAGACGAAGTAGCGCAGGTTGTTGAGACCGACGTCGCCGATCACCGTGGTGACCGCCGCCGGCAGCAAGGTCACGGCAAAGGTGAGACCGACGAACCCGAGCGCCAGAAGTCCGGCGCGCCGCGAGCGTGCCCAGGCCGCGGCCAGCACGCCGATGCCGATCAGCATGCCAAACAGCGTGACCGGCAGAGCCAGCCGAAAGAAAGCCGCGTCGACGGGCAGGTGGAGCCCCTTGATCAGCACGCTGGTCATGGTGTCGAAGCCCGGGTGGTAGCCGGGCAGGGACACCCCGGTCTCGAGGACCCAGCCGCGCAGCGGCAGCCCGCGGTCGATGCCGCTCTTGACGAGCGCCAGGTGATACAGCATGTCGAAGTACTGGGTGAAGACGCTCGTCCGGCCGACGACGCGCCAGTAGCCGGTGCCCTCGACCACCACCCGCAGAAGGGCGGCGCCGACCAGCAGCTCTCCGCCGATGAGCGACCCTCCCGGCCGCGGCAGGCGCCGGGTGAGCAGCTCCCACGCAGCGACGCCCCAGCCGGCCACGCCCACGGCGAGCGCCAGCCACAGGGCGAGGCCGGCGATCCCGGCGCTGCCGGCGACGGTCATGAGGAACGCGCTCAGGGCGAAGCCGACGATGTACCGCAGACCGAGCCAGGTGACCCCGCGCTCGTCGACGCCGGCCAGCCACAGCGCCAGATGACCGACGCCCAGAAAGACGAAGCTCGTGAAGCCGAGATAGACGACGCCGGCCCCCAGGGCGCCGTCGCGCCACAGCGCCCAGAGGGTCCAGGCCAGAAGCGCCAGGCCGGCAGCGATCTTCAGAGCGCAGACGACCCGCCGGCCTGTGGCCGAGTCGCCGCCCCGGTCCGCGGGATCGTCGCCGATCCCGGCGCTCGCGTCGACGTGCGGATGGACTGCCGTGGCGTTCACAAAAGAGGGGCTCCCGTTCGGCGTCGCGGGCCTGCGACGCAGCGGATTCTACACCCGTCGAGGGCCGCGTCAGGCGCGCTTGCGCGCCTTCCAGACCTCTTCGCACGGCCAGCGCCGCGCCCACTCCAGGCCGACGATGCCGTCGAAGGGCGGGATCGGCGTGGCGCCGGCCGGCGGCCGCAGCTCGAGCAGGTCCTCGACCTCGAACCCGCTCCCGCGCAGCAGTCTGATCCAGTCGCCGTAGCCCAGGTGGAACTCGACCTCCGGTGCGCCGGGCCACTCGAAGCGGTGCATGCCGAAGTAGTCGCGCACGAGGCGGTCGGTGGGCAGCTCGTCGTCGCTGTCGGGCGCGCACAGCATCATGATCGTGCCGTTGGTCAGGAAGGTGAGCCGCCCGCCGGGGCGCAGCACGCGAGCGGCCTCGGGCACCCAGAGCCGCGGGTCGGCCCACAGGCAGGCGCCGTACTCCGAGATCGCCAGGTCGAAGCTCTCGTCGGGAAACGACAGGTGCTCGGCATTGCCCTCGTGCAGCGCAAACGGCAGGCCGTGCCGTTCCTGTAACCGGCGCGCGGTGGCGAGCTGCTCGCGCGAGATATCGACGCCGACCGGCCGGGCGCCGCGCCGCGCCAGCCAGGCCGACACGTAGGCGGNNTGGGCTCGTCGCTCGCCCAGTTGCTCTCGCCGGGCGCCACGAAGTCGTGCGCCCACCCGTTCCAGGCCGCCCGGTTGCGCGCGACGTGATCAGCCGCGCCGCCCTCGCCCACGTCCTCGCGCTCGCCGCCCTCGCCGTTGTCGTCGATCTCGACCAATCCCGTCGTCTACTCCCGTCGTCCCCCGAACCCGGAACGACCCGGCAGAAACCCGGGGCGCGCGGGCCGTCAGCGAAGCAGGCTTGCCGCCTTGACGCTCAGTGCAGCAGGCTGGCCGCCTTGACCCCGATGCCCGCCCGAATGAGATCGGCGGCCGTGTGGTTGAGCGCGGCGTGCTTGTCTAAGTAGTTGCGCTCCAGGGCTTCCATGGCGCCGGCGGCCTCGATCACGTTCTCCGAGATGAAGTAGTCGAGAATGTCGCTGCGATGGCGGCGCCCGGCTTCGACGTCGGGGTCGCCGCCTTCGTGCTCGGCCGAGATGTTGGGCACCTCGGCGGCGATCTCGACCACCTCGGCGCGGCGTTCGTAGGGCTGGCGCACGATCGACCTGTAGGCTTCGGTGACGTGGTGCTCGAAGCGCACGGCGTCGCGCAGCCCGAGGGCCTCGCGCGCGGCCGAGGCCGCGCGCAGGGTGCCGGAGTCGACCGAGTTCGAGAAGTTGATGCCGCTCAGACTGGTGGCCCCATCGGCGCCGCCCAGCAGGCGCGCGCCGATCAGCAGCCAGAGCACCGACCAGGGGTTGTCGATGCCCATGAACACCGAGATCTTGAACTGGTTGCGGACGCCGAGCTTGCGCAGCACGAAGGCCGCGAGGATCGTGCCGATGTTGAAGTTGAGCACCTCGCGCACGCCGTACTGGGTGAGGTAGTGCAGGTATTCGTCGACCCAGTCGATCACGTGCTCGTTGGGCTCGCCGATGCCGCCGAAGTAGCCGGCGATGGTCTCGACGCCAACCATGAGGTTGGCACCGTCGATGCCGCGCGTGTCGAGGCTCTCGACGTGGCTTGCGCCGATGACCTGCATGGCGGCGCACACGGCGAGAAGATCGCCGCCGGGCCGCGACTGCTCCGCCATGTTGCGTTCGCGGATGAACCGGCCCGGCATGAGCTCGCGCTGCGCGATCGCCTGCCGGGCCTGGGCCAGCAGCCAGGGAAAGAACTGCAGGGCGCTGATCTCGAGGGTGACCGCGTGTTCGTCGGCCGCCGTCTGACCGAAAGGTACCGTCTCACCGTCGGCCGCCGGTTGACCGTCGGCAATCGTGGCGGCGTCGGCGCCCAGCACCCCGCGCCGAAACTCGGCCAGCGTGACAAAGGCGCCCGCGTCGCGCTGCTCGGCGAGCCACTCGACGCCGGCGAGATACGGCGAACGCTCCTCGCGGAGGCGCTCGAGGCGGCTCTCGAGCCGGCCGGCTTCGTCGGCCGCGCGGTTGATCTGGTCGACCCCGCCGTATTTGTCGAGAACGTCGAACAGGCTGTCGACGAAGGGGTTGTCGGGGCTTGCCAGAAAGTCGCCGACCGCCTCGGCGTCGGCGGCCTGGATGCGCAGCAGCTCCCGCATGTCGGCACGGCTGGTCATGACGCCGCTCAGTCTACCCCGCTCGTGCGCAGTTTGCTCGCCGCCGTTCGCCGCGGCCCGGCTAGCCCCGGCCCACACCGAGCTCGCGCTCGGCCTCGACGATGATGCGGCGCAGCTCGGCGGCCACGTCGTCCGACAGAGGCTGCGGTTCGTGCGTCTCGAGGATCGCGCGGGCCGCGGCAAGCGCGCGGTCGTAGATGCTCGTCGAACCGGCGGCGGTCCACTCCTCGCGGACCCGCCGGTCGATGAGCTGTGAGCGCGACTGGCCGCGCATCCCGCGGTAGGTGTCGTCGTGTGAGAGAAAGTCGCCGAACGGACCGATCTCGGCGATCACGTCGACCGACAGCGTCTCGTCTGACACCGGGATCCCCGGTACACAGAACTTGATCATGCGCGCGAACTCGGCGTCCATGACGAGCTGCCCGTAGTCGATGGTGACGCCCGACTCCAGCATCCCCAGCCCGTAGATCAGGTTGGCCCCTGCCAACGCCGGCAGCAGGCTGGTGAGAGTCTTCTCGTGACCGGATTGGGCGTCGGCCACTTTGGCGTCGCCCTACGCACCGGCGACCCAGCTGGGCAGCAGGTAGAAGCGCGCCAGGCAGGCCACGCCGGCGCCGATCATGCCGCACTCGGGGCTGCCTACCGAAGCGCTCGCGAAGCGCAGGTCGAGGGCCGTCGTCGACGAGCCGTAGATCACCGGCGCGCCCCGCGCCGTGAGCTGGGCGAGCGTGATACCGGCCAGCACCTCGGCGTTGTGCGTGACGAGGGTGCCGGCCAGGCTCACCGGCGACGAACCGCCGGCCATGGCCATGGACAGCACGTTGACCGGCACGCCGGCCCGCGCCCCCTCGATGATGATCCGGCAGGCGTCGGCGACCAGCTTGAGCGGGCTCACCGGACAGGTCAGAAACGAGAGGATGGGTCGCCGGCGCAGCTTGTCGCGGCCGCCGGCGATGGCCGCTGCCATGTCGATCATCTTGCCGGCACAAAAGCCGGAGAGAGGGCCGATGGTGGCGTGCTTGGTGGTGTTCGAGAAGATCGCCTCGGCGTTGTGCAGCGCCGCCGTGTCGGGCGGCACGTCGTGGGCGCCGAGGGGCCGTTCGACGACGTCGATCTCGGGCAGGGCGTCGATGATCCTGGTGCAGTCGGCGACATCCTGTTTGCGCGACTCGTGCAGCTCGCCGCTGTAGGGATCAACGACCTGGATGCCCTCGCCGAAATTGGTAAACCCGACACGGCCGTCTTCGAGCACGACGTCGTGGGCCGGGTCGCGGCCGCAGAGCACAACCTTGGCCGGCGCCGAGCGCACGGCGTCTTCGACGACGTGCGCCGGCAGGCGCGCCACCCGGCGCTCACGGTCTATCTCGGCGCCCGCCGCCGCGAACATCTCGAGCGCCTCGTGGTCTTCGACGAAGACGCCCGTGCGCGACAGCACCTCGAGCGTGGCGAGATGGATCTCGCGAAGCTCGTCGTCGGTGAAGACCTCGAGCCTGAAGCCGCCGCTCTGGCGCGCGCCGGCGCGCGGGTTGCGTCTCATAGTCGGGCCGCTCTCCTTTCGTTTCGGGGTCAGTGCGCGCCGCTGGCGACGGGCGCCGTACGCTCCCGGAACCGCTCGACGCAGTTGATCGGCAGGTCGAGCACACGCGCGATGTTCACCTTGGCTTCGATCATGTTCGCCTGCTGCGGCTGGCTGATGGCGTAGCTGTGGATGCGCCCAAAGCCGTGCTCGTTGCGCACGTCGGTCATGACCACGGGGTCGGACAGGTCGAACGGCGTCACGCCGAGCTTGCCGGCCACGTACTGCTTCGCTTCGTGGAGTCGCATGCCGCGGGTCATCTGCAGACGAGCGACGAGGTCTCCCGCCGCCCGGATACCGCCCATGCCCGCCGCCTGCGCATGCGCGTTATGCATGCCATGCGGGTCGCCCGAGCCTACCTACAGGCCGTCGAGTCGCAGGATGTCGACGCACGCCTTGGCCGCCCGGCACACCGCGTCGCCGGGCGGGTGAACGAACATCGGCACGGCCCCGACGCCCATGCCGGCGTTCATATGCACGGGGATGGTCGCCACCGCCATGCAGGGCTTGACGATGGCGATCGCCCGAGCGATGTTCCAGGCGCAGCTCTTGCCGGTGTTGACGTTGACGACCGGCCCGAACATGGTGGCGCCGGCCTTCTGGGCGAGCAGGAGCTGCTCTCTGGGCCACAGGCCGGCGAGGCGCACGCCGTCCCACTCGAGCTCGCCGTGCATGCCGAGCACGAACTCGCCGGCCATGCCGAGCTGCACGCCGAAGTCGGGGTACTTGCGACGGATGAGCGCGGTCGCCCGCAGCGCCGCCAGGAACTCGGGGTCGCCCGAGGCGCCGGTCGTGTCCCAGTCGATGGCGTCGGCGCCGGCCTCGTACTGGGAGTCGGCGAGGTGGACCATGTCCAGGACGGCCATCTCGACGGCCTCTTCTTCGCTGGCTCTCGCCTCGGCGATGCGGCCCAGCGGCAGGAGCTCGTTCCAGTTGTCGCAGGGGCCGTCGGGTTTGGAATAGAGGCCGAGGTTGGGCATCACGCCGTACTGCAGCGGCGCGACGGTAGCAAGCAGGGCGTCGTGCATGTACTGGGCCTCGTAAGCGAGGATCGTGCGCACGACCTTGAGCGAATAGTCGCCGACGCAGAGCTCGAGCAGGTCGGCGCCCATCCACTGCTCGTAGGTCTGCAGGTCCTGGATGCGCGTCGCGTGCGTCTTCATGCCCGTGCCGTCGCAGCTCAGGATGACCTCGTCGCCGATATCGACACCGGTGAAGCGCGCCGGCGAGGCGTAGATGTCGAGCAGATGCTCGAGCTCGTCGTCGGGGAGCGGCGGCACCTTGGCCCTCTTGACGGCTGCCTCTGAGCCCGCCACGAGATCGGCCTTGATCTCGCTGCGCGTCAGGCGTACGAAGGTGCCGTCGGCCATGCGAGTCGGCACCCGGGCTTCGCTTGTCACGCTTCCGCTCCTTTCTGATCGGCGAGCGGCTCCCTGCCGACGTTCTCGCCTTCCCACTCGAAGTTGGTCTTGTCGGTGCGCAGAATGTGCCAGGTCTCGGTGTAGGCGATGCCTTCGATCTCTTCGAGATCCTCGTTCAAGAACTTGTACAGGCCCTCGTTGTCGGGCAGGTGCGCTTCGATCAGGATGTCGAAGGACCCGGTGGTGTAGCCCACATAGGCAACGTTCTCCATGGCGGCGAGTCGGGCCCCGACCCCTTTGGCGTAGCCGCGGTTCACGCGGATGCCCACCATGGCGTCGACCGGAAAGCCGATGGCCGCCGGGTTGACCCTTGCCATCGGGAATATGGCGCCGCTCTTGACGAGTCGATCGACCCGGTTGCGCACCGTCGGTTCGGAGACCCCTATCGCGCGAGAAATGCTCGCATACGACCGGCGGGCGTTGGGCCGCAGCAGCCTCATGATGCGACGGTCGAGCTCGTCCATGGTGATCGTGCCGAAGGGCGCCTGGCCCGCTCTGATCATGACGATGGCCCTCTCTGCCCGATGCTCATCACGGTGGGCACAATCATTTTCGTTTTCGTGGCAATATGCAAGTATCTTCGTTCAGAAGCAATGGAAATTGGCCGTTCATCATCGGAAATAGTCGCCACAACTTGACACCGTCGAGTCATGATGACATCGTGCCCTCGAAGAGCGCCCTGGGCGCCGCCCGGGGCCGCCCCACGGCCGCGGCGCACGGCAAGGTTGGGGCGCGGCGCAGCGGCCCGCGGAGGTGACCAGGTCCATGAAGGCACGCACGGCGTGGCTGTCCGAGCCCGAAAAGAGCCGTATCGCAGACCAGGCTATCGGCCTGTTGGGCAGCGTCGGTATGCGCTTCGCCGGCTCCCGTTTGCTGCCCCTGCTGACCGAGCATGGGGCCAAGGTCGACGAACCCACGGGCATCGCTCGCCTGCCGCGAGAGCTCGTCGAGTGGGCGCTCGCGCAATGTCCCCGCTCGTTTGTCATGGCCGGCGCCACGCTTGCCGACGACGTGGTCCTCGGGCAGGACGAACCGTTCCATTTCTCCCCCAGCGGCTGCGTCGCCAAGACCCTCGACTTTCGCACGGGTGAGCGGCGGGCCAGCACGCTCACCGACCTGCGGGAGTGCACCGCCCTCATGGACGTGCTGCCGCAGCTCGACCTCATGTGGACCCAGGTCAGCGCCACCGACGTCCCCCTCGACCGCCGCGAGCTCGTCGAGTACTTCACGATGCTCACCGAGACGGCCAAGCACGTGACGTTCGTCGACTGTCCCACAGAAGTCGACGCCGTCCTCCACATCGCCGAAGTCCTGTCGGGAAACCTCGACAGCTTTCGCGAGCGCCCCCGGTTCTCGACGGTGTGCACGGCGGCCTCGCCTCTTCAGGCCGACGGTCCCGCGCTCGACGTCCACGCCGCACTGGCCGCTCACGGCGTACCCATCGAGGTCTACTCAATGACGATCGCCGGCGCCACCTCACCCGTGACCCTGGCCGGCACGGTCGTCCAGGGGCTGGCCGAGTTTCTCGGCGTCGCCACCGCCCTGCAGGTCGCGGCGCCCGGCGCCAGGCTCGTCTTCTGCTTCGGGTCGGGCGTCCTGGACATGCGGCGCGCCACCTTCTCGCTGGGCTGCGTCGAGAGCGCCCTCATGGGCGCGATGGCCACCGAGGTCGGACACTACCTGGGCGTGCCCACGCTCAACCCCGGCTTGTCCACCGACAGCAACCACGCCGGGCTGCAGACCGGTTACGAGAAGGCCCTCAAGGTCGCCGGCATCTGCGGCGCCGACCCCGACATCGTCACGGGCTGGGGCCTCATCGACTCGCACAACACCATGTACCTGCCGCAGTCGGTGGTCGACAACGAGATCGCCGCCATGGTGCGGCGCCTCTACGGCTCGGTCGAGGTCTCCGATGCCACGCTGGCCGTGGAGTCCATCGCCCGCGTCGGGCCGGGCGGCGGCTACCTCGGCGAAAAGGACACCGCCCGTCGCATTCGCGCCGGCGAGCACCTGCAGCCGTCCGTGTCGAACCGGCTCTCCTACGACAAGTGGATCGCCGAAGGCACGACAGAGAACGACGTGGCCGGCGACGAGGTCGAACGGCTGCTCGCGGTCCACGCCGCAAAGAACCCCTGCCTCGACGATGGCCGCATCGACGCCCTGGCCGCGCTGTGCAAGATCGACGCCGAGGGCGTGCGGCGCGCGCGCCGTGAGTAGGGCCCGGCGACCATTTACCGATAAAGCGGAGGCGGCATGACGATGAGGATCGGCTACATCGGGCTCGGCAGCCTGGGCCGTCACCTGGCCGGCAGTCTGCTGCGCGCCGGCTTTCCGGTCACCGTCCACGACATCGACAGAGACACAGCGAGCGCGCTGCTGGCAGCCGGAGCGTCGTGGGCCGACTCCGCCGAGGAGACGGCGCGCGTCTCCGACACGGTCATCACCTGCCTGCCTTCACCCGAGGTCGTCAGCGCGACGGTGACCGGCGCGCACGGCATCCTCGCGGGGCTGGCCTCGGGCGGCACCTGGATCGACATGAGCACCAACGACGGTAGCGAACTCCAGCGTCTCGCCGCGCTGGCGGTCGAGCGAGGCGTCGCCACGCTGGAGTCGCCGGTCACCGGCGGCGTGCACAGAGCCGCGGCCGGCATGATCACCGTCCTCGTCGGCGGCGACGAGACCGTCTACCGCAGGCACCTGCCCGCTTTCGAGGCGATGGGTGGCACGGTCTTTTACGTCGGCGATCTGGGCCAGGCCTCGGTGATCAAGGTGATCACCAACATGCTGGCCTTCATCCACCTCGTGGCCGACGGCGAGGCGCTGATGCTGGCCAAGCGCGGCGGCGTCGACCTCAGGCTGGCCTGGGACGTCATCAAAGCCAGTTCGGGCAACAGCTTCGTTCACGAGACCGAGGGCCAGCTCATCCTGAACGGCAGCTACAACATCAACTTCACCATGGATCTCGCCCGCAAGGACCTGCACTTCGCCCATCAGATGGGCCGCCAGTTCGGCGTGCCGCTCGAGCTCGCCGGCCTCACGGAGCAGATCTTCGCCCGCGCCCGAGCCATGTACGGCGGCGACGCCCAGTCGCCCATGGTCGTCAAGATGCTCGAAGAGGCGGTGGGCACGGATCTGCGCGCCCCCGGGTTTCCCGCCGAGCTCGAACCCGAGTGACCGACCGCCCGACCGCCCGGCCGGCCCGCGACCGCCGACAGCGCGACAGGCGAAGAACAAGTACGCGCTTTGTGGGTCACTCGAAGGCGTACAATGTCGTGAACAAGGTCCGCGACGGCAGAACGTTCTTTTGACGGCTTGACGAGACGAACTTTCCGCCGAATACTCAGGGTCCTCGCGCCACACCCACCGGCTCGACGGGCGCGCCGCGAGACCTGCCGACAACGGTGATCGCCGGTCAAAGGAGATAGCTGCGATGGACATCAGAGAGTTCGCCATGGAGTTCTTCTCTCTCCAGGGCAAGAACGCGATCGTCACCGGCGGCAACACCGGACTCGGCCAGGCCTTCGCCCTGGCGCTGGCCAAGGGCGGCGCCAGCGTGCTGGTCTCGAGCATCATCGACGACGGCGGCGCGACCGCGGCGCTGATCGAAGCCGAAGGCGTCCGCTACGAGTTCCTCGAGACCGACATCACCGCGCCGGGCGCCCCCCGGCAGGTCGTCGATGCCTGCGTGGAACGGCTCGGTTCGCTCGACATCCTCATCAACAGTGCGGGCATCTGCCCGCTGGCGCAGGTCCTGGACTTTGGCCGGTCCCAGTGGGACGCGACGGTCGCCGTCAACCTGACGGCCGCTTTCGAGATGAGCTACGAGGCCGCGCAGCGGATGGTCCCCCAGCGCGCCGGCAAGATCATCAACATCTGTTCGGTCTTCTCATATCTGGGTGGGCAATGGTCGCCGGCCTACGCGGCCACCAAGCACGGCCTGGCCGGCCTGACCAAGGCCTACTGCGACGAGCTCGCCCAGTACAACGTTCAGGTCAACGGTATCGCTCCCGGCTACTATGCGACCGAGATCACCCGGCAGACGCGCAGCGACCCCGAGACCAACAAGCGCGTCCTCGAGCACATTCCGACCGGCCGCTGGGGCGAACCCCTCGACCTCATGGGGGCCGTCGTCTTTCTTGCCAGTCGGGCATCCGACTACGTCAACGGCCACGTCCTGCTGGTGGATGGCGGCTACCTCGTTCGCTAGGCTAGTCGAACAGGCCAAAGCCGGCCGCGGCCGCAACGAATCGATCAGAGAAAGCGAACACCGCATGGCGGGCAAGTACATCATCGGCGTCGACGGGGGCTCGCAGAGCTCCAAGGTCGTCGTCTTCGACTTCGAGGGCAACGTCGTCTGCGAAGGCCGGCAGGTCCTGCGGCCCATGAGTCGCCCCCGCCACGGCATCGTGGAGCATCCCGACGACGACCTGTGGGACTCGATCACCGCGGCCAGCCGGCAGGCCATGGCCGGGTTCCCGGGCGACCCCGGCGACATCGTCGGCGTCGGCCTGTGCACGATCCGCTGCGAGCGGACCTTTCTCAAGCGCGACGGCTCGCTGTCGTCGCCGGTCATGAGCTGGATGGACGTTCGCGCCTACCAGCCCTACGTGCACGACGACCCCGAGACCGCCTATGTGACCACCTCTTCGGGGTACATTACGCAGCGCTTCACCGGGCGCTTCCGCGACACCGCCGCCAACAACATCGAGGGCCAGTGGCCCATCGACACCGACACCTGGCAGTGGAGCGACGATCCCGCCGTCCTCGAACACTGGAACATCCCGCGCGAGATGCTCGTCACGCTGCAGATGCCGGGCGACGTCGCCGGGTACGTCACCCACGAGGCCGCCGCGGCCTGCGGCATTCCCGAGGGCATTCCCGTCGTAGCCACCGCCAACGACAAGGCGGTCGAGGCTCTGGGCTCCGGATCGCTCGGGCAGACCACGGCGCTGATCTCCCTGGGCACCTACATCGCCGCCATGGTGCACGGACGCGAAAACCGCAAGACACCCGTCGAGTTCTGGACGAACTTCGCCTGCGTTCCGCACAAATACCTCTATGAGAGTCACGGCATTCGCCGCGGCATGTGGACGATCAGCTGGTTTCTCGACCTGCTGGGCGAAGAGTTCGCGCAGGCGGCGGCGACCGCCGGCATCTCGCGCGAGCTGTACCTCGAGCGCGAGGCGCAACGCGTCGCGCCGGGCAGCGACGGTCTGATGACCGTGCTCGACTGGCTTGCCCCCGAAGACAAGCCCTTCCGCAAGGGTGTGATGCTTGGTTTCGACGCGCGGCATACCAGGGGCCACGTCTACCGATCCATCCTCGAGGCCATCGCTCTGACCATGAAGAACCGGGTCGATGCGATGTGCCGCGAGCTCGGGATACGTCTGGACGATATCGTCATCTCGGGCGGCGGCGCCGGCAGCGACCTGTTCATGCGCATCTTCGCCGACGTGTTCGCCATCCCCGCGTCGCGCAGCGTCGGCAGCGGCGGCGCCAGCCTCGGCGGCGCCATCTGCGCCGCGGTCGCCACCGGCCTCTACCCCGACTTCGCGACCGCCGTGGCCGCGATGACCAAGGACCGAGAGTCGTTTGCCCCCGACCCGACCAACGCCGACGTGTACCGGGCCACCAACGAGACCTACCGGACCATCCGCGACGCCACCGACGAGGTCCTCAAACGCTCCTACCCGATCTTCCACTGAGGCCGACGCCAACCGCGAGCTGACAAAGGATCGCCATCATGCATCTGAGCAGAGAAGCCATCGTCGAAGGCCTGCAGCGCATAGTGGGACCGGCCGACGTCATCACCGACAGAAGGATCCTCGTCGAGAGCAGCGTCGACAACTTCCGCAAGCTGCAGAACATCTTCGACGTGCACACGATGCCGGTGCCGGCCGCGATCGTCATGGCGCGCAGCACCGAGCAGGTGGCCGCGATCCTGCGCTTCGCCGGCGAGCACACGATCAACGTCATCCCGCGCACCGGCGGCACGGCCACCGAGGGCGGCCTCGAGAGCGCCGTGCCCGACTCGATCATCATCGACGGCTCCGCCATGAACAGAATCGTCGATATCGACGCCTACGACATGCAGGCCACCTGCCAGTGCGGCGTACCACTGCAGGCGCTCGAGGACCGCGTGCGCGAGCTGGGCCTCACCACGGGGCACTCGCCCCAGTCCAAGCCCGTGGCCCACATGGGCGGCCTCGTGGCGACCCGCAGCATCGGTCAGTTCTCGACGCTGTACGGCGGCATCGAGGACATGGTCGTGGGGCTCGAAGCGGTGTTCCCCGGCGGCATCGTGACACGCATCAAGAACGTCCCTCGCCGGGCCGCGGGCCCCGACATCCGCCACGTCGTCATCGGCAACGAGGGGGCGCTGTGCTTCATCACCGAGGTCACGGTGAAGCTCTTCCCGTACTTTCCCGAGAACAACGTCTTCCTGGGCTACACGCTGAAGGACATGAAGACCGGATTCGAGGTCCTGCGGGCAGTGATGGTGAACGGCTACAAGCCGTCGGTGGCGCGCGTCTACGACCCCGGCGACGCCGGCCTGCACTTTTCGCACTTCGCCGCCGACGACGACTGTGTGCTGCTCTTCATGGCCGAAGGCCCGGCCGGCATCGCCAAAGCGACGGCCGACGGCATCGCCGCCATCGTCGCCGGCTTCGCAGAGTGCACCAGGGTCGACAGCGCCTACATCGAGACCTGGTTCAACGACCTCTGCTGGGGCCCCGACAAGATCACCGCCGAAGACGAGCGCATCCGCCAGACTCTCAACGTCAACCGCACGACCGAGATCTCGGCCGACTGGAGCTCGATCAACGACATCTATCAGGCGGCGCGGGCGCGCATCATCGCCGAGATCCCCGACATCACGATGATGGGCGGACACTCTTCGCACAGCTACATCAACGGTACCAACATGTACTTCAACTACTTCTTCAACGTCGTCGGCGTGGGGCCCGAAGAAGAGACCGCCAAGTACTACCTCCCCATCATCGGCATCATCTGCGAGGAGACGCTGAAGCGCGGCGGCTCTATCGTCCACCACCACGGCATGGGCAAGGCACGGGCTCCCTGGGTCAGGGACGAGTACGGCTCCTCCTACTACATCCTCGAGACGCTCAAGCACGCCTTCGACCCGGAGGGCATCATGAACAAGGGGACGATCTTTCCCCTGTGAGCGACGCGGGCAAAGAGACGGTCCCTCCCGGATGAGCGCCGTGCGGGTCCTTGTGTGCTTCAAGGTGACCCCCGACTTCGAGGCGCTGCGCGAAGCCGACTGGGCCGCGGCAGCGACGCAAGGTGTGCAGACCCGCTACGTCCGCCGCGTGCTCAACTGTTTCGACGAGAGCGCGCTCGAACTGGCCCTGGGCCTGTCAGACGCGGCCGCGCGGCTCGGCGTCACCGTCGAGCTCGGCGCGCTGTCGATCGGCGGCCGCGAGGTCGACCCGTACCTGAAGACTCTCGTCGCGCTCGGCTACGAACGCGCGGCCCGGGTGGCGGCCGGCGCCGACGGCGATATCGCTGACACCGATGCCGCCGGCGTCGGCGTCGGCGCCGCTGCCGGCGCCGCCGGCGTCGACGGCGCCGGTCTGGACAGGGCCGCGTCCGGCCTCGATTTCGCCCCCGCCGTCGTGGCCTCGATCATCGCCAGCTACGTCCTGCGCGCCGATCACAGCGACCTTCTCGTGCTCGGCTGCCGCAGCGGTCCGGGCGACGGCGGCACCGTGCCCTTCCGAGTCGCCGAGGCCCTGGGGTGGCCGTGCCTGACACGGGTGACCAGCATCGAGCCGCTGGGCGACGGCCGCCTGCGCGTGGGCGCCATGGTCGACGACGGACTGCTGCGCGTGACGCTCCGACCTCCGTGCGTGCTGGCCGTGGGCAATGCCCTCGTCTCGCACCTGCGGGCGCCGACCCTGAAGGATCGCCTCGAGCGGCGCGAACGGCGCATCGACGTTCTCGCGGCCGCCGATCTTGGTCTCGACATCGCCGCCGAGCTGCGCCGCGAAGCGTGTGTCCCGACGGCGCTCGAGACGATCGACCGGCGTCGGCGCGGAGCGGTCATCGCCGGGGCGACGCCGCGCGACAAGGCGCGGACCCTGTTCGACTCCTATCTGAGCGACCTGATCGAGACCCTGTGAGGTTCGCGGCGCTGCTCGACGGCACGGTCGCTACGGCCGCCGTGCAGGCCCAGGCGCTGGCCGGCTTTCTTGGCGACGGCCTGCGCGGCGATCTCGCCGGAGAGACCTTCGTCCTCTACTGCGACGAACGCGACAGGGAGCGGCTCGTCGACCTCGCACCTACTCGCGACGTGCGCCTCGTCAAGACGGCGGCCCGGCGACCCGAGCGGATGTTCGACTGTCTCACCGCGGCCGCCCGTGGCGGCGACACCGCGCTCTTTCTTGCCGCGGCGGGCGCGACGGGCACAGAGATCGTCACGCGCCTGGCCTGCCGCGCCGGCGGCGGCGTCCTGACGGATGCCCTGACCATCGAAGCGCGACCGCAGCGCCTTGTGTGCCGCAAGAACGTGTACTCCAACCACCTGGTGGGACGTTTCGAGCTCCGCGCCCGTCCCTGGTGCGTCACCGTCGACGCCTGCTGGAACGACACGCGGCGCTCGCCCAGTCCCAGTCATACGATCCTGTCCGAAAGTGACGAGTCTGGCGACGCCGGCAGGCCGGGCGCCACCACCGACACCCGCGCCACCGGCGCCACCGGCGCGGCGCCGTTCGCCGATGCCGAGCTGCTCGAAGCGCCCTCGAGCGGCGATCTCGCCAAGAGCCGGTTCCTGGTGGTGGCGGGGTACGGAGCCGCCAGTCGCGAGGGGACAGAGCGGATTGCCGACGCCGCCCGGCGGATGGGAGCCGACTTCGGCGTGAGCCGCCCGGTCGCCATGAACGCCTGGGCCCCCATGGACCGGCTCATGGGCGTCTCGGGCACACGGGCGGCTCCCGCGCTGTGCATCGTCGCGGGGGCATCCGGAGCGCCCGCCCTGTACTGGGGCATCGAGAAAGCCGGGCTGATCGTGGCGGTCAACCCCGACGAGCGAGCCCCGATCGTGGCCAACTCAGATGCGGCGCTCCTCGACGACGCCGTAGCCGTCCTCGAGGAGCTCGCCGAGATCGTCGCCGGCCGTCGCACCCACGAATGACGGGACGGTCGGCTGCCGCGATGAAGAGCGGGCCGGGCCGCCGGGACGGTCGGCCGCCACGGCGACGAGCGGGTCGGGCTGCCCGCACAGCCGCGACCTCGCGCCCACCCAGCCGTCTTCGGGCGGGCGGGTGCGTTACGCCTTGATCGGAGCGGCGGGCTCGGCGGTCGCCTGGGCCGCGAGCAGCTCGTGCGGCGGGATGTGGCACTTGTAGGTGTGGCCGGGCGCCGCCTCCTGCACAGGCGGTTCCTGCTCGACGCAGATGTCGCCGAGGGTGCGGTGGCAGCGGGTGTGAAAACGGCAGCCCGACGGCGGCTCGCTCAGGCTCGGCATGGTGCCGCGCAGCGCGATGCGCTCGCGCCGGTCGCCGAAGTCCAGGGTCGGGATCGACGACAGCAGCGCCTCCGTGTAGGGATGGTGGGGCGGATTGAACACCTCTTCGGCGGAGCCCACCTCGATGAGCTCCGCGAGGTACATGACGCCGATGCGATCGGAGATGTAGCGCACTACGGCGAGGTCGTGCGAGATGAACACGTAGGAGACCTGCTCGTTGGTCTGCAGCTCGACGAGCAGGTTGAGGATGCTCGCCTGGACCGACACGTCGAGGGCCGAGGCGGGCTCGTCGCAGACGACCAGCGTGGGGTCGCCGGCGAAGGCGCGGGCGATGGCGATGCGCTGCTTCTGACCGCCGGAGAGATCGGACGGCTTCTGTATCAGAAAGCGCGGCTCGACGCGCACGTCGGCCGAGAGCTTGTCGACCTTGGCGCGCACCGAGCCGCCGCTGCCCAGCTTGCGCACGGCGCGCGTGAGGATGGCGCGGGTGCTCCAGGCGGGGTTCAGCGTAGAGTCGGGGTTCTGAAAGACCATCTGGATGGCGCGCAGCGCGTCCTGCGAGCGGCGCCCCGCAGTGGCGCGGAGCCGCTTGCCCTCGAAGGTGACCGTACCGGAGTCGGGAGCGATCAGGCCCGTGACGCACTTGGCCAGCGTCGTCTTGCCGCTGCCCGACTCGCCCACGAGGCCGAACGTCTCGCCGCGCCGCAGGTTCAGCGAGACGTCGCTCACGGCGGTGAGCTTGCGGCGCCCGTCCCTGAAGGTGCGCACGAGATCGTCGATCTCCAGCACGGCGCCCGCGGTGGCGCCCCTGGCCTCGAGGCTGGTGGCCAGCACGGGGGTCAGGTGCGGCATCTGTGCGACCTCGGCCGAAAAGTAGCAGCGCGCGTGACGCGCGGCCTCGCCGACGGGGTTGGCGTGGTGCGGCGAGAACGCCGCCGGCTCGGGCGGCATGGCTTCCGCCTCGGCGCGACCCCGCGGCCCGCCGTCGCCGGGCCACGCGTAGAGGTCGGGCTCGCGGCGGATGCAGACCGGCTTGGCCATGGGGCAGCGCGCCGAGTAGACGCAGCCTTCGAGCGGCTCGCCCAGGGCGGGCAGCGTGCCGGGGATCGTCTGCAGGGCGGCGTCGGTCTTGTTCATGCCGAAGCGCGGTACGCAGCGCAGCAGGCCCATCGTGTAGGGGTGCCGTGGATCGGTGAAGATCTCGCGGGCCGGACCTTCTTCGACGACACGCCCGGCATACAGGACGCCGACGCGCTCACAGAGGCGCGCCACCAGGCCAAGGTTGTGGGTGATCAGCAGGATGGCGGCGTGGATGCGGCCGCGCAGCTCCTCGATGAGGTCGAGGATCTCGGCCTCGACCGTGGCGTCGAGGCCGGTGGTGGGTTCGTCGAGGACCAGCAGGCGTGGGTTGACCGCCAAGGCCATGGCGATGACGACGCGCTGCTGCTGGCCCCCGGACAGCTCGAAGGGGTAGCGACGCAGTGTGGCGTCGGGGTCGGGCAGGGCCACGCGACGCAGGCTCTCGCGGGCGCGCTTGAGCGCTTCGGCCTTGGACAGGCCTTCGTGGTAACGGAACACCTCGGCGACCTGGTCGCCGATGCGCATGGCGGGGCTGAGCGCCGCGGCGGGGTCCTGGTAGACCATGGCCACGGCCTCGCCACGCCACTTGCGCAGCGCCTCGTCGCTGAGCGTGCTGACGTCGCGGCCCTCGACAAGTACCTGCCCGGCATCGACCGTGCCGTTGCTGGCCAGGTAGCGCAAGGCCGCCATGGCCAGGGTCGTCTTGCCGCAACCCGACTCGCCGACCAGGCCGTAGGCCTCGCCGGGCGCGATGCGCAGCGTGACGCCCTTGAGCACCGGCAGGTCGCGCCCGCGGCGGTGGAAGGTGACCTCGAGATCGCGAACGTCGAGCGCCGCCGGCGCCGGATCGCGGGAGTCGACCTGGGGCTCGACGACACTCATTTGGAGAAGGTCGAGCTCAGACCGTCGGCGATGAGGTTCACGCCCACCACCAGGGACGCCAGGGCGAGCGCCGGGAACAGCACGGTCCAGGGGGCGGCCTGCAGGTTGAGTCTCTCGGTGGCGACGGTCAGGCCCCAGTCGGGCGAGGGCGGTTCGAGCCCGAACCCGAGGAACGACAGCGTGGCGACGGTGAACACGGCGTAGCCCAGACGCACCGTGCCCTCGACGATGATCGGCTGCGTGATGTTGGGCAGAATCTCTCGCGCCATGACGAAGGCCGAGCGTTCGCCGCGCAGGCGCGCCGCCATGACGTACTCGCGCTCGCGCTCGCCGATGACGGCCGAGCGGATGGTACGCGAGATCACCGGCGTGAACAGCGCCCCGATGACGAGGATGAGAATGGCGTACGACCTGCCGAGCAGCGAGATGATGAGGATCGCCGTGATGATGATCGGCAGCGCCAGGAACGCATCGACGACGCGCATCATGAGGTCGTCGGTAAGACCCCGGTAGAAGCCGGCGGTGAGGCCGACCATGCCTCCCCACAGGAGCGCGAGCACGGTGGCCAGAGGCGCGATGATGAGGACCGTGTGAGCGCCGGCCATGGTGCGGGCGAACACGTCGCGGCCCAGGTCGTCGGTGCCGAACCAGTGCGAGGCGCTGGGCGACTGCAGGATGGCGAAGGGATGGGGGAGCGCCGGTGGCTGGGTGAAGGTCGTTGAAAAGACACCCATGACGACCCAGAAGAGCACGATGAGGACGCCGACTACGAAGGTCGGGCTGCGCAGCAGCGACCTGACGAGGTAGCGTCGCTGGCGGCGCTGCTCGGCCGCGGCCGCCGCGTCGGCCTGCAGCTCGTCGAGCCGACGATCGGGAGTAGTGCCGGCGGCCGCCACGTCAGCCTCCCATGCGGATGCGTGGGTTCAGGAACGCCACGACGATGTCGGCGATCAGGTTGGAGAGCATGTAGAGCACCGCCACGACGAGCACGCACGCCTCGAGCAGCGGCAGGTCGTGGTTGAGCGCGGCGTTGACCATGTAGTTGCCGATGCCCGGATAGTTGAAGAGCGTCTCCACGACCACGAGCCCGCCGATGAGCCAGCCGATCTGGCTGCCGATCACGGTGACGGTGGGCACGAGGGCGTTGCGCAGCACGTGACCGAAGATCACGCGGCGGCGCGGCAAGCCCTTGAGCACGGCCGTTCGCACGTACGGCATGTTGAGCACCTGGACGGTGCCGACGCGCGCCATGCGGGCGATGTAGCCCAGCTCGAGCAGCATCAGCGGGATGGCCGGCAAAATGAGGTAGTAGAAGCGGTCGATGAAGGGCGAACCCTGCGGCGGCATCGCCTGGACCGGCAGCCAGTGGAGCGTCACTGCGAAGACGACGATGAGGATGACGCCGCTCACGAACTCGGGGATGACGGTCATTGAGAGCGAGGAGATCGTGATCGCCCGGTCGAGGATGCTGTCGCGTCTCAGGCCGGCGTACACCCCGACGAGGATGGATGTGGGCACGATGATCACCAGCGCGAAGCCGGCCAGCAGCAGCGAGTTGCCGAGCGCGCGCATGACGAGCGGAAAGACGGAGGTGGTGTACTGATACGAGGTGCCCCAGTGGCCGGTGACGAAGTGGCCGGCCCACTCTACGTAGCGTGTGTAGATGGGCTTGTCCATGCCCAGGTTGTGGTTGAGCTGGTCGACCGCCGACTGGGTGGCGTAGGGACCCAGGATGAAGCGCCCCAGGTTGCCGGGCAGCACCTCTGCCAGAGCGAACACCAGGATCGACACCAGGATCAGGGTCGGCACCATGAGCAGGAGCCGCCGCCCGATGAGGCGCGCCATCCCGGGTCCCCTACGCCGGACTTGAGTCTCTCTAGTAAAGCGTCAGTCAGGCGTCACGCGGTGATGTACGCCTGGCTTGTGTCGAAGTAGAACGAGCCCGGACCCTGGATGTTGTAGACGTTCTTCTTCTGGGTGCGAAGCTGAGAGATGTAGAAGGCCACGAGGATCGGCGTCTCGTCCTGCTGGATCGACGACAGCTTCGTGGCCAGCGTGGCGCGCGTCGCCTCGTCGGTGGTCGACTCGTACTGGTTGAAGGCAGTGACGAAGGCGCTGTTGTTCCAGTGCGAGGAGCTCCAGGCGCTGGTCGGCAGCAGCATCGCCTGCGCGTAGACGCCCGGCGTCGGCCGGCTGCCCCACTCGACGATGACCATCGGCGCGTTGAGCCACGGCGTGGTGCTGTTGCTGCCGGCGTAGATCGCGTTGTAGCTGATCTCGTTGATCTTGACGTTGATGCCGGCGGGCTTGCACTGGGCCTGGATGAGCTGCGCGTAGGCCGGGTTCTCGAGGTAGTTGGCGACGGTCAGGGTGACGTCGATGCCGTTGGGGTGGCCGGCGGTGGCCAGCAGCGACTTGGCCTTGGCGATGTCCACCGCGCGCACGGGCGGAGTGGGGCTGCCCGGGAACACAGTCGGCTCCCAGAAGGTGTCGTAGCCGAGGTTGCTGCGGCCGCCGTAGAGCGCCTGGTTGATGGCCTTGCGGTCGAGGCAGTAGGCGACCGCCTGGCGAAGCTCCTTGCTCTGCCACGGGGTCTTGTTGACGTTGAACGCGACCTCGCGGATGCCGGTCGACGGGTAGACGTCGACCCGCAGGCTGGAGTCGCTCAGCAGCGACTGCCCGCCCTGGAAGACCGTCTGCGGCTGGACGTCGACGGTGCCCGACTGGAGCTGCAGGTTGGCCGCCGAAGTGTCGGTGACGAGGGCGAAGTCGAGCTCGTCGAGGTAGGGGAGCTGACGGCCCTGGGCGTCCTTGCCCCAGTAGGTCGGATTCTTCACCAGCTTGGCGCTCTGGTTGGTGACGAAGCTCTTGAGCATCCAGGGGCCGGTGCCGATGGCCTTCTTCTGAAAATCGCCGGCGTAGTTGCGCGGCAGGATGGCGGTGTTGTACGACGAGGCGCTTACCAGGTAGGGGAAGTCGGCGAACGGCTTGTCGAGGTTGAACTGGACGGTGGAGGTGTCGACGGCCTTGGTGCCGCCCGGCGAGAGGATGCCGGCGAGGGCGGCGAGGGCGCCCGAACCGCTCTTGGGATTGATGACGCGCTCGATGCTGGCGACCACGTCGGCGGCCTCGAAGGGGCTGCCGTCGTTGAACGTGACGCCCTGGCGAAGCTTGAAGGTCCAGACGTCGCCCTTCGGGTTGGGCGCCCAGCTCACCGCGAGCTTGGGCTTGAGGGCGTTCTCGTTGGTCAGGTCGATGAGGTACTCGGCGATCTGGTAGACCAGGACGATGCCGCCCTGGTCGTAGATGGTGACCGGATCGAGCGTCTTGAGCGGCGGCGGGATGACCGCCTTCATGGTGCCGCCGGTGACCACCGCGGGAAGAGCGCTGCCGCTCGCCGCCGCGGAAGGCGACGAGCTCGAGCTGCTGCTGCCGCCGCACGCCGCCAGGATCTGACCGGCGACCGTGGCCGAGAAGCCAAAGACGGAAGCGCGGACGAGCAGCTGGCGCCGAGTCATTTTTCCGCTGGTGACCTGTTCGATGAGGTGGTGTGCGTAGTCGCTGCGGAACTGGTCGTCGCTCATGTCCGCTACTCCCCCTTGGCGTTAGCCTGCAAGACACCGTGAGCGGCGGGGCGCGCCACCGCTCCTGACAACATTTTGCGCACCATACAACCTCTCGTTCACGTTGGCAACCGCGACTGACCGGTTAATTAGCACTGACTCCGCCCAGATGACTCCGATTGTTCTGCGCTATGGCTGTTCGTCAGCATGAAATACATATCATGAGGCCTGCGGCTGACAGGCGTGCGACTGGGTGCAATGCCGTTCCCGGCCTTGGCCATTCCGGCCCTGGAGCGCTGGTATGTACCATCGCCCGCCATGATATGCTGCGGGTCAGCCCATCGCAACGATGGGGGACGGTCGGGTCCCCGGGCATTCTCTACTTCCTTGCTTTGGAGTGTGATCAGGGTGGGGGGCAAACAGCGCACGCCTGCTCGGTCGAGTCCCCTGTACCTCTGGGTGGCCTCGCTGCTTCGCGACCAGGTCGAGGCGGGCCAGCTCGATGCTCAAGGCCCGGTCCCTTCCGAGCGCGATCTGAGTGAACGGTACGGCGTCAGTCGCATGACCGCTCGCCACGCACTCGAGACCCTGGCGCTGGAAGGATACGTCTATCGGCACGCTCGCCGAGGGACGTTCGTCGCCGAACCGCGGTTGCGCTTCGGCGTGGGGAGCTTCACGCGCATGATGAGCGAGGGGGACCGCCTGCCCGGGACCAAGGTGCTGGCGGCCGACACGCTGGAGCCCGACTCTCTCGTCTCCAGGATGCTCGCCATCGCGCCCGGAGGCCGCGTCCATCGCCTGCAGCGGCTGCGCACAGTCAAGGGCGAGCCGATCGCCATCGAGACCATCCAGCTGCCGGCGGAGCGCTTTCCGGATCTGCTGGACCACGACCTCACCGGCTCGCTGTGGGAGCTCCTGCAGGCGCGCTACGACGTTCGCCCGGCAAAGGCGGACGCGCGCGTCACGGCCGTCACGCTCGGACGCTTGGAGGCCGAGACTCTGGGCGTGAAGCAGGGCAGTCCGGCGATCGTCCTGGCCCGCACCGTGTTCGGCGCCAACGGCGAGATCGTCGCGCTGGCCCGCGAGGTGTATCGGGGCGATCGCACGGAGTTCTCGGTAATCGCACCGGTGGACGGGATCGACGTTGCGGCCGGGCCGGTGTCGCCGCCGGTGGGCGGCGACCATCCGACCCGAGAAGACGCACGGACCACCGGTCGGACCTAAGCAGATGCGCGGATCACCGGCCGGAGCCCACTGAGCGCGGCCGGGCGGTCGCCCGGCCGCGCTCAGAAGAGTCGCACCCCTTGTCTGGTCAAGGCCTCCTGGACGCGCGCCACGTCCACGCGTCCGCTGGTCGTCCCCTCGTCGAGGGACACCGCGGCGGCGACGCCCGCGGCCTGCCCCGTCACCGCGCAGCACATCTGGCTGCGCGTGGCCGCGTGCGAGATCCTGTCGCCGGCCACGCAGCGCCCGGCGACCAGCAGGTTCTCGACCGCTCGCGGGACGAGGATCCCGTAGGGCACCTGAAAGTAGCGGCCGGTCGTGGGCAGCACCAGGACACCGTAGCCGTCGATGAACTCGGGGAAGATGCCGATCGAGTCGGCAAAGCGCGCCGCGCTCCGCACGTCGTGCTCGGTCAGGTCGAAGCGGCCGACGATCTTGCGCGAGTCGCGCACGCCGAGCGTCATGCCGAAATTCCGCAGCCGCGCGTTCTCGAACCCGGGCACGAAGCGCCGCATCGCTTCGATGGCCAGGATCGCCTGACGGCGGCCTTCGATCTCCGCCCGCGTGAGATCCCGCACGTCGGTGGGGTCGTAGCCCGCCATGTACACCACGTTGAGGGCGGTCACCTCTCCCGAGTCGGAGACGCTGCCCCACGTGCCGCCGATGCTCGTGATGTTCTCGGGGATGATGCCGGCCCGGCGCGCCAGCTCGAAGGGCGCCTGGAGATAGGGGCTGAAGAGGTCGTCCTCTTTGCCGGTCGTCTCGATCTGCCAGTTCTCGCCCCAGTCCCCGTAAGTCGGGGCCTGCTCCCCGACGTAGTCCAGGAAGCGCCGTTTGTCGACGCCAGAACACGAGAACATGACGGTGACGCCCATCATCTCCGGGACAGGGGTCTTGCGGCACGGCGCCCCCGCACGCCAGGCGATGTCGGCATCGCCGGTGGCGTCGATGACGCGCCCGGCCAGGATAGCCCGCCGGCCGGACTTGCTCTCGGTCACGACGCCAGTGATGGCGGCGCCCTCCAGGATCGGCTCGACCACGAGGCAGTGCAGCAGCGGCTCGACACCGGCTTCGCGCACGAGGTCGTCGGCGACGCACTTGAACAGCTCCGGGTCAAGGGCTTCGCTGCGCGATTGGGGCTCGGGCCGCGTCCCGCCCAGAGCCTTGGCGCGCTGCTCGAACTCGATGCCGATGCCCTCGAGGTCGGTCGTGCCCTCGTGGCGGTACCAGGCGATGCTCTCAACGCCGACCTGGGTGATGACGCCGCCGAGACAGCCGTAGCGGTCGATCAGCATTGTGCGTGCGCCGGCACGCGCCGCACCGACGGCCGCCGCGAGACCGCCGGGGCCGCCGCCGACGACCAGAACATCCGTCTCGCACAGCACCGGGGTCGTCCTGGGCCCTTCGTCGATGTGATCCATGCGACCTCCCACGACCTTGGCGGCGCCCGGACGCGCTCATCGCCGTGCGTCCGAACGCCCGGTCTTGCACGCGCAGGGCGGCAGTCCGGCGACGGCCGGCGTCTCGGCCGGCGTTTGACAAAGCATAGCGCAGGACTCATGGTACATACCAGCAGTCATGGTACATACCACAAACCAGGCGGCGCGCATGGCCCGGGCGCGTCCCGGTCACGGCCGCCCCGGCATGCACTACCATGGGACCCGCGCCAGGACGTGTCGTCTCAGTCGCCGATCGGGGAGGACCGCACATGAATCAGAGCGCGCCAGGCTGGGCCGAAAACAGTGCCTTCGGGTCGTTCACGCCGCCCATCCGCCGGCTGATGGGGCCGGGTCCGTCCGACGTGCACCCGCGGGTGCTCGCGGCCATGGGCCGACCGACCATAGGCCACCTCGACCCGGCCTTCGTCGGCATGATGGACGAGCTCAAGGCGCTCCTGCGTTATGCGTTCCAGACGGACAACGACGTCACCTTTCCCGTCTCGGGGCCCGGCTCGGTGGGCATGGAGGCCTGCTTTGTGAACCTGGTAGAGCCGGGCGACACGGTGATCGTCTGCCGCAACGGGGTGTTCGGCGGCCGCATGCTCGAAAACGTGCGGCGCTGCGGCGGTACGGCAGTCGTCGTCGACGACGATTGGGGAGAACCGGTCTCGCCCGCCAGGCTCGACAGCGCTCTGCACGAGCATCCGGAGGCGACGCTGGTCGCCTTTGTCCAGGCCGAGACCTCCACCGGCGCGCTCAGCGAACCCGGGCCGCTGGTCGCCCTCGCCCACCGGCATGGCTGTCTTGCGATCGTCGACGCGGTGACGGCGCTGGGCGGCTGCCCTGTCGAGACCGATGAGTGGGACATCGACGCCATCTACGCCGGCAGCCAGAAGTGCCTGTCGTGCCCTCCCGGACTCTCACCGGTGAGTTTCAACGCCCGCGCCGTGCAGAGGGTCCGTGAGCGGGCGACGCCCTGCCAGAGCTGGTTCATGGACCTCGACCTGCAGCTCGGGTACTGGTCGGCGGGAGCCAGGACCTACCATCACACGGCGCCGGTGAACGCGCTGTACGGGCTGCACGAGGCGTTGCTCATGCTCCGCGAAGAGGGCCTGGAGCACGCCTGGGACCGGCATCGAGGCAATCACTTGGCGTTGGTCGCCGGCCTAAACGCCATGGGACTCTCGCTGTTTGTCGACGAGAGTCACTGCCTGCCCCAGCTCAACATGGTCGTCATCCCCGACGGCATCGACGACGCCCCCACTCGCGCACGACTGCTCGACGAGTTCGGCATCGAGATCGGGGGCGGCCTCGGGGCGCTGGCCGGCAAGGTGTGGCGCGTCGGGCTGATGGGCTACGCGAGTCGCCCCGAGAACGTGCTGGCCCTGCTGTGGGCGCTCGAGTCGGTCCTTTCGGCACAGGGCCGGACCGTCCCGCAGGGAGCGGCGGAGAAGGCTGCTCGGGAGGTGTTCGACAGATCGCCGGGGCGGCGGGGCGATGAAGGCGCCGCCCGCTGATCGACCCCGACTCGCCCACGCTCCGCGAGACGACGCAGCACTCAGGGAACCGCGCCAGCGGACGGGTCTCTTCTTCTTCAGCTCTCCGCGGACGGCGCGATCAGCACGAAGCGGCCGGCGTGCCGCCCTTCGAGAAGTTCGCGCTGCGCGTCGGCGATCCTGTCGAGCGGGAACGTCCTGGCGACGAGCGGCCGCACCCGGCCGCGCCCGATGGCCGAGATGACGGCCGCAAACACCGGTTCGTCCCATGCCGTGCAGCCGATCAGGGTGAGGTCGTTGAGGTAGAACGTGCGCTTGTCGAGCGTCACGATCGGACCGGCGACGGCGCCCGACGAGACGTACCGCCCGCCTCGCTTCAGGACGCGCAGCAGCCCTTCGAGGGCCGGTCCGGACACATTGTCGACGACGACGTCGACCGAGCGCTCCTCGAGCGCGGCGCCGATGTCGTCACCGCGCTCGAGGACGCGGTCGGCCCCGGCGGCCAGCACCTGCTCCAGCTTGCCGCTGCCCGCGATCGCCGTGACCGAGGCGCCGCGGTCGTTGGCAAGTTGCACGACGGCCGTTCCGACGCCGCCCGAAGCCCCCGTGACCACCACCTGCTCCCCGTTCTTCACGCCCGCACGGCGCAGCATGTTCTCGGCGGTCCCGTAGACACAGGGGACCGCGCCGAGCTCGACGTCGCTCAGGTCACAGTCCGCGGCGAAGACCTCGGTAGCGGGGACGCGCACGAACTGGGCGAACGCTCCGTCAAAATCGGAGCCCATCCAGATGGTCTCCAGCGAGCCGAAGCCCCGGGGACGCATGCAGGGTCGTACGAGCACGCGCCGGCCGATGACGCTCTGATCGCCACCGGGCCCGACGTCCACGACGCGCCCGCAGCAATCGGTGCCCTGGATGAGCGGGAACGGCGTCACCCCGCTCCATCCTCCGTCGTGGCCGGCCGGTGCCTCCTGCCCTGCGGGCCGCGCGGCGCGCTTCGTGCCGACGGTGACGCCCGAGGAGTACCAGCCGACCCGGGTGTTGATCTCGGTCGTATTGACGCCGGCGGCGAGCACCCGCAACAGGACCTCGCCCGCCCGGGGCCGGGGGACGGGCACGTCGCGGTACTCGAGCATCGAGAGGTCGCCGTGCCCCACGGTGACCACCGCTTTCATGGTCGTCGTGCGGCTCGTCGCATCGAAGCGGTCGGCCCGCAGCGCGGTCTGCCTGCGGATCACATCGAAAGCGAAGGTCATGGAGCCGGTCTCCTCACGACCGCCGGCGCGCGCTGCCGCGCCGGTTGACCGGGCTGATACCATTGTCGCGGGGCTAATCGACCGGTCAGTCAGTCCGTCATTGGATATCGAGCGACGGGCCACTGTCAAGCGCCCACGAGGCGTTCGACTCGCGCCCGACGCCGCGGCTCGCGCTCGGCGACGCGGCCCGTGACCGGCCGGCAGAACGAGGGGGGGAGTCGTGACCGCCGAGGTGAGTCGTGACAAGGGCCCGGCGTCGGGCCCCCAAGCGCCGCATGCCGTCCACCGCCGCCCGACGGCGTTCGACGATCCGCTGCCGGCCCTGCCGGAGACGGCCCAGAGGCTGCTCCTGGCGGCCAAACACATCATCGCGACCCACGGCTTCGACGCGCTCACGCTCAACGCCGTCTCCACGGCATCGGGCGAGAACAAGGCGATGATCTCCTACTATTTTGGCAACAAGGCCGGGCTTGTCGCGGCGGTGCTGGATTGCGTGATCCACGACGACTACGTCGCCTCGCAGAACCGCATGCAGAACATCGCTCCCGAGGACCGCTGCCGGCAGCTGGTCGAGGAGATGCGCCGCATGACCGGTTCCGCCAAAGAGTTTCGCGTCTTCTTCGAGATGCTGCCCCACGTCGTGCGCGACGAGGTGCTGCGGCGTCGCATGGTGTCGCTCTACAGGTGGTACTGGAGCGTCAAGCTCGAATGGCTGGGGGTCACCAGCCCGACGAGCGCCCTCGAGGACCCCGAGCTTCTCGGCCTGACCCAGCTCCTCTCCGCGGTGATCGACGGCCTCGCCGTTCAGGCCGCGATCGATCCGGCCGTCGATCTGGCGAACCCGTTTCGGGTCTTCCACGAGATGCTCACGACGTTCGTGCTTGAACGCCGCTGCGCTGAGATCGGGCCGGCCGCCGGCAACGGCAGGCCTCACCCCGGCGTGGCCTGAGGCCCTGCCAGTAAGCAAGAGGGGGCGGGCGGCGCGCC
>PLTW01000215.1 GCA_003164655.1 Actinomycetota bacterium
GTCCCAAGGGTTTGGCTGTTCGCCAATTAAAGCGGTACGCGAGCTGGGTCTAGAACGTCGTGAGACAGTTCGGTCCCTATCTTCTGTGGGCGCTGGACATTTGCGAGGGCTCGTCCCTAGTACGAGAGGACCGGGATGAACAGACCTCTGGTGTATCTGTTGTCGTGCCAACGGCATTGCAGGCTAGCTACGTCTGGAAGAGATAACCGCTGAAAGCATCTAAGCGGGAAGCTCGCCTCAAGATGAGATGTCCCACCACCTCGAGTGGGTAAGGCCCCAGGTAGACTACCTGGTTGATAGGCAGGATGTGTAAGCATGGCAACATGTTCAGCAGACCTGTACTAATTGGCCGAGGGCTTGACTTGATTACCCGCGCCGCTATGTAGCTTTCAGGTCCGCGCCGGCCTCCGGCACGACAGGTTTGCAGGCACGAGTGCCTGCGCGACCTTTCCGGTGGCCATAGCGGAGGGGACACACCTCTTCCCATCCCGAACAGAGTAGTAAAGTCCTCCAGCGCCGATGGTACTTCGGGGGTGACCCCGCGGGAGAGTAGGACGCCGCCGGGATTGTGTAGACGAAGGGGCGGCACGTAGCGCAAGCTACGTGCCGCCCCTTCGTCGTTTCCGGCCTCGGCCGGGTGTCCCCGGGCGGCCCATCCCGGCGCTCGACGACCACGCCGCGACGAGCATGCGCTGCTGCGACAACCGCGCGGCCGTACGGTATGCTTGGCGGCGCGAGACGACGGTCGCAGCGCAGCGCGGGGTGACGGTCACGGCGCCTTATGCCGCGACACCCGACAGACGGGGGGCGCCCGGCACGCCCGGAGCTCGGTCCGGCCTATGGTAGCGGACCCGCCTGCCGCCGGCCGAGCGTCACGACCGCGTGGACGACACCCATACGACAGACAAACGTAAGCGGAAGGCGGGGAAGCCGTGGCCAAGGCCAGGATCAGCTACCTGAGCGACGACGAGAAGCAGTTCGTCCACGAGAAGACCCTGCAGGTGCTCTCCGAGGTGGGGGTCGCCTACAATAGCCCGCAGGCGATCGACGTGCTCGAGGCCGCCGGGGCGCAGGTCGATCGCGAGACGCTGACCGCGAAGCTTACCTGGGACGTGATCGAGCCCGCGCTCAAGACCGTGCCGCGAGAGATCCTGCTGGCCGGCCGCGATGCGGCTCACGACGTCGTGCTCGGCGGCGAGCGCTGGCTGTGTACCAGCGACGGCATGACGACGTACTGGTACGACGATCTGAGCGGTGAGCGCCGCGCCGGCACCAGCGACGACCTTGCCCGGATCACCCGCCTGTGCGATGCGATGCCCGAGATCGACTACCTCTGGCCGACGTTGCAGTCCGGCGATGTCGACGGCGAGATCATGCCTCTCGCCATGCAGGCGATCATGGTCCGCAACTCTCTCAAACACGTTCAGGACGAGGTCCGCACGCCGGCGATGGTCGGGCCGATCCTCGAGATCTACGAAGCGGCCTGCGGAGCGCCGCTGACCGAGCGGCCCTACTTTTCGGTGACCAACTGCACCATCGCCCCCCTGCAGCACGACAGAGAAATGACCGAGGCCGGCCTCATGCTCTGCAAGCGCGGCGTCCCGATCTTCGTACTGCCCATGCCGCAGGTGGGCACGACGGGGCCGGGGACGGTCCTGAGCGACTGCATCGTCAACATGGCCGAGCTGCTCTCGGGCATCGTCCTCTTTCAGCTCGCCAACCCCGGCTGCGCGACCATCTCGGGGGTCGGCGCCGGGGTCGCCGACATGCGCACCGGCGGCTACATCTCGGCTGGGCCCGAGGTCGGGCTGATCAACATGATCTGCGTCGAGATGAGCAGGTTCTACGGGCTGCTCACCCAGGCCACCGGCATGTCGTCCGACGCCAAGGCGGCGAACTTCCAGTGCGGTTCCGAGGGCGGCATGACGGCGCTGGTGGCCGCCCTGATCGGCTCTGACTCGCTCATCGCCGCCGGCGGGTTCGACGGCGTGCAGCAGTCGAGCCTCGCCAAGATCGTGCTCGACTGCGACCAGATCGGCGCTCTGCGTCGCTACCGGCGCAGCGACGCGGTCGACGAGGCCCACGCCCTGATCGACGACATCAAGGCCGTCGGCATCGGTGGTCACTTTCTGGGCCGCAAGTCCACGCGGAGCTTCGCGCGCAGCGAAGTGTGGCGACCGGAGGTGTTTCAGCGCGGCACGTTCGAGGAGTTCAAGGACACGCCGCTGGTCGAGCAGGCGGTGGAGCGGGCTCGCGAGGTACTCGCCGGCTACGAGCCGGCGCCGCTTTCAGACGACGCCGAACGGCACATCGACGCGGTGATCGCCGGGTATGCGGCCGGCCTGAAGGCCTGAATCAGGGGGCAGCGCCGACACGGGCGCGCACGGACTTGCGACGAAGCGGGGGAGACGTGGCCAGAGCACGAGTGCGGTACCTCTCCAACGAGGACAGGCAGTTCGTCCACGAACAGACCATGCGGGTGCTCGAGGAGATCGGCATCGCTTTCAACACCGAGAAAGCGATCGACCTGCTCGAGCGGGCGGGCGCACCGGTCGACCGCGAGACGCTCAGGGCCAGGGTGCCCCGCGAACTCGTCGAAAGCTGTCTGGCGACCGTGCCCCGGCGCATCCTGCTGGCGGGGCGCGACCCCAGGCACGACCGCTACCTCGACGACGGTGAGCCGATCGTCTTTTCGACCGACGGCACGGCCACGTACATGTACGACGACGTGACCGGCCGGCGCTGGGAGGGCACCGAGAGCGATCTGCGCGACGTCATCCGGCTGTTCGAGGGTCTCGACGAGGTCGACATGAACTGGTGCTCGATCTGCCCGCGCGACGTCGACCCGGTGACCTCGGGCCTGCGCATGGCGGCGATCGGCCTGACCGAGAGCGGCAAGCACCTGCAGGACGAGGTGCGCCATCCGCAGCAGGTGCCGGCCTTCGTCGAGATGCTCGAGACCTTCGCCGGCGCGTCCCTGCACGAGCGACCCATCTACTCGGTCACCAACTGCACGATCGCGCCTCTGCAGCACGACAGGGAGATGACCGAGGCCGGCATCGAGCTGGCCCGGGCGGGCGTGCCGATCTTCGTGCTGCCGATGCCGCTCATGGGCACGACCGGCCCGATGAGCGTGCTCGGCACCTGCATCGTCAACATGGCGGAGCTGCTCAGCGCGGTCGTGCTCTTCCAGCTCGCCGCGCCGGGCTGCGCGCTCGTCTCGGGCGTCGGCTCGGCGGCCGCCGAGATGCGCAGCGGACTCTACCTCTGTGGCGCTCCCGAAGTCGGTCTGATCAACATGATCTGCATCGAGATGAGCCGCTTTTACGGGCTGCGCACGATGGGCAGCGCGATCTCGACCGACGCCAAAGCGAGCAATCTGCAGGCCGGGGCCGAGGGCATGATGAGCGGCCTCGCGTCGGCCCTGGCGGGCGCCGAGTGCATCCTGGCCTTCGGTCTGCTCGACGGGGCCCAGGCGGTCAGTCTCGTCAAGGCTGTGCTCGACTGCGACACGGTCGGCGCCATCCGCCGCTTCGTGCGCGACGACCCGATCGATGCCTCGACCGCCCTGATCGACGACATTCGCGAGGTCGGCATCGGTGGACACTACCTGAAGGCCAAGAGCACGAGGCGCTTCGTGCACAGCGGCGAGCTCTGGAGTCCGGCGGTCTGGCAGCGAGCGCCGTTCGAGGCCTACGCCGGACGCTCGCTGGTCGAAGACGCGGCTGCGCGGGCGCGCGAGATCATCGCCGCCAATTCGGCGACACCGGTCGAGGACGCGGTGCTGTCTCGCGTGGAGCGGGTGATCGCCGCCTACAGGGCCGCCGTGGTCTAAAGCGGGCGGGGGAGAGGCGGGACGATGGACGAGCCGGCGGTCGTGGTCGCGCTCGGCCGGGGGCGCTCGGGCGAGCTCGTGCTGCTGCGCCGCGGCGCCGAACTGCAGATCGTCTGCAACGGCGCCTTCGTGATCGCCAGCTGCAACGAACGCTCGAGTCGCGCCCTGGTGTCGGCGGCGCGGCCGTGGCTGCCCGCCGGGCCGCTCGACGTGCTGATCGGTGGTCTGGGGATGGGCTACGCGCTCGACGAGGCGCTCGACTTGCCCGGGCTGCAGAGTGTCACGGTCGCCGAGTACGAGCCGTTGATCGTCGAGTGGTTTGCGACCCACATGCGAGAGCGGGCGTCGCGCGCCGAGCGCGACGCCCGCTCTCGCATCGTCGTCGCCGACGTGCACGACCTGTTGCAGGCGGGCCCGCGCTACGACCTGATCGCCCTGGACACCGACAACGGTCCGCAGTGGCTGATACGGGCCGACAACGCCCGTCTCTACGAGGCCGGCGGCGTGCGCCTGGTCGCCGGGGCCGTGCGCCCGAACGGCGTCGTGGTGTTCTGGTCGCCCGAGCGCTACGAAGGGTTCGAGGCGCGGTTGCGCGAGTCGTTTCGCCGCGTGGCTGCCCAGCAGGCCACTGACGTCGTCGACGGCCGCGACGTCGACTACACGATGTTCGTCTGTCGCGAACCGCGCCTCGAGGAGCCGATCTCGACATGACGCGGGTGACCTTCGCGGCGTTGCGGGGGAGACAGACCGTGTGTAGGGTTGCCGGCAGCAGCGAACGCGACATGACCGAGGCCCCGTGAGACTGACCTGGGATCAGCCCGACGACATCGCCTTTGCGCTCATCGACGAGCATCCCGACGCCGACCCGCTCGACCTGAACTTCGTGACCCTGCACGACTGGATCGTGTCGCTGCCCGACTTCGACGACGACGCCGAGGTCGCCACCGAGGGCAAGCTCGAAGCCGTCGTTCTGGCCTGGCATGCCCAGCTCTGACGACACCATCGGCCTGTTTGCCCTGCCGCGCGTCCTGCTGCCCGGCGAGATCCTGCCGCTGCATATCTTCGAGGAGCGCTACAAGACACTGATCGGCGAGTGTCGCGCGAGCGGCGGCGTGTTCGGCGTGCTGCTCAGCCAGGACGGCGAGATGGCGCGCAAGGGTTGCACGGCGGCGGTCCGCGAGGTCATCGACGAGCTCGACGACGGGCGCCTGAACATTCTCGTTGAGGGCCGCGAGCGCTTCGTGCTCGGCGAGCTGATCGAACCCGACGATCCGCAGACCGACTACCTGCGGGGCCACATCGAGGTCTTCGACGATATCGACGAGATGGCGCGGCCGCCGGAGAAGACCGAGGAACTGACGGCGGGCCTGTTCCGCCGCATGGCGGAGCTCATGGGCGTCGACGAGCCGCGCGTGCCGAGCGGCGCCGGCCGTATGTCGTACCGCCTGGCGGCCGCGGTCGACTTTGGCCAGCCGCTCAGGCAGCGGCTGCTCGAGTCGCGTTCGGAAGCGCAGCGGCTCGAGCTTCTGATCGCGGTCATGAGGGCCCTGATCCCCGGCCTCGAGCTGCGCAAGCAACGCGAGCAGGCCATCCGCGGCAACGGCAAGGGGTACTAAGGCGCCCGCACCCTGCCGCGACGTGCCGGCGCCGGCGGCCTGTGCTTGGCGCTGCCGCTCAGGGCACCAGGACGATCTTGCCGAAGTGGTGTCCCGCGAGCAGCTCGTGAGCCTCGCGCGCCTGTGACAGGGCAAAGACGCGGCCGACCACCGGTCGCAGCGCACCCTTTTCAACGAGCCGCGCCACCTCGGTGAGTACCTCGGCGGTGCCGGCACGACCGGCGTTGCTTGCGCTGGCGAACAGCACCGACGCGTCGACCGCGATCGCCGGGCCGGTCGGGATGGTGACCGTCGGCTCAGGACCGCCGCCGATGCCCACGATGCGGCCGCCCCTGGCGATCATGCCCAGATCGGCGGTGAGGTTGGCCGACAGGACGAGCTCCAGGACGACGTCGACTCCGCGGCCGCCGGTGAGACGCCCGACCTCTGACGTTACGTCGCCGGCTGTGCGATCGATGGTCTCGTCGGCGCCGAGCTCGGCGACGCGGGCGGCGTCGGCGGCGCTGCTGACCGTGGCCAGCACGCGCGCCCCTCGAGCGTGAGCGAGCTGCACGGCGGCGCTGCCGACGCCGCCGGCGGCCCCCTGCACGAGCACGGTCTCGCCGGCGGCGAGCGCCGCGCGCCGTACCAGGCCGTACCACGCGGTCGAGAACGCGAGGCCCAGGGCGGCCGCTTCCTCGAACGAGATGCCGGCCGGCTTGCGCACGGCCTGCGCCGCGGCGATCAGGGCGAACTCGGCGTAGCTGCCCTCGCTGCCTACGCCGAGGCCGGTGAAGAAGACTTCGTCGCCCGGGGCCAGGCCCACGACGCCGGGACCGACGGCCTCCACCACCCCGGCGCCGTCGGCGCCGATGGTCTTGGGCGGCTGCCTGGGCGTGGGAAAGCCGTTGCTGCGCACGGCCGCGTCGATCGGGTTGACCGCCGCGGCCCTGACGCTCACCAGCACCTGATCGGGTCCGGGCGACGGCGTCTCGACGTCCTCGTAGACCAGGACCTCCGGACCGCCGTACTGGTGGATACGCACCGCCTTCATCCTGGCTCTCCTCGCCTGTTTGCCCGAGCACCCTGTGTCGGCGGGGTCATTCCCGGCGCCGGGCGATCTCACGCCGCCGCCCGGCGCCGCGCCGCCCGGCGCGGCGCCCTCGATGCGGCGCCGCCCGGCGCGGCCCTACTGCTGAAGCCGCGCGCGCTGGCGCAGGCGGCCGGTCGCCCGGGCGCCGTACCAGGCAGCGACGGCCAGGGCGGCGAGCAAGACGACGAACGGGATGATCGCGCCCAGGCCGACGACGATCGCCGCGAAGCCGCCGGTGAGATGGCGCCACGACGTTCCCATTGCCTCGAGAAAACCGTTCCGCCGGATCGACGCACGGTGCGCGCTGCGCTGCGTGATCGACACCGTCAGCGTGCCAAAGGCGACCTGTTCGTGCAGCGCCTTGAGCTGGCCGGTTAACTCTTCGACCTGGAGCTCGGTGGCGTCGATGCGGGCCTGCACGGCGAGCGCTTCGGTCACGTTGCGAGCTTGGCCCAGAAAGCTGAGAAGACGCCGATCGACGCTGCGCGCCTGCGCCAGACGAGCGCTCAAGTCGACGTACTGGCCGGTCACGTCGGTGGCGCTGGTCTGCACGCCCTGCACGCGACCGAGCTCGCCGAAACGCTGGATCGCCGCGTCGTAGGAGGCGGCCGGCACGCGCACCGTGATGTCGGCGAAGGGCGGCGACGAGCTGTCGGTGGTCGACACCTGGCTGGTCAGCTCGTAGCCGCCGTAGCCGCTCGTGAGGCCGACGACGCGGGCGGCCGCCTCGGGCACACCGCCCTTGGCCACGGTCAGGCTCATCTCGCCGGTGCGCACGAGAAAGCGCTGGGCGTCGAGCGGGCCCACGTCGCTGGCGATCGGGCTCGAAGGCGCGGGCGTGGCCAGCGCCACGCCCGCGCCCTTGGCAGTCGACTGCCCGGCAGAAGCGGCGATATTCGCGGCGTTGTCGCCGAGCGCCGCCGGCTGGCCTTCCGCCGGGCCGGGCAGGGCCGCGGCGGTCCTCGAAGCGCTTGACGAACTCTCGCCGGAACGTGTCGCGGCGAGGTGGGCGACGGCGGCGGCGCTGAGAAGCAGCGCCGCCGCCGTCGCCCCGGCGATCAGCAGACGGCGATGACGCAGCAGGCGGGACATCTCGACTCCCTTCGGTCGTGTCGGTCGGGTGGTCGCAGAGGAGACGCTGCGCGCTTGCCGCGGGTTCGCCGGCGGGCGCCGGCCGGCGGCGTGTCCCCTAAAGCAACGCCGCCGCCCGGGCGATACAGAAAGACATGCTGCCGGTCGTCAGTCATGAGGCAAAGACCTATCGCTGGCCGTACGCCACCGTCACGCTGATCGGCATCAACGTGCTGGCGTTCGTGTTCGAGCTCTCGGTCGGCGTGCGCTTCGTGCCCTTCCTGCAGGAGTGGGGTCTCGTGCCGGCGCGCATCAGCGCCGAGGTGACGGGCCACAACATGCTGACCCTGGTGACGGCCATGTTCCTGCACGTCGGCTGGATCCATCTGATCGGCAACATGTGGTTCCTGTTCGTCTTCGGCGACGCCGTCGAGGACGCCTTCGGCTGGCGCTGGTTTCTGGCCATCTACCTGCTGTCGGGCTTCTTTGCCAACATCGCCTTCATGGTCGGCACGTCGGGGTCGGCGGTCCCCGCGATCGGTGCGAGCGGGGCGATTGCAGGCGTCATGGGCGCCAGTCTCGTGCTGTGGCCGACGGCGCGTCTGAAGATCCCGGCCGTCATCCTGATCGCGGTCGTGCTCTATGTGTGCTACGACCTCCTCATCGCGGTCGGCATGCCCTCGATCGTGCTCGGCGGACCCATCATCTTCATCGTGTCCATGCTGGGGTCGGTGGTGTGGTACGCGGTCCGTCGCCAGCGGCGCACCGGGCAGGGATTCCTGTACTCGCTGTTCGTCATGGCGGCGCTGCCCGCCTGGGCCGTGCTCGGACTCTTCTTTCTGACGAACCTGTGGAGCGGCGCGCTGTCGGTCGTAAGCCCCGCCTACGGCGGGGCGGTCGGCTGGTGGGCCCACATCGGCGGATTCGTCGCCGGGGCGCTGTGCGCGGCGCTCTTTCCCAAGCATCCGATCGTGCTCAAGAAGCGCGCTGTTCTGGAGTAGGCCGTGGGAGCTCGCAACAACCGGGTACAGCGCTGATGGCGCGGCTGCTGAGCTGCCCCCAGTGCCGCGCGGAGTTCAGTTTCGACGACTGGGCGAAAGCCACGTCGTGTCCCGCCTGCGGACGCCGTTTGAGCTTTTTCGAGGCCAGCGGCCAGGCGGCGCCCGCCGGCGCCGCCGTCGCCGCCGCTCCGGCGCAACCGTTCTCGCCGCCGCTCGCCACTGCCATGCCCGCGCCGCCGCAACCGTCCGCACCGCCGCCCGCCGTCGCCGCCGCTCCGGCGCAGCCGTTCCCGCCGCCGCTCGCCACCGCCATGCCCGCGCCGCCGCGCTCGCACGTCTACACGATCGGCGGCAAGGCCCTGGAGTGGAGCAGCGGCTGGACGGTCGTGGTCGTGATCTGGGCGATCGTGGCCGTCGGGCTGGTGGCGACCCGGGTAGAGATGGGTCCGCTCACGGTGATGACGCCGGCCGAGAGGGCCGCCATCGTCGCGGTGCAGCACGTAAGGCTGCCCACCGGGGCGTCCACCGAGGCGGTGTTGCGCTACTCGGCCACTCACGACCTCACGCTCGAGGGCCACGTCGCCACGATACCGGCCGGCGGCACGCAGATGTGGTATGCGTTCGACCGGCCCTGGGAGCACCGCATCTACGTCTACACGGAGCTGCCCGGCAGCAGCATGGTCGGCAAGAGCGCCGACCTGTCGTGGACCGTCGCCGACGGCGTCGCCACGGCGGACGGCGCGACCAGGGCGGCGCTGGCCAAAGCGGCGCAGACCATGGCCCATCCGCCGTCGGCCAACTCCGTGCGCCCCATCCCGGGGATCATCCCGTCGCTGCCGCCGGATCTGCAGTAGAGCTCGTCCGCTCGCTCAGAGGGCGTCGTCGGGCGGCGCAAAGCCGCGGCGCAGCGTGTTCTCGGTGACGACCCGCGGCTCGAGGAACTGCGGCAGGTAGTCGGGACCGCCGGCCTTGGAGCCGATGCCGCTCATCTTGAAACCGCCGAACGGCTGGCGCGCGACCAGCGCCCCGGTGATGCCGCGGTTGATGTAGAGGTTGCCGACGCGAAACTCGCGCCGGGCGCGGGCGATGGCGGCGGGGCTGCGTGAGATCAGCCCGCCGGTGAGCGCATACGAAGTGCCGTTGGCGATCTCGAGCGCCTCGTCGAAGTCGCGCGCCTTCAGGACGGCCAGCACGGGACCGAAGATCTCCTCCTGGGCGATCGTCGCACCCGGCTCGACGTCGGTGAAGATGTGAGGGCCGATGTAGAAGCCGCCGTCGGGCCAGCCGCCGGGCGGCTCGGGCGTCGCCAAGGCGAGCGTCGCCTCGCGCCGGCCCTGCTCGATGTAGCCCTCGATCGTGGCTTTGGCGGCGGCCGTGATGACCGGTCCGAGCCGCGTGGCGGGGTCGTCGGGCGGGCCGACGGCGAGGCTGCGCGTCGCCTCGACGAGGCGCTCCAGAAACTCGTCGTAGGCCTGCTGCAGGACGATCACCCGGGAGCAGGCCGAGCACTTCTGCCCCTGATAGCCGAAGGCCGAGGCGACCGTTTCGAGGACGGCGACGTCGAGGTCGGCGTCGGTGTCGACGATGATCGCGTTCTTGCCGCCGAGCTCGGCGATGACGCGCTTGATCCAGGCGCGGCCGGGCTGCTCGATGGCGCGCGCCATGATGCGCAGGCCCACGGCCCGCGAGCCGGTGAAGGCGATGAGGTGGACCTCGGGATGGGTGACGAGCGCCTCGCCGATCTCGCCGCCGGGGCCGAACAGCAGGTTCACGGCCCCGGGGGGCGCGCCGGCGGCCCGCAGGATGCGGGCCAGCTGCGCGCCGATCAGCGGCGTCGGTCCGGCCGGCTTGATCACGACGGTGTTGCCGGCGACCAGGGCCGCGCTC
>PLTW01000252.1:0-5346 GCA_003164655.1 Actinomycetota bacterium
TGCTGCGCTGCTAACAGTGATTCTGCCTACTGAATAAAGTCGGCAACAGCCTACGCCTCTCTGAATAATGAAGAGAGGACACGGGACCGGGCCACGCATACACGGTCTGCGTAACGGAGGGTCAAAGGGCGTCGATGGGGCTACAGACGCACGGGCCACCTCAGTGGCCCTTGAGCGCGCGGGTCACAACAGGTGGCGCCCGCCCCTAGCACCGCCCCGACGGCGACGCCGATGGTGGTTTGGTCGGGAGTCGCCCACATACGCCCCCGAGCCCTTTGCCCTGCGAGGCCCGCCGGCAGCCCAGATCGATCGGCGAGATCCCTATGCCGGTCTTCTCCAGCTTGCGCCCTTCCCTCGGCTTCTCCTCGCTCTCGGCGCAGCGAAACGCGGGCCGGCGGTCAGGCCGCGCCCAGCCCCGATCGTAGCGGCAGGTAGTCCTCGTGCGGGTGAGAGTGGGTCGGCAGGGTGGCGCTGCCCGCGAACCGGAACTCGCTCATGAGCGTGCTGTCGCCAAATCACAGGGTCTTCATGGCGATGCTGGGCGCCGGCATCCGCAAGCCGTCGCCCGGCTCGACGTCGTGGCGCTCATCGCCGATCGTGAGGACGAGGTGATCCGGTACCAGGTAGCCGGTCTGCTCGCGCGGATGAGAGCGGATCGGCAGGGTGGCGCCGCCCGCGGGCTACGTCGCCGAGCCTATCCGCCGCGAGGCGACGACCCAGACGAGGGCGACGGCCCCGGCGACGGCCTCCATCAACCAGAGCGCATACGGTCGCGGGACGTGCCCCAGGTACACAAACCAGGCAAACGGCTCGAGCGTGACGGCAAGGCACACCGCCGCGCCGGCCGCGAGCGAGCGCGAACGGCCCCACCACCAGCCGGCAAGGCCGAAGACGACGCCGCACGCGACCGCCTTCTCGAGCCAGGGAGCAGTGACGGCCAGCCACGACGGTAGATAGTCGACCGTACGGGTGAGAAGCGACGCGATCGACTGCGGCCGCGGCGCCCCCGCCGTGCGGTCGAAGGCGTGAAAGTAGAGAAACTCGGCGTAGAACCCCAGGATGGCGGCGCAGTCGGCCAGCGCCCCCGCCAGGCCGGCCCACAGCCAGGACCGCTGCGACCACCCGGCGAGAAACGCGAGCAGCAGCCACGGACTCGAGGGATTGCCCGCCCAGAACGCGGTCGCCCCGTGCGGCACCGGGATCCGGGAGGCGACGACTCCGTACCCGAAGCCGCCGACAACGAACGCTAAGAAAGGCACGACTCTCGGCCTGGCGATCTCGAGTGACTCCACGTGACCTCGCAGCACTTGGCCCGGGCCGACGCCCGCGCCCGCGGTCAGCCTATCTCGCGCGGCCTCGTCTTGCCCAGCCGGCCGTGCCGGCCGGGAAAGGCGTCAGGCGTCCCCGCCCCCTTGGTGTTCCCTCGCCGCCGGTGTCCGCAGGTGCGTTTCCCGCCGTCCGGCCGGCGGAAGGCGGGAGGTCGTTACGGCTCCTCGCGGGCGGCGAAGGCGCGCTCGATCCGCCGGTCAGGGATCAGCCACATGACCGCCACCAGCGCGTAGAGGGCGCCGGCGAGCCACGGCGCCAGGAACGCCGCGGCGATGGCTACAACGTAGATGATCGGCGAGGCCTTGCCCTTGAGATCGCGGCCGATGGCCCTGGCCAGCAGCGAGCCCTCTCCCTGGCTGGCGACGATCAGGCTCTGCAGCACGAAGTAGGCGATCGCCGCCAGCAGCAGGACCGCGCCGTAGACGGCGGTGGGCCCGGCGGCGAACTTGCTGGCGCCCATCCAGCCGGTCACGAACGGCACCAGCGACAGCCAGAACAGCAGGTGAAGGTTGGCCCACAGGACGCCGCCGGTGACACGGTCGACGGTCGCCAGCATGTGGTGATGGTTGTTCCAGTAGATGCCCAGGTAGACGAAGCTCAGGATGTAGCTCAGAAACAGCGGCAGGACCGGACGCAGGGCCGCCAGGCTCGTGCCGTGCGGCGGCCGCAGCCCCAGGACGGCGATCGTGATGATGATGGCCAGCACGCCGTCGCTGAACGCCTCCAGCCGGTTCTTGCCCACCGCCGGCTACCCGCGCCCGCCGCCTGCCAGCGCCTGCAGCTTCGTCATGGTCGTCCAGTTGCGACTCGTGACGGCGTCGCCGAGAGTGCGGCCGACGGCCTCGGACACACGGCTGGCGATGACCCCGGCGGGGCACCACAGGTAGGCCACGCGGGCGCCGAGGGCCAGCGCCTCGGGCGCCCAGTCCTGCTCCAGAAGCGGCTCGAGACGGGTTAGCGCCCGCGGGTCGGCGGGCACCGCGACAAGAAGGCGCGACGGGTTGTCGGCGACCGCCGCCAGGGGGTTGTCGGCCACGGCGACGGTCAGCTCCGCGGCGCTCAGCGCCACGACCAGGGCGTGCACGCCGAGCTGGGCGGCGAGCGCCTCCCCGATGCGGGTGGCGGCGGCGGCCGGCGGGACGCCCCGTGCGGTGTAGACGACGTTGCCGCTGTTGAGCACGGTGTGCACGTCGGCGTAGCCCAGGCCTTCGACGAGCGCCCGCAGGTCGGCCATCGCCACGCGCTTGGCGGGCCCGACGTTCACGCCCCGCAGGAGCGCCGCCTGTCTGCCGGCCAGCGGACTCACGTCACCTGCTCCTCGTGGGTCGGAGCGGCCAGCCCCAGTTTCATGAGCCGCCGATCGGTCATGGCGAAGCCGGTGCGCCGGTACACCGACTGAGCGACGGCGTTCTCGGCGCCCACCTCGACCGACACGGCCCGCACCCCGAGCTTCGAGCACCGCTCGCGGGCCTCCGCGAGCGCCGCCGTGCCGGCGCCGGCGTCGCGAAAGCCCGGCCGCACGTAGAAGTCGTCGATGACCGCCGTGAGCCCGCCGTACTCCATGGCGAACACGAACGTGACGACAATATACCCCACGGTCGCTGTACCCCGTTCGACGAGCCAGACCTGCCCGAGCCGGGAGTCGACCAGCAACGCCGAAAACGCTGCGGCTGCGCGCGGACGATCGAGTACGAAGCCGGACTCAGCGTAGAACTCGCCCATCAGGTTGACGAGTGTCTGCGTATCTTGGGTGGTTGCCGGGCGCATGCCGCCCATCCTTCCCGCGAAACCTTGGCGCCCCCCTGTTCGCCCTGGCAAGGCGTCGGCGACGCCCGCGGGGACCATGGGCACCGCCAGCGACACGGCGTGCATCGCTTCCCAGCGCACGCGCGTCGTGTTGTGAGCCGGCAGCGTGCGGAGCTGGTCGGCGTACGCAGCGGCCAGGTCGGGTGGGGCGCTAGCCCCGCCCTCGTCCGATGGCGATCATCCCCGTGCGCGTCACTTCGAGGACGCCGATCGGCTGCAGCAGCTCGAGCAGGGCCTCGAGCTTGTCGCCCGCGCCCACCACGCGCAGCATCAGGCTGCGGCGCTCGACGTCGACGATCTTGGCCTTGAAGATCTCGGCGATCTGCAGCACGTCGGTGCGCTTGTCGCCCTCGGCGGCGACCTTGATCAGCATGAGCTCGGCGGTGACCGTGTGCTGCGGGTCGAGGTCGCGGATCTTGACCACGTTGATCAGCTTGTGGAGCTGCTTGGTCACCTGGTCGATGGGGTGCTCGGCGCCGTCGATGGTGATCGTCATGCGCGACAGCCGCGGGTCTTCGCTCTCACCGACTGCGAGGCTCTCGATGTTGAAGCCGCGGCGGGCAAACAGGCCGGCCACGCGCGTGAGCACGCCGGGCTTGTTCTCGACGAGCACCGACAGAGTGTGTTTCATGGCTTGGCCCCCCCGGTTTTGCGCGGCGCCTTGCCGCCGATCATCTCGGTGATCGACTGGCCGGCCGGCACCATCGGAAACACGTTCTCTTCGGCGGCGACCTTGAAGTCGATCACGGTCGGCCGCCCGCTGTCGATCGCCTCGCGCAGGGCGTCGCCGACGTCGCCGGATGAGCTCACGCGCATGCCCTTGGCGCCGAACGCCTCGGCCAGCATGGCGAAGTCGGGCTGCACCTCGATGCAGGTGAACGAGTAGCGCTTGTTCCAGAAGAGGTCCTGCCACTGGCGCACCATGCCCAGGTAGCCGTTGTTGAGGATGGCCACGACCACGGGCACGTTGTAGTTCACCGCCGTGGCCAGCTCCTGCATGGTCATCTGAAAACCGCCGTCGCCGCTCACGTCGATCACCGTCTTGTCGGGCCGGCCGAGCTTGGCGCCGATCGCCGCCGGCAGGCCAAAGCCCATGGTGCCCAGACCGCCGGAGCTGATCCACTGACGCGGGAACCGGTAGTGGAAGTAGAGAGTCGACCACATCTGGTGCTGGCCCACGTCGGTCACAATCACAGCGTCGCCGCCTGTGACCCGCTCGATCTCTTCGATGACGAACTGCGGCGCCACCGTCCCGTCGGCGGGCTGCTCGTAGTGCAAGGGGTACTCGGTCTTCCACCCCTCGAGCTTCTGCAGCCACGCGGCCGTGCGGCCGGCGGGGCGCTCCATCTTCTCGAGCTCGGCGAGCAGCGCCGCCAGCACGTGGCGGGCATCGCCCACGATGGGAATGGACGGCTCGACGTTCTTGCCGATCTCGGCCGGGTCGACGTCGATGTGAATGATCGCCTTGGCCTGGGGCGCAAAGGCCGAGAGCTTGCCGGTCACGCGGTCGTCGAAACGCACGCCGACGCCGATGAGCAGATCGCATTCGTGGACGGCGTAGTTGGCCGTGACGGTGCCGTGCATGCCCAGCATGCCCAGCGCCAGCGGCTCGCGCTCGTCGACGGCGCCCAGACCCATGAGGGTCGTGGTGACCGGCACCTGGACGAGCTCGGCGAGGGCGCGCAGCTCGTCGGCGGCGCCGGCGCTGATCACGCCGCCGCCGACGTAGAGCACCGGCCGCTCGGCTTCGAGGATCGCGCGGGCCGCCGCCCGGACCTGCTTGACGTGGCCCTCGACCGTGGGCTTATAGCCGGCAAGATGCGGGCCGTCGGGGCGCCGGTAGGTGAGCTCGGCGAGCTCGGCGGTGACCGGCACGTCGATCACCACGGGGCCAGGCCGGCCGGTCGAGGCGATGTGAAAAGCCTCGTGGATGACCTGGGGGATCTCGGCCGCGCTCTGCACGAGGTAGGAGTGCTTGACGATCGGCAGGGTGATGCCCGTGACGTCGGCCTCCTGAAAGGCGTCGGTGCCGATCAGGTCGGCGCGCACCTGACCGGTGATGGCCACGAGCGGGATGGAGTCGAGGTAGGCGTTGGCGATACCGGTGACCAGGTTGGTGGCCCCGGGGCCGCTCGTTGCCAGGCACACGCCGACCTTGCCGGTGGCGCGCGCATAGCCGTCGGCGGCGTGCACCGCGCCCTGCTCGTGGCG
>PLTW01000252.1:5411-5614 GCA_003164655.1 Actinomycetota bacterium
TCGCTGCGCGGCGCCGCGGCAGGGCGAGCCGCGCGGCGCCGCTCGAGTACCGCCACCTCGACGTCCAGCGTGAGCGCGCGGCCGGGAATGTCGACGACGATGGTGTCGCCGTCTTCGACCAGGCCGATGGGCCCGTCGGCCTGAGATTCGGGGGCGACATGACCGATGGCGGCGCCGCGCGTGGCGCCGCTGAAGCGTCCGTC
>PLTW01000098.1 GCA_003164655.1 Actinomycetota bacterium
GGCGCAGGCGGCGGCGGTGTCGGCGGCAGCGTCCGGCGCCGCGCCCCTGGCGGGCGCCGCGGCGAGCCGCTCCGCGAGCGCCTCCGGAGTCAGCGTCGTTATCCGGTCGAGGAACTCCTCGACCTGCTGCGCCGACCGCGCCGCCGCGGGCGGCGACTCGCCGGCAAGCTGCTTCTGGAGGGCCACAAGCGTCTCGTGCGGGCCCCGTGCCCACTGCCCCTCGGCCCGCACCGCCGCCATCACATTGGCCGAAAGGAACGGCTCCAGGCCCGCGAGGTCGAGGGTCGCCCAATAGCGCAGCACGGCGCGGCTGAAGGCCACCATGCGGTTCGACGACTCCGCGTGGAGCTGCTTGCGCAGAAAGTGCAACAGGGAGTCGCGCCGCCCGCAGACCTCATCGACGTCGGTGGACACGCTGCGCAGCTCGCCCTCCGCGCCGACTTCGTTGAAGTACACGGGCAGCGTGCGTAACAGCTGTTTGGCCACGAAGTAGATGGGACGGATGTCGGCGTTCAGAAAGCGGGTGACGTCGCGCTGAAAGAGGTCGGTGTCGGCGATGTAAACGCCGCCCAGACGGAGCTGCACGTTGAGCGCCGCCGCGAGCCGCTCGTAGAGCGCGGGGTTCGACTCGATGATGTGCATCCAGCAGCGGATCTTGGGCAGATGGTAGGGATTGACCACCGTCGCCCACTCGTCGGTGGCTCCCCGGATGTCGGGGTACTGGAAGCGCCAGGACAGGATGTCCTCGACCACGTGGTCGACCGCCTTGACGTCGCAGGCCTCGCCGATCGCCACCCCGATCGCCTCGTAGCATTTGAAGCGCATGAGCAGAAACAGATTGTCGCGGTCGCGAAAGAAAGCGGTCATGCGGCTCAGGATCATGTCGACATCCATGCGCCGGTCGGGATGCATGAGCTGCTTGACGACGCCCAGCAGCTCCACCATCGCCTCCTTCTGGCGATAGCCCAGCGCATCGTCTTTCAAGAAGAACAGACACACCGCGAAGCGGTCCTCGAGATTCTCGACGTGAAACAGGCGATCGATGGCGCGCACGAGAATGTCGGAAAACGACGGATACTCCGGCGAGAGCAGATCGTCGCCGGGCGCCTCCTGGGCGCCCCGGATCAACGCGGCCAGGCGCTCGCCGGCCAGAAAGTCGAAGCGCTCGACGACCGCCGCGGGGTCGGTGAGCCCGGCGCCCTGGGCCAGCGCCCAGCGCGGCACGTCGAGACGTTCGGCCACCCGCCGGTAGCCGACTACGAGCACCTGCCGGTAGAGCTCGCCGAAGACCGGGCCCAGGGCCGGCCGCTGGGCGACCCGTTCGACCAGGTCTCGCAGCAGGGCATCCCGCTCGAGGAACGCGCCGGGTTGCTGGGGCAGCAGCCCGGCCAGGGACGCGCCGATCAGCGCCAGCATGTCGTCGTAGGCGGCGCCGTGCGGCCCGTTCAGGGCCGCCGTGCACCACATGAGCAGCGCCCGCAAAGAGAGCGAGAACTGGTCGGCCGTCAGCGGCGACTCGAGCAGCCCGAGCACCAGCTCGGCGAGCAACCCGAACAGCGTGGCGCGGTCGTCGGAGCCCTCGAAGTAGGTCCAGTTGCGCAGCAGGGTGGTCTGGAACCCCTCGACCAGAAGGTCGGCGTTGCGGAACCTGTGGAAGTATTCGCCCATGGTCTCGGCAAGAGAGGCGCGCACGCCGTACAAACCATCGACTGCCTCGGTGAGCGGCAGGTAGCGTGCCGGGATGACCACGTGCTGCGCCGTGCTGGCGAGGTTGGCGCGCAGCGCGTCTGATTCGAACGGTAACGGCGCAGTGCTCATGGTCTTCGCATGATACCTGCTCCCCGGGCTGCGCGCCGGGCGCCCGCGCCGCTAGCCTGAGCCGCCGGCCAGCCGGCGGACCGCGGCGGCCGACTCGGCGCTCAGCGCCGCAGCGGCCAGCCGCCGGGCCGCGGCTCCGTCCGTTCTGCGCACGGCTTGCTTGGCCGCCGGTATCCGGGCCGCGGCCATCGAGAGTCCGGTGACTCCCAAGCCGAGCAAGAGGGGGATCGCCAGGGGGTCCGCGGCCGCCTCGCCACACACCGCCACGGGCCGCCCGCCCTCGGCGGCGGCGCGCACCACGTGGTCGATCAGGCGCAACACGGCCGGGTGCAGGGCGTCGGCGAGGGCGGCCACCCCGGCGTTCCCGCGATCGGCGGCCAGGACGTACTGGGCCAGGTCGTTCGTGCCCAGCGAAAAGAAGTCCACGCAGGGCACGAACGTCTCGGCCAGCAGGGCGGTGGCAGGCACCTCGACCATGATCCCCACGTCGAGGCGCGCGGGCACGACCATACCGGCCGCCACCAGAGACTCCCGGGCTTCGTCGAGGAGCTCCCGGGTACGCCGCACCTCGTCCACGGTGCTCACCATCGGCAGCAGCAGCCGGACCGGATGATCGGCGCTCACCCGCAGCACCGCGCGCAGCTGGCCGACCAGCAGATCCACGTGACGCAGGCCCAGGCGGATCCCCCTGAGCCCCAGAGAGGGATTGTCCTCACGGGCCTGAGGCAGGAACGGAAGCTGCTTGTCGGCGCCGACGTCGAGGGTGCGCACGACCAGCGGGCGGCCGTCGAGGCCCTCGGCCAGCGCCCGGTAGGCGCGCTCCTGCTCGTCCTCGTCGGGCAGGCGGCCGGCCGCCACAAAGAGGAACTCGGTCCGCAGGAGCCCGACGCCGTCGGCGCCGGCGGCCAGTGCCGCGGCCAGGTCGCCCGACGCGGCCACGTTGGCCGCCACGTCCACAGCCAGGCCGTCGCGAGTCACGGCGGGCAGCGACGCCTGCCGCCGAGCCGTGTCCTGGGCCCTCTCGCGCCCCGCCCGTCGTTTGCGCGCCGCAGCGACCACGGCGGGCGGCGGGGCCACCGTGACCGTGCCGGTCTCGCCGTCGAGCACGACCAGCGTGCCCGCGACTACGCCCAGCAGATCGCGGCCGCAGGCCATCACCGCGGGGATACCAAGCGAGCGCACCAGAATGGCGCTGTGCGACGTGGGTCCGCCACCGGCGCAGGCCACTCCCCAGACCTGCTCACGGTCCAGGCCGGCGGTCTGCGCGGGGGTCAGATCGAGCGCCACCACGATGCCCGCGGCGCCGGCGGCGAGCTCCGCCGGCAGCCCGAGGAGGTGGCGCAGGACCTGGTCTGCGACGCCGCGCAGGTCAGCGGCCCGCGCCCTCAGGTACGGATCGTCGAGCGCCTCCCACGCCGTCGCCGCCGCTCGCACCGCGGCGTCCCAGGCAGACGCGGCGTTGCGACCCTCGCCCAGCACCTGGGCGCGTGCCGGGCCCAGCAGAGCCTCGTCGCTCAGGAGCAGCAGGTGGGCGTCGAAGATGGCGGCGTCGCCGTCACTCACCCGCCCGGCCAGCGCGTCGCGCGCCCGGCGGAGGTCGTCGCCGGTCGCGGTCAGAGCGCGCTCCAGAGCGGCCCAGTCGGCCTCGCGGTCCGCCGCCGGGCCGTCGGGCGCCAGGGCGGGCGCCGGCCGCA
>PLTW01000146.1 GCA_003164655.1 Actinomycetota bacterium
CGAAGAGTGATGTGTGTGACGCACTCAGAGGCCATCGGGGAGACGTCATGCAGGGTCACATCCGCAAGCGCGAAGCAGGCTCATGGGAGTACACCATTGACGTCGGCCGAGCGTCCGCCCAACGCTGCCAGTCCTGCGGCCGACGATTCTGGGTCGAGCGCCGCCCGCGGGAGAGCTGCCCGAGTTGCGGTGGCGAGCTGATTCTGGCCGACGAGCGCCGCCGCGAGACCAAGGGCGGCTTCGTCACCCGCCGCGATGCCCAGGCGGCGATGAGCAAGGTCGCGGTCGCGGTCGAGGAGCGCACGCACGTCGCAAGCTCGCGCCTCACCCTTCGCGACTATCTCACCAAGGAGTGGCTGCCGGCGATCGAGCACACGATTCGTCCGACGACCTATGGCTCTTACGTGGCCCACGTCGAGTGCCACATCCTGCCGGCGCTGGGCTCGGTGCAACTGCAGAAGCTCGCGCCGGCACAGATCAACGCCCTCTACGCCATGCTCACCCTCGCCGGCAAGCGCAACGGCAAGGGCCTCACGGCGCTCTCGGTGCGCCACGTGCACGCCGTGCTGCATCGCTCACTGAAGGACGCCGTGCGCTGGGGCCGCCTCGCGCGTAACCCCGCCGATGTCGCCGATCCGCCGCGTGTGACGGCGCACAGCCACGAGATGCGCACCTGGAGCGCCGAGCAGCTTGCCGCCTTCCTGAACTCTCAGCGTGACGATCGTCTCTACGCGCTCTGGCATGTCCTGGCCATGACCGGCCTGCGCCGCGGCGAGGCGTTGGGGCTACGTTGGCAGGACGTCGACCTTGAAGCCGGTCGGCTCTGTGTGCGGCGCTCCCTGATTCCCGAAGGCAATCGGGTCGCCGTCCACGAGCCCAAGACAGCCCACGGACGTAGGGTGGTCGCCTTGGATCCCGAGACCGTTGCTGTGCTTCGGGGTCAGGCCGCCCGCGAGCTCGCCGAGCAGTCTACGACCGAGAGCTGGGACGACACAGGTTTGGTGTTCACCAACGAGGACGGGCAGCCACTCCACCCCTGGGCGACGAGTCGCTGCTTCCGGGCGGCCGTGAAGGAGGCGATGCTGCCGGACATCCGCCTCCATGACCTGCGCCACACGCACGCCACGCTGGCACTGCAGGCGGGCATTCATCCCAAAGTGGTCTCAGAGCGTCTCGGCCACGCCACCGTCGCGATCACACTCGATACGTACTCGCACGCCATCCCGGCGATGCAGGAGGAGGCGGCGGCGAAGATCGCGGGGCTGGTGTTCGCCGGGAAGTAGGCGCCGTGCAGCTCGTGCCCACTACTGGCCCGCGTCGAGTCTGCGGTTCAGACGGGCCGCTTTGCCATCGTTGCGGCTGGACTTGAGGACTTGCTGAGCGGCGCAGACACGCGAGCCACGATCACATCGGTGCGCGAGCGCAACGCCCGCGACAGCACGTGGTCGAGCTGATTGTGGAGGATCCAGTGCCAGGGGTGGTCGGGGACCACGAAGGGGATCAGCACCACGATCTGATCGCTGCGTTCGGTCCGCAGTTCGTCGACGAACTCGACTAGAGGCTGCACGACCGACGAGTAGGGGGTGTGCAGGATGCGCAGGGGCACGCCGGTATGCCAGCGTCGCCACTCACCTTCGAGCTCCGTGATCCCGACCCCTTGTCCAAAGGCGCCGCTGGTCTCCGAACGACTTGCTTGCCCTTCGCCTTCTTCGTCATCGAAGGCGACGGTGACGGCGATGACCTCTTGTCCGAGCGACTCGGCTTCGCCGATCGCCTCGGCCGTGAGGCGCGAGACGCTGGCCACGGGCACGATGACGAGCGTCTTCCTGCCTTGCGGAGCGGCAGGCACCTCACCCAGGGCGAGCTGCGCCCTCTCCCGCCGGTAGTAGGCACCGATGCGGGTGAACAGGACGATAAAGAGCGGTATCGCAATGACCACGACCCAGGCCCCCTCGGTGAACTTCGCCACCAGAAAGACGATCGTGGAGATACCGGTGGCGATAGCGCCGACGGTGTTCATCGCCGCCCGCCGGCGCCAGCGCGCGCCGCGAGCGCGCCGCCAGTGCACCACGAGTCCGCTCTGGGAGATCGTAAATCCGATGAAGACGCCGATGGCAAACAATGGGATCAGGGAGTTGACGTTGCCGCCCACGGCGACCAGCAGGACTCCTGACATGACGGCCAGGGCCCAGATGCCGTTGCCAAAGACGAGCCGGTCGCCGCGCAGCGCGAAGAGGTGCGGCAGGTAACTGTCGCGCGCCAGCAGGCCGGCGAGCACCGGCAGGCCTCCGAACGACGTGTTGGCCGCCAGCGCCAGCACGACCGTGATGATCACCGACAGCAGGTAGTAAGCCCAGCCGCGCCCCACAGAGGCAGCGATCACCTGGCTGAGGGCGGTCTGTCCGACGCGCGGCTCGATACCGAAACGCCGAACCAGTACGGCCACACCGAGCAGCATCGCACCGAGGATCACGCCGAGCAGCAGCTCGGTGCGCTTGGCGCGCGCGGCCCGCGGCTGCCTGAAGAGCGGCACGCCGTTGGCGATGGCCTCCACCCCGGTCAGGGCGCTGCAGCCCGCGGCGAAGGCGCGCAACACGAGCAGCACCCCGACCGTCTCGAGGCCGCTGGTGGCCACGATCGAGCCGCCGGGCTGGGGCGCGTGCGCCGCCAAGGGGTGCAGAAGGCCCACAGCAAGCACAGCCAGCAGTCCGACGATGAACAGCATGGTCGGCAGCAGGAACGCCCGCGCGCCCTCGGCCACGCCGCGCAGATTGAGGAGCGTGATCAGGGCAAGGATCCCCAGGCAGAGAGGCACGGTGAGAGGCCTGAGGCCGGGAAATGCCGAGGTCAGGGCGGCGACGCCAGCGGCGATCGACACCGCGACGGTCAGCGTGTAGTCGACGATCAGCGCCGCTCCGGCGAGCAGACTGACGCCGTGCGGGAAGTTGTCCCTGGCGACTGCGTAGGCACCGCCGCCGCCCGGGTAGGCATCGATCACCTGACGGTACGACAGCACCAGGATCGCCAGCAGCCCCACGATGGCGACCGTGACGGGCAGCATGACCCGCAAGGCGGCAAGTCCGCCCCCGGCTAAGACGATGAGGATCGCCTCGGGCCCGTAGGCGACCGATGTCAGCGCGTCCAGAGAGAGGGAGGAGAGGCCCTCGATCGGCGTGATCTGCTCTTTGGCCGCCTCACTGAAGCGGAGCGGACGGCCGATGAGAGCGTGCCACACCGAATGCGGAAGGCGGCGTGGAACGGGCGGCGAGGGCGTCTGCGAGGGGCGATTGGGGCCACTACCGGGTGAAGGCGGGGCCGGCTGGTCGGCTGACTGGTTCTCCAAAGGAATCGACTACCTCCGTCGAGCGAGTACCGTCTTACTAATCTGTGCAGCATTCCCTGTGACCTTGCGGCGCGCACCCATGGTCGGGGCGGCCGCGCATGTTTGTCGCCTCACAAGCAAGCGCTGCGGTCTCAGGCGGAGCGGCCCCTGTTCCCGCGCTACACGGTCGTACATGCTGTCGCCGGGCAGTCTTCTCGCCTACGCGCCGTTCGGAAATCCGTACTTGTTTGCGTCGGGGGTGTTCGCCTGCGGCATGAAGATCGCAAGAGCCAGAACCCCAAATGGGACGAGACCTAGCAGCAACCACAGGGCGCTGTGGCCTGAGTTATGCAGCCGTCGTGCCCCCACAGCGAGGCTTGGGACAAGGGCTGCGAGTGTCCAGAGCGCCGACAAGAAGATGGAGTGCAGGACAAATGCCAGGAAGAGGTAGATCACGGCGTTGACCAAAGTGAACAGCCAGAACTCCGTCCGCGAAGCGCGGCCTGTGAAGTCAGCGAATCTTCGCCAGCACCGCAGATATGTTTATCGTGTTCCCCGTCACGTATCACGCCTAAGGTCAGAGCCCGGTTGCTGTTGTGAGCTTACCCCTGTGACCGCGCGCGGCTGCAGGGCCACGACTCGATATACTCTGCTCGCGCCGCCCGGCACCACGACGTGCGGATCCCCGTAAACGGAGGCGAGAGTTGGCGGCACTGCGTGTTGGCGATCGAGTGCTCTACGAGGGCAAGACCTGGCGGGTGACCTCACTTGGTCGCGAGGCCTTTCGCCGTGAAGGCGACCAGATGACCGCCAACGACGAACTTCACGCCATCCTGCTGCTTGAGGCCGGCCCGCCAGGGACTCGGCCAGCTCGGCCGCCCTACTCGACTGCCCTGTCGGAGGGCAAGTGGGACGAGGTCCGGGTGCTTGCGGAGTAAGAGCAAGCGGCAGCTCGACCATGCCCTTGGTCACCATCTGGTCACCAAGGACCTGTCGTCGCCTGTCAGCGGCCGATAGCGGTTGGCAGCGCCGACTGCCAATAGTGGCTGCATACTGGCCAGTTTCCGGCGCTAGGCGCCAACGCCCGTCAATGCCCGACAGACGGCAGTTTCGGATTTGCACGGCGGAGGTCAGCGGTTCGAACCCGCTGCGGTCCACCAGCCTCTTCACGCTTGTGTGCAGGGATTTTGTGATTTCTCCTAGCCCTCGCAAGCGCCCCCAGAAGCCTCTCTGCAAACCTTCTGCAAACGAACGGAGTGGCAGAGAGCGTCACTTCTTAGTCCTCGGCGGCACTCGATGGCAGTCAGGCCGGGCCCACCGCAGCTGCTCCGGTCGGCTCGAAGCTGGGTCTGGTGCCGAACCAGGCGCGTCGCTCGATCATACTGGCATCGGGCGCAGGCGGCACTTCGGTTGGGAAGGGGACCGCATTGGAAACTGTCCGTTGCGCTCCCCTCGGTGTCAGCCAGTCAGTCAGTCGTGTGCGGCACCGACGTGGTAGAAGGCCTCGAGCCGGCCGTGCTCCTCGGACGAGACCGCACCCTTGGCTTTGACAGCGGGCGCGCTGTTGAGAAACGAGCTGGCAAAGGGCACCAGGACACGCTCGCCCTCGATCTCCACGACGTCCGCGGGGATCACCAAGTCGCGCGCCATGCGGCGGCCGATCACGAGGTACCCCGACGACGACTCGCTGTCGGTAAAGACATCCTTGAGCTTGCCGAGCTTCGTGCCCTCTCGCGAGAAGGCCGCGAGGCCCACAAGGTCCAGACCCACTGCACTTGCCATGACCGATCTCCTTGTCGCTTGAGAACAACTGCCTATCGCGTTGCTCTAGCGTCAGTGTAGGCGCTTCCCTTACTGCGATGATGGGGGGATAATCAGGGGTAAAGTAGAGTCTTTAGCCCTCTTGCTCAGCCATCGAAGTGGGCCTACCTCGGATCAGCGAACTGTCAGGAGGTCGACATGCGTGAAGGACCAGCGCCGGCCCCCAGTGACGTGCGCCTGCGAGCCTTCGTCGACGCCGTGTTCGACGCCTACTACGACTGGCACATCCAGACCGGCTACATGGAGATGTCGGGTCAGATGGACGCGCTGCTGAGGCTCGAGCCGGGTGTCCTGCCGAGAGACTTCGACGGCTGGCTGGGACGCGTTCATGCAGACGACCGCGAAGAGGCGCTGCTCAACAACCGGCGCGCGGCGCAGCGCGGCGGCGTCTATGAGGGCGAGTACCGCATGGCCCGAGGCGACGGCAGCTTCATCCTGGTGCGCGACCGCGGAGTCATCCTGGTCGACGAAGAGGGGCGCTCCGCGCACATGATCGGGGCGATCCGCGACATCACCCGTGAGCGCGTGGCGGAACGCGCTCAGCGCGAAGCCGCCGACCTCTACCACGCGCTCTTCGCCCAGGCCGTCAACCCCGCCTACCACGTCGCGGCGGACGGCCGCTTCCTGGATGCAAACGACGCGGGCTTGGCGTTCCTTGCGATCGAACGCGAACAGCTACGCCGCCAGAGCGTCGCAGCTCTCTGGGGGAAGAAAGCGCTGCCTTCCGTCCAGGCTGCCCTCGCCGGCCCAGGATCCGTGGCGACGCTCGACCTTGAGCTGCGCATCGACGATGCACTCAAGGCGCTCACCTTGACTCTCCTGCCGTGCCGGTTCGACGGAGAGTCCACCTGTTTCGCGCTGGGCACCGACATCACCGAGTACCGGGCCCTGCATCGGGCTTTGGAGGCCTCGGGAGAGTCGTTGCGTCGTCAGGCGGCGGCCCTGGAAGACGCCAACACGGCCTTGCGGGTGATCCTCGATCAGCGCAACAGGGATCGCACCGAGCTCGAGCGTACCATCCTGACCAACGCGCAGACGACGATCGTGCCGCTGCTCGAGCGGCTGAAGAAGAAGCTCGCATCGACACCCGAGGCGACCTATGCCGACGCGGCCATCCAGAACTTAAACGAGCTTGTCTATCCATTTACGCAGTCACTCGACGCCCTTGCCGGAAGCGAGACGTGGCTGAGCGTACGGGAGCGCGAGGTCGCCAACCTGATCAGGGCGGGCAAGAGCTCCAGTGAGATAGCCGAAGCGCTCTTCATCTCGCCGACGACCGTCGCCTTCCACAGGAAGAACCTGCGACGCAAGTTCGGCCTGGCGACACATGGTCCGTCGCTGGCTGCGCATCTCGCGCGCCTGCCCGGAGGCGAGTCCGGCGACGCACTTGGGGAGCGGCCCAGCTGACCGGGGGGGGTTGCGCTCCTGGTCATTCGTCGCGTTCTCGCGCCCCATGGGGCCGACATAGCCCCGCATACCTCGCAGCGTCAGGAAGATACCGTCTTGGGCCGCGGAGAGGCACTCGTCATGTAGGCCACCGCCTGCGTGGGGGGGCCGTTGCCATCATGGGCGACATGGACGGTCGTCCTATCTTGTTTCTGAGCCCCGCTGACGATGCCGATAACAGAGGGATCAAAGCGCCGGCGGGGGCCGACCGCGGCCGCGAGCGCTCCCTAGCAGGCTGCTGAAAAAGCA
>PLTW01000190.1 GCA_003164655.1 Actinomycetota bacterium
CTAGGCCGGCAACGGCGGCCGGTCGTCACTCGTGGCGGGTGATTGGCGCGCCGTCGTGGGTGCGTCCGACAGCGCGCTCTCACCCCGCGCGCCCCCGGCCTGTCGCGTCTCTTCGAACGCGCTCGACGACACGGGCAGGCACTGCGCGCGGTAGAATCAGGCGGCGCGATCTCGAGGAGGATGGCGGATGGGCCAGCGAGAGCCAGTGCTCACGCGGCACGAGAGGCGATGGCGATGATCGCCTGTCCATCGTGTGCGGCCCCGTGCCCCGACGACGCGCGCTTCTGCCCGGCCTGCGGCGCCGCTCTGGCTGCCCCTGTCCCCCACGCCGTCGAGCGCAAGATCGTGACCACGATGTTCTGCGACCTGGTCGACTTCACGGCGCTCTGCGAACAGGCCGACTCGGAAGATGTCGACCGCTTGCTGCGCGAGTTCTACGCCCTGGCCCGCCAGACGATCGAGACCTTCGGCGGCCTCGTCGAGAAGTACGTCGGCGACGCCGTGGTCGGGGTCTTCGGCGTGCCGGCCACCCACGAAGACGACGCCGAGCGGGCAGTGGTGACGGCGCTCCGGTTGCTCGATCAGATCTCGGCTTTGCCGCCGTCCGCCCATCGAGCTCTCGAGGCCAGGATCGGCGTCAACACCGGCATTGCGGTGGTACGGCCCGACGTCGTGCCGGCCTCGGGCGCCGGCTTTCTGGTCGGCGACGCCGTCAACACGGCCGCCCGCCTGCAGCAGCTCGCGCCACCAATGGGCATCGTCGTAGGCGAGAGGACTCACGGGCTGACCGAGCGGAGCATCGTCTACGAGCCTCTCAAGCCTGCCACCCTCAAGGGCAAGCGCGCCGCGGTGAAGTGCTGGCTGGTGCGCGGCCCGGTCTCGCGAATGGGCGTCGACCTGCGCCAGCAGTTTCCGGCGGCGCTGGTTGACCGCGAGGTCGAGCTCGGCATCCTGCAGGGACTGCTGAAGAAGGTGCGGGCCTCGTCGCACCCGCAGTTCGCCCTCGTGGTCGGCGAGGCCGGGATCGGAAAGTCGCGCCTGGTGTTCGAGCTGCTGCGCTACATTGACAGCCGTCCGGCGATCGTGCGCTGGCGCCAGGGCCGCTGCCCGGCCTATGGCGACCGGCTGACCTTCTGGGCTCTCGGAGAGATTGTGCGCGAACAGCTCGGCGTGGTCGAGCGCGACGAGGTGGCCGTGGTCGAAGCCAAGCTCGCCCATGCCCTGGCCGGCGCAGACGACCGCGAGTGGCTGGCCGCCCGCCTGCGACCGCTGCTCGGCCTCGAAGGGCCGACGGCCTCGCGCAAGGAGAATTTCGAAGCCTGGCGGCGCTTCCTCGAGACCATCGCCACCGACTGCCCGGCGGTGATCGTCTTCGAGGATCTGCACTGGGCCAGCGAGGCCACCCTGGCATTTCTGCGCCACCTTGTGGAAAACGTCGGCGAGGTACCCCTCCTGGCCATCGGCACCGCCCGACGCGAGCTTCTTCATCGCCGACCTGACCTGGCCGCTCACCTCGCCGAGCTTGGGACATCTCAGCGGGTCGTACGCATCGACCTCGAATCCCTCTCGGAATCCGAGACTCAGGAGCTGGTCGCCCGGGTCGGCGGGGGTCTTGACGAGCTCGGCGAGGCCTGCCAGGCGATCACCGAGCGCTCTGCCGGGAACCCGCTCTTTGCCGAGCAGCTCGTGCGACACCTGGAAGGGGAGGCGTCAGTCGCAGGCCGCACGGTCGCCAGGGTGGCTTTGAAGGAGCGAGTCGCTCAGGCTCTGCCCGAGTCACTGCAATCGCTGATCGCCGCCCGCGTTGACGAATTGCCGCCCGACCGCAAAACGCTGCTGGGCGACGCCGCCGTGGTCGGCGAGGTCTTTTGGACCGGCGCCGTGGCGGCTCTCGATCACGGCGACCGTGAGGCCGCTGAGCAAGGCCTGAAGGAGTTGGCCCAGCGCGACCTCGTGCGCCACGAGCGCGTGTCGTCGATGGCGGGCGAGAACGAGTTCGCGTTTCGTCACGGGCTCATCCGCGACGTCGCCTACGAGCAGCTCACGCGGTCCGACCGGGCCGCCAAGCACGCCGCCGTGGCGCGCTGGCTGGAGGCCGCTGCCGGCGAGCGACTCAACGAGGTCGCCGAGATCCTCGCGCACCACTACGTCACCGCCCTGGATCTGGCCCGGGCAGCAGGGCACGGCGACCTTCAGAGCGAGCTGCTCGAGTCCAGCATCCGCGCCCTGGAGCTGGCCGGCGACCGGGCGCTGGAGCTGGATGTCGCAGCGGCCGAGCCGCACCTCCGGCAGGCGCTCGACCTGGCGCCGCGCGACCATCCCCGGCGGCCCGAGCTGCTGGCGAAGTGGGGGAATGCGCTAGCGATCGGCGGCAGGCTTCGCGAAGCCGTCGACATTCTCGAAGAAGGCATCGAGGGGTTGTGTGCGCTGGGTGCTGTGCGCGCCGCCGCGGTCGCCGAGGCCCAGCTCGCCAGCGTCCTCACGGAGCTTGCCGACAATCGCTCTCCGGTCGCGGCACGCCAGGCCGTGTCGCTGCTCGATGGCGACGGACCGTCGCCTGAGTTGCTGTTTGCCCTGGAGCACTTGTCGGGGAACTGTGTGACCGGATCCGACGCCCCGGCTGCACTCGAGGCGGCCGATCGCGCACTGCGACTGACCACGCGCATGGGGCTGCCGGTCAGCAGTGAGTTGTTGGGGTTCAGGGCGATGGCTCGCTGTGCCCTGGGTGACGCCTCCGGCGGGCTTTCCGACGCGCACCGTGCGCTTGACGCTGCCAGTGGGGCCGGCGCCTCGTCCAGCGTGTACATAGATGCGGGCGAGGTCGCCGCCACGTTCGAGAGTGTCGCGAGCGGGCTGGCGATCCACGGCGAAGGGCTGCGTCTCGCGCAAGCACGCCACGATCAGACCGGGGCGGCCGCGCTTCGCGTCGGGGTGTTCGAGGACCTTCTGTTCCTGGGTCGCTGGGACGATGCGGCAGCAGACTGCGACAGGCTGGAAGCGTTCCTCGATACGAGCAACCAGACGTACAGCTTGCGTGACCTCCGCTCTCTGAAAGCGTTACTTCTCGTGCTCAGAGGCGACGCAGAATCCGCCCGTTCGCTGGCCGAGGTGATCCAGCCCGAAGGTCGTGATCTCTACGGCACGCCCTGCCTCGATCTCCTGGCATCGGCGGCCACTCTCGACATGCTCGGCGACCCGCAGACGCCCCGGTCCGCACTTGAGTCGCTGGCTGGCTGCGCAGACAGTTTCTGTGCGGTGCCGCGCCTGACTCTGTGGTGGCCGCTGGCCATGCGCCTCGCCGTCGGACTGGGCGACCGCGATCTGACCGCCCGACTTGCACGTCGCCTGCTCGACTCGCCGGCAGCGCCACGGCACGCCAGGGTGAGTGTCGAGGCTCTCGAGGCAACCGCCACAGAGCGCTTTGCCGCCGCCGAGGATGGCTTTGCGACAGCGGCTGATGCGTGGCACAACTTCGGCGTGCCCTACGAACGTGCGCAGGCTCTGATGTGGCGCGGGCGCTGTCTCGCGGCGCTGGGACAAAGGTTCGAAGCGAGGCCTCTCCTGGTCGAGGCACGCGGTGTCTTCGCTTCGCTGCGCGCCCGACCGGCGCACGCGCAGTCGATCGGGCTGCTTCAGGAAGAGGGCTTCACTTCGTCGAGCGGCGGCAATGCGAGGCTCAAGTAGCGCCCACCATCGCTTACCATGAATCGGCCAGCGACGAACGCCTCGAGGCGCCTGTCAATCTCATCGGCCAGCCCTGTCCGCCGCCCACAGCAGGCCGCGGCCAGCTCCCGCAGTTGGGCTCGGGTACGAATGTCGTCGCAGGCCGCGTAGAGGAGCTCATCAAGCGTGTCGAGGTGGTGGACCACCGCCTCTTTCGAGCCGAAGCGCGTGTCGACCAACGAGTACCCTCCATCGTCGCGTGCGAGACGTAGCTCGCCAGGCTCGTCGTCCTCCTGCCAGGCACGCACATCGCGCCGAAGCCGTTCCCGGTGCGCCGAGCGAAGCAGCGAGGAGTGACTGTCGTACTCGAACGTGTAGACGATGTCGGAAAGGTCCTCGCTTGCCAGAGAGTAGACATAACCGTAGGCGTCCCGCGGCCGCAGATTCGTGAAGCCATACCGCCCGGGCTCGTCGTGATACGGGCTAAACCGGTCAAGAGATATCGGACCGGAGACCGCTGGCGGCTGCAGGTAATGCAGCGCGGGCAACAGATGGACCAGATCCGCATAGTCCTCGTCGGTCTCGCCGGGCACTCCGAAGATCAGGTTCCAGTCCAGTGTCACGCCGTGTTCCTTGCACCAGCGCAGCAGACGGATGTTCTCCAGAGCACGAACGCCCTTGTTCATCAGCTGCAGCACGTGGTCGCTTAGGCTCTCGATGCCGACCTGTACGGTGGCGCCCGCCTGCGCGACGAGTCGCACCTGGAGCTCTGTCAGCGTCGGTCGCGACTCGAAGGACAACGGCACCGGCAGCGGCGATGCCGACAGTTCGGGCAGCACCTCCGTAAGGAACGCCGGTGAGACCACGTTGTCGGCGACGTCCAGCGGGCGGCCCCAAAGCTCGGCGAGTCGACGCAGCTCCCGCAGAATGCGGGCCGCACTCTTGGTGCGGTACGAGCGCATGCCGCCGGTCAGCCCGCAGAACAGACAGGGTCGCCGTTCGGCCCACCAGCATCCTCGAGCCGTCTCCACCTCGAGAGTGGAAGTGACCTCCTTGAGTCCGTTTTCGTCGAGAGCCGCGAAGTAATCTGTGTACTCGGGCAGCGGCAGAGAGTCGAGGTCGGCCACGGGCTGTGGCGGCGCCGTGACCCGCGACTCGCCCTGGTAGCGATAGGCGATGCCGGAGACGTTCTCCAGGGCTCTGCTTTCGAACGCAGCCGCCAGACCGGCCGCATCGCCCGCTTCGGCCAGGCAGACGAGCACGTCGGGCAGCGCTTGGTCCGCCTCGCCAAGAAACGCGACGTCGACCGCCGGAAAGCTCCGGTGGAGAGTGCGACCCATGATGCCGTGCCAGTTGGGGCCGCCAAAGATGACCACGATCTCAGGATGACGCTGCTTGATCAGGCACGCGGTCGCCAGGGCGGCGACATTCTGATTGCAGCACGATGTGAAGCCGACGACGCGGTACCGGGACCAGTCGACGGAGTCCAGCCAGTTGGCCAGGAAACCGGCGGCCATGGACCGCGCGTCGAGCAGCAGCTCGATATCCGTCCGGGGGAGGCGGAACTTCGAGCGCAGGATCCTGCTCACGTACGGCCTTTCAGGGGCCCCGGGCAGACAGTCGGCGAACACCCACTCGCCGGCCAGCGAGGCGTGGGGGATGACCGTCGCAGCATGCTGGTAGCGCTCAAGGGAGAGCGCGGCGGCGAAGGCGAGGTTGGGATAGGCGACATCGCAAGCGATGTCGCGTTCCAGCAGCCTCGCCTTCAGCAGACTGAGGCCGAGCGCCGGCCGCTCGACCGTAGCGAACGGCATCGACACGAGCAGGACCCGCATGCCCGACACCAGGCCCGCGGGACGCGCCGCCGACAGGGACGACTCAGCGCCAGTTGTGGGCCCTCATGGGCTCCACCGGTGCGATCGCGATGATCCTGGCCACCTCATCTGCAGCATACGCTCTCATCGAGGTTGTCTTTGCCCAGCCAGCGTCCGAGAGGTTGAGTGCGATGTGGGCGACCGTCTCGTCGTCCTGGGCCACGCCCACGGCCACGATGTCGACATCGCCGAGCGTCGCCAGCACAGTGATGATCGGATTGCCGGTAAGTGCTTCCCACGTTTCCCCGATTTCGTCCATGTGCTCCGGCAGCTTCTGCATGTCCCCGCGCATCTCGTCGGTCAGTTTCATGAGGATCACATAGCTTGGCATGGCTCTCCCTTCGTTGTGGCGATCACTTTGCGCGACAGAGGACGACGGCCCTCAGGTGCAGTGGCAGTGTGCACACACGACGACTCTTCGAACTCGGCTGTCTGAGACTCCCTGCCGAGCTTGCGCGCTCGAAGACCAAGCCCGGAGCACCCGCGGCTGAGCTGCGCCTCGCCGCTTCTACGCTGGCCGACCACCCGTCTCCCCAACGAGGCGCCGTGCGGATGCGAGTCACAGACGGCAGCCTCGTGACGGAGACTGAGCGCGCGGAGCACCGAGCAGGGACTCTACTTACCGGCTCCGTTCCCCTCCTTGTCGGCTTCTACAAGCGGCGCCTCGAAATCCTTCTGCGCCACCTTCCCGTCAGCCTCCATGAGTCTGACCTCAAGCTCCCTCCTCACTACCTTGCCCTGAAGGGCCTCGAGATCAGGGTCAGCAGGACTAGAGACCGCCGGCTTGGCTGCAGCCGTCTGGCTCGCTTGACTGGCCGGGCTCGCCTGGCCCCCCGCACCGCCCAGAAGGATGCCCAGGGCGCCGACGTCCTTGTTCGACAGGCGCACGAGCGTACCGGTCTCGCCGAACTCGGCGGCCGTGCCGTGTCGTGCAAACAGGCTTGACCGAAATGGGATGGCTCCCACCGCGGAATGCGAGTCGATAACCTGGGCCGACGTAACACTCCGCAGCCTGAACTGAAGACTCGACAGGAGCTTTCCCGCCTGCGCCTGATCCGGATGAGGAGGCTTCACCTCGTACACGGCAAGCCAGCCGGGACGCGGCCTGCGGAACTGGATCTCGTCGGTGACGTCCGTCTTGATCTCGTCGGCAGTGTCGTCTCGGTCGCCAATCCAGACGACGACGACGCCGAGATTGTCCATCGCCTCTCTCGTCTTGGCGAGGGTCGCCGACTGCTTCTCATCGTCACTCAACTCAAACGTCTCTTTGGCCGTGTTGCGATCAGGGAGTTCATCTACGCCAAGAGCGTAGGAGAGCTTCTGGCTCCACGGTGGGAAGCGTTGGCTACGCCAGGCGTCGAACTGTGCTTCGAGCACGCCCGCCTCGCTGCGCGCCTTGGCAAGGGCGTCGTCGAGCGCCTTGAGCTTGTCGTCCTTGTCCGCCGGCGCACCTGCGAAAACCTGTGCCTCGTCTGCGAATTTCTTCTGAAGATCCTTGATGGCCTTGCGCAGACTCTTCCGCAATTCCGCCGATGCCGGGCACTCCTCCTTGAATACGTCGTCGACTGACGTCGGTGGCGGGGGGGCGCCCTCCTTTTCCGTTGCAGAGGGGGTGAATGCCGCAGCAGCCAGGGGAGCAACAAACGCTGCGACCTTTACGCCGGCCTCGAGGACTTCAGCCCCGACGCCGGTTGTCGTGACGCCGGCTGCCGATAGACGTTCGTCCGGGGTGAGGGTGATGTCGAACTCCAGCTCCCTCTTCAGGAGTTCCTTCTCGGGAAAGACCAGCCGCAGTTGATGCGACAGGTCAGCTTCAGTGGCCACGGAGACATCGCTGGTGTGCTCGCGAACCTTCGCCAAGTCGTCCTTTGTCTTCTCCGTGACGACTCCGACGATGCGCACCACCGTGCGCGCAGGGTGGTAGTAGACAGTTTGGCCATCGGCAGTCATCGCTGCTCCTCTCACCCAACGCGTTGCGGCCATAATTGGGTCACATACGTACCGCACATTCCAGCGTTGCCGTGCCGAGAAATCAGGCGCCGCCGAGGCCAACAGCAACGGTGCTTGGCTACGGTAGGGCCTTTCTTGCCGCCTGCATCATCACGATGGGTGCGGTCTTTGGCCAGGGCTCGACCGTCCACGAACTGCTCAATCACATCGCAGCGAGCAAGAATATGCCGTCTCTCGAGATCGACATTCGCCAGATCGCCATGTCGGCGTCCGCAATTCTCCTCGCCATGGGTTTCGTTCAGGTCGAACCCTTGGTCAGCGATGACTTGACTATCAGCCCGGGGACCTCGCTCCTCGACACTGCAAAGTAGCCGGCCACGACTGCGTCGATGGCAAATGAGCCGAGGGGGCTGATGAAGGCCACCCCGATGGCCAGAAGGTAGACAAGACCCCCGAGAAGCGCCCGACGGGTCCCCGCAGGAAACGCGCTGCGGGCGGGCTCAGCTACCAGCTCGCTGTGGATCGTCAGGTAGTGCCAACCCCAGGCGAACGTGAGGCCCATCATCAGCATCGTCGCTGCATAGAGAATCGCCACGGCACGTGCCTCGCCAAAGCCCTGCCTGGCGTAGTCGGCGGCAAGTGCGGTTGGCCATGGGATGACCGAGATGAACAGAAGGAAGGCCAAGGTCCGCTCCAGGAACCGTCGGTCGATCGAGCGAACTGCGCCCATCATCCCGTGATGCTCGATCCAGAGGATGCCGAGCGTGACGAACGATACGAGGTACGCCAAGTAGGACGGCCATTGCCGGACGAGGTCATGTACGAGCTGTGTGGAGTGCTGCGGCTTTGGCAGATCCAGGACGAGAAGTGTCAGGGCGATGGCAAACACACCGTCAATCAGGGCGTGAAGTCTGCTCGGACCCATCTCGCGGCACCTGGCTCGTCGAATCTACATGGACATCTGCTGACGGAGCTCCTGCCATGACCACTTGCGAGTCGCGAGCCGTATGGTCCGCTGCCTCACCCAACCGCCGGTCATGGAAACCCCCGAGCACGAAATCGCCCAAGGATTACACATTCCACGCCCCAGACTCGTCAAGCTGCCCCCCGAATGGAGCGGAACTCGTGCATGCAGACGGACACGTTGCGGTGACGGCCTTACGTCGCGTGGAGCTCGCGCCAGGCGGCCAGCACGAAGTCGGGACTGCCGGCTTGCGCGAAATGAGGCGCGAGATCGAGGCCGGTGTGCATCTCGATCTCGTGCCATATCACCTTCAGCGCTTCTTGTGTCGCTGCACCCGGGACGGCCCCGAGCTCACGGTCTTCGATCCGCGAGACAGGTCGCACCTCCCAGCCACTGCCGCTGATGAAGGCCTCGCTTGCGGCCAGTGCGTCTTCGACATCACAGGCGCGTTCTTCGATGCGCAGGTGCTCCATGAGCAGACGACGGGTGATGGAATCCAGTATGCCTTCGCTGAGCGGCGGCGTGCAGACTGCACCGTCGTCGGAGACCCAGAAGAAGGCGCTGGTCTGCACCTCGAGGATGCGACCCACTGGCGTGACGAGCAGTGCTTCGTCAAAGCCGCGCTCCCGCGCGAGGCGCGCCGCCAGCATGTTGGCCGCGTAGGAGAGCGTTTTTGCCCCAGTGAGTAACGGCCGAGCGGTGTCGGTCACCAGACAGAGCGCCGCAGGGCCCAGAGACGTCAGAAGCGGCTCGGACAGGACCAGTCTGGCGCCGCTTCGCGTCAGGACGATGCGCAGGTCGTAGCTCACTCCCTGCTGATCACCCGTCGCCATGGCGTCGAGGACCGCGGCGATATCGGCCTCGAGCTCCTCACGAGGATTGGCGAGATGAAGCACCCCGCACGAGCGCTCCATCCGCTGAAGGTGCTCGGAGAGCAGGAAGGGCTTCCCCAGGAAGACGCGGACGAACTCGAAGCAGCCGTCGCCACGAAGCAGCCCCTGGTCGGTGGCCGGGATCGTGGCATCGGCAACGTCGCAGAGTCGGCCGTTCACGCACGCCGTGAATCGCGTGGGGCCGGGCGGTCGGGCTGCGGATTCCATGGCGCCTCCGT
>PLTW01000002.1 GCA_003164655.1 Actinomycetota bacterium
GCACAGCCGCCTCACCGGCCTCCAGGCGGGCGAGAGCACCAGCGAGCGCCGGCCGGTCGAGCGTCTTGGCCGACAGACCCGCGTCCTCGGCCATCTCCAGCAACGGCAGCCCGCGATGTTGGCACTCAGTCACGATGGTGGATCGCTGGGCGGCCATCCCGGCGCCGGACTCGGCTTGGCCATCGGTGCTAACGCGCAGGTAGCCGATCGCGACCATGGGACGGCTCGGCGGCTTGCGAGAGCGGCCTTGGGGGGTTGTCATGTACCTATTATACCTAAACGGTCGTATAGGTCAAGGCTCTTCGGTGGATTTCGTCCCAAGCAGGTCGTAAGCATCAAGCGTCCGGCCGGCAGCAAGAGCCTCTACTGCCAGCCATGCGCCTTCCAGTCGGTTGACTGTGCCCGCCGGAGCGGTCAGCTCCCCCGCGGCGATGGCATCGAGAAGCCGGCGAAGCCCGGCCCCCACTTCGGCCAGCTCGGCTCGCGTGATCACCTTTCGTTCAGTCATGGTTCTCCTCTTCCCGAGCCTGGCGCCCGACCTTCTCGCTTTTTCACGGGACATGGCGGCTGTGGGTCTCGACGAACGCTCGCACCACCTCGTCGATCTCGTCAGCGACTCCTTCGGCGAGCAACGCTCGGCGGATCAGTCCCCGAACCGCCTGGAAGCGGAGGGGCGCGGAGAGTGCGACGGCAGCGGCGATGCTCTCGGCCTGTTCGGCGAGGCGGACGAGATGTTGGTGGTCGGAGTCCTTCGGATCGAACTCCGGCACCGGTACATACCAGACGTACTTGTGGAAGTGTCGGGGTCCGAAGGCGCCGACCGACTGGTAGGGCCTGACGAGCTCCGTAAGGATCGGCGCGTTGAGGAGCGCGGTCAGGTACCTCGCCTCGTCCAAGCTCCCGGCTGTGGCCCAGTAGAGGGCGCTCTCGACAACCGATCGTGAATCGGTGAGTACAGCAGCCGTGAGGTAGGTGCCCGCCGTCGTGTACACGACCCTGAATGGGGCGGCCGGGAACTGTGCAGTGAGCTTGTGCATGTAGTCGGCCTGCCCAAGGAGGCTGAGCCTGGTGGCTGGAGCCTTGTGCTCGTCCCAAGTTGTCTCCGCTTCCCGCCACCACCCCGCGAGCCCCGGGTAACGGTCGATCCGGTCGTCGGCACCCGAAAGGAGCCGCGTGCCGTCGTAGGGGATCACGGCCTCGCCTGGCGGGAGGAGCCGGAACGGCAGCACGTGCTCGCCGAGGTAGGTGGGGCGGACGAAGATCGCTTCGACGCTACCGCTCTGGTCAGGAAGTCCCCGCCACGGAGCCTTGTCGAGCGATCCGCGGCGCGAACGGACGGCGCGCAGCCCTTGTGGGGGTGCCGACGGGTCCACTAGGCGCATCGACAACGAAGATGAGCATACGCGGTGCGAGGGAGGCGCCCTGGCGGAAGCGCTCCGCGTACGGCGAGCGCGGGATGTCGTCGGTTGAGAAGGCCCGCTCTCCTGCCTGTGTCGTCATCTCGAGGTTCGTGGCTGCGACCGCCCAGCCCCCGTGCGCGCCCGTCCGTCCGGAGAACCGGAGTTGGCTCGTCGGCAACGACACCCTCGGCGGTGCCGTCGGCGAGGCGACGCGTCGGCCAAGCACGACCGCCGAGGGGACAGGGAAGGGCTCCGGGTCGACCTCGCCGAGGTCCCAGGGCACCTCGAAGGCCACCGCACACGTCACCCCAGGTGAGGAGAAGTCGGCGCGCCGGAATCCGTCGTAAGCCTGCCGGGTGAGCGTCGCCCGTGGCATTACGAAGCCGAAGCGACCGCCGACCCGCAGGAACAGCTCGATCGCCCGGGCGACGAAGAACGCCGACAGGTCCTGATGCGTCGCCACTCTGCCGCCCGCCCAGAGGTGCCGGGCACGGGCGCGCTCGGCGAAGCGAGCCTGCATCTCGGCTGGCATGTAGCGGTAGGAGAGCCAGGGCGGGTTGCCAACGAGGACGTCGACGCGGTGCTCGGGCTGCGCGAACCAGGTGGGCCGCGCCTGGTTACGGACGTAAAAGGACCAGATGTGGTCCCGCCCCTGATCGTGGAGGTCGCAGAGCAGCGCGTAGGTCTCCTCGAGCACGCCCCGCTCGGCCTGGCCGACCCCGAAGTTGCCGAGCAGGCCGCCGAGGGAAGGGCGCGGCGAGCCCGGAGACCGGTTCGAGGCTCGCACCGCTAACGCGTCAACGAGTTGGTCGAAGCGGGCGACGTCAGCGACGGTGGCCGCGGGGAAGCGAAGCTCGGCGGCGAAGAGCTGTTGCCCATCGCTGGTTGGCACGATGACCTCGCCCGAGGGGACGAGGAAGCTCTCCTCGGCGGCCTCCCAGCGCATCGAGTCGCCGAGGTAGACCGGGATCGAGAGCCGACCGGTGCGAGCTGTGAGGCGCTCCGTGCCGATCGCGAGGAGGTAGGTCACCTGCGCGAGGATGACGGCGACCGGGTGGAGGTCGAGACCGAAGACTTGGCCGGTAACGCCGGTGAGTGCCTCTCCAGTAGGGACGCCAGCGGCCTCGGCGGCTCCGAGGTAACGGCGGACCGCGTGGAAGAGGAACGTCCCCGACCCACAGGCCGGATCAAGCACTCGGCTGTGGAGCGGGTCGACGACGACCTCCTCGACCATCCGCTCGGCGAGCCAGTCCGGCGTGTAGTACTCGCCGAGCCGGTGCCGGGTCTCTGGTGCGATGACAGACTGATAGAGCGCCTTCAGCACGTCGTGGTCGACGCCTTCCCATCTGAAGCAAGCCAGCCTGCGGGCAAGGTCGGCGACGACGGGCACGCCTCCGTCGACATCGAGGACCCAGTCGAAGAACCCCGCCTCGCCGACGCCTTCGAGCCCGGCCTGGGAGAAGAGCTGGCCCGACAGCGCGACCGCGGGCGAGAACGCGGGTGCGCCGAAGTCGAAGCCGATCACCGCGTGGGCGATGAGGCTCGCGACGAGGACGAGGTAGGTGTGCTCGACGAAGAGCGAGTCGTGGTCCTCGAACTGGGTGCCGAGCGCGGTGCGGAGCAGCTTGCCCCAGAGTGAGCGCTTGAGTTGGCTGGCCGGCAAGCCGGAACCCGATCGCCACAGCTCGGTCAGCTCAGCGAGCACGAGCCGACACCCGGGCGACTGGTTACCGAGACGCTCCTCGATCGAGTCCGCCGTCGGGGCGATGAGGTGTTCGGTGGCGAGCAAAGACCCGAGCCAATACCGAAAGCGCCGCTCGTCGAGCCCGGCGCCCAGGTCGAGGACGGAGACGCCCTCGACACCGTTCCGGGCCGTGCGGTAGCAGCGCCAGGCGACTCCGTCTGTGAGAACGCCGGCATAGGTGCCACCGTTCGCGCCCTCGCGGTCGACGAGATAGCCGGCGAGCTGGTGCTCGGCATCCTCGAGGACGTGTCGAGGCCGGAGGTCGCGCTTGCACTCGATGACGAGCGCGCCAACCTCGACATCGATGCGTCGCCGATCAGGCGCCGGTGACTCGAGACGGACGTGCTCCTCGCCAAGGTCGAAGCCGCCGAAGAGGAGGACATCGCGCACGTCAGCCTGGATGTCGGCCTCGGTCCGCCCCGGGTTCCGCTCCGCGAGGCGTTCGAGGCAGCTCGAAAGATCGAAGCCGGGCACGTCCTTCCTCTCGTCGGCGCTGTGAAGCGTTGCGGTCACGCTACCTGGTAGGTGCGCGGCGTCTGGGACCTACTTCGAGATCGACACTACGCACGCGTTCGACCCTGGCACGGCGTCAGCGTAGGGAGGTTCCTGTCGGCGACGGTGGATCGGGTAGCGAGTAACGGAGCGGTCCTCACGGATGGCCCGCACGCCTCCGAGGGGACGGCGCAGGAGGCGCTAGAACGCCCAGGGAGTGATCTAGTACCGGCAAGGGCTTTCGGGCGTTTCTAGGGCCAACAGTCCCGGCGTGCAGACAATCCTCACGATTTCGTTCCCTGAGCAGCAGGGCAGCGGCGTCCAGCTCGGTGTCAGCCATGAGGTCACTTGGTCGCGAACCAGGTCGAGTTGCCTTCGAGGCCGCCGACGCCGACAAGGAGGCCCGATGCATCAGCTACCGGGACCGAGATGCAGGCGGAATCC
>PLTW01000107.1 GCA_003164655.1 Actinomycetota bacterium
CGCCGCCGCCGGCTAAAGCGGGCGCCGTCTGTGCTCGATCGTTTTCGCCGCTCGAGCGCGTGCCGTGCAGGCTGCTCCCAGGCTCGCTCCCGAGCGATGTGCGCCACCGCCTCTGTGCCGCGGGAAGGCCATCGTCGATGCCCCTTATCAGGCAGGAATCCGATCCGGTGGTTCTGTCTTTGCGACAATCGGCTCCGGTCAGACGAGATGAAGGGGTCAATGTGAGATTTTCACCACCCAAGGCGCGACTTCGCGTGATGGGGTTCGGCGNNCTGGACGGTCTCCAACTCGCAGACCGGCAAGACCGGCATCACCTACGCCTTCGCCTTCAAGACGGCGACTGCGGCCAGCATCAGCAAGGTCACCATGACGGTCCCGGCCGGCACCGCCGGCGCGGTCACCGTCGGCACGGTCTACGGACTGGGCGCCGGCACCGTGGCGCTGGCCGCAAACACACTCACCTACACCGTCACCAGTGCGGTACCCGTAGCGGCCGGCATCAACATCTACGTCTCGTTTGCCACCCTGACCAACACCACGACCGCGGGCAGCTACACCTCGGTGATCAGCACATCGGCCGGCGTCACCCCGGTTGACAACGCCACCACGGCGGCCGTGAACTTCGGCCTGTCGTCGACCGGCGTCACGACGTCGGTCGGCCAGACGCTGACCTTCACCAACGACACGCCCTCCTTCAACCTGGCCGTCGACCCGACCGGGCTGTCGCTCAACCAGAGCCAGGCCGTCACTCTGACGGTCAAGACCAACGCCCACGCCGGCTACACCCTGGCCGCCTACGACACCGGCCTCACCCAGGCCAGCGTCTACACGATCCCGGCCATCACCGCCGGACCGGGCACGGGCCTGGGGACGTTCCCCGCCAAGGGCTTCGGCGCCTCGGCCACCGTGTCCGGCGGCGGCACCGACAGCGCCACGCTGGCGGCCGGACTGGCCGGCGGCAACTGGGTGGGCTACCCGACGGCGGGCGCCACCTTCCTGTCGGCGACCGCGCCGACCGGCAACACCGCCGACACCCTGGTGCTCACCAACCAGGTGACCGTCGACTACACCGTGCCGGCCGGCACCTACGCCGACACCATCAACTACGTGGCCACGCCGAGCTACTGAAAGACGCCCGGTCTGTCTGAGAGAAAGTCCCGACAGTACCGCCCCGGGAACAACAGCTCCCGCACGGTGGTGCGCCCACCACCAGAAGGCCGCTCGAGAGACCAAGCTCTCGGCGGCCTTCTGCTCGTCTGCCGGCCGGCGCTCCTTCCCGTCGTGGCGTCCGGCTACCTGCCTTCGAACCCTTGCGGCTGGCGCTTCTCGAGAAAGGCGTCCATGCCTTCGAGCCGGTCCTGGCTGGCGAACGTCAGGGCGAACAGGTCGCGTTCGATCTCATGGCCGGCCGCGATGTCGACGTTCAGCGCATGGTGGATCTGCGACTTGATGTAGCGCACGGCCAGCGGCGGCTTGGCGGCCAGCTCACCGGCCAGTTTGAGGGCTTCGTCCATGAGCCGCTCCGCCGGGAACACGGCCTGCACAAGCCCTATGCGAGCCGCCTCGGCGGCGTCGATCAGCCGGCCGCTCAGGCACAGGTAGCTGGCCCAGCCGTTGCCGACCTCGCGGGGCAGGCGCTGGGTGCCGCCGAACCCGGGGGTGATGCCCAGACCGACCTCGGGCTGGCCGAAGCGCGCGTTGTCTGCCGCAAAGCGGATGTCGCAGGCCAGCGCGAGCTCGCAGCCGCCACCCAGGGCGAAGCCGTTGACGGCGGCGATCCAGGGCTGCGGCGCCCCTTCGATCGCCGCCACGACCCTGCCGCCCAGCCACGACGCCTGGCGGGCGTCCTCGGCGGTCATGCCGCGAAACTCGGCGATGTCGGCGCCGGCCACGAAGGCCTTCGCGCCGGCCCCGGTCAGCACGACTGCGCGCAGTGCGGCGTCGCGAGTGATCTCACGCACGACGCCCAGCAGCTCCTGGTTGGTGGCCGTATTCAGGGCGTTCAACACCTCGGGACGGGCGACCGTGACAACCGCCACGGCGCCGTCGCGCTTGACCTCGACTGTCATGGGACAGGTCCTCCTTCTCGCGTCGGTGGGCCGCGATCGACCCAAGGCAACTCTACCCCACGAGACGCGGCCAGACCCCCCGCCGCTCGGGCCGTCGCCCACGGCCGGGCGGCCGCGAGCACGGCTTAGCGGCGAGGCCCTGGAGGAGCGGCGTCCCCAGGCCCCAGGCCGTCGCGAGACCCATCGGGGCGGCGGACCCGGGCATGAACGCGATGTCGGCGACAGGTCGCGGGCGGGCCGGCGGCATGTCGTGCCGCCGGCCCCAGCCCTCGCGACATCCGCGGCCCGAGGGGGGCTCGGCTCGTCCGGGGGGAGAACGAGTCTTGCCGCGGACTCTTTTGTCGGCGCGCCGCGGTCCCGACCAAGGCCGGGCGACGTTCGCGGTAGGCGGACGCGTCTGCTTCCTGCTCGCTCATCTTGCGAACTTGCGCATCGCGCGAGTACATCCCGCTCGCGTCCGCTCGCCGCGCGCTTCGGTCGCCCCGGCGCCTTACGCGACGGACGCGACAACCAAGCGTGCTCGAACGAGACCCATTGTAGTACTGCGCGGAAGTGTGGTCAATCGTGCGATTCTTAGCGTTTGGTGATGGCATGAGCACACATTCGGCTCACGTGACCCTCACGGTTTCCTTACAGAATCGCACAGTCTCGCCTCGACGCGGTCGAAATCTCGACCTTTCCACACCGCGCCAGAGTCGCCGCCGGCGCGGATGACAAGATCGTCACCCTGTACAGGCGCGACGACGTGTGATGGGCTTCGCTGTGGTCGCGGCCAGCAAAGGAGAAAGTGCATGCCTACGATGCCGTCCACCGTGGTGGCGCGCCGCCGGGCCTGGAGGCCGCCGGGGCTGGTGGCGCTGTTTGCCGGAGCCGCCGTCGCGCTCGTCGGTGGTTGCTCAGCCTCGCCGGCGCCGGCGCCGACGACGCCCCGGCCGGCGGCGAGCGCAGCGGCAGTGTCCGCGGCGCCCACCGGCCCCGCCATGCCGGCGCCCAGCGCCACCATCACCGCCGGCCCGGTGCCGCCGGCCGCCGCTCACACCGCCGCACGCTACTGGCAGCTGGTCGACGCGCATCGCTACCGCGCCCTTCTCAACGTCGTCACGCGCGACTCGCACAACGCCGCCGCGGTGCGGGCCGGCGACGCCGCTGCGTCCTGGGGCATCGCCCGCGTCCGGGTCGTGTCGGTCGATGCCGCCGCCTCGCCGCTGCCGCCCCACGGGGCCACGCTCGAGTTCGCCATGACAGTCGTCATCAGGCCGACCCGCACGTCGTCCTGGGGCGGCGGCCGGACGCTGGTGTTCATGAGCCTGCGCCGGGTCGGCGACGCCTGGCGGGTCTACGAAGTCGGTAGCGGCCCCTGAGGCTGCCGCGGCTCGCCGGCCGCGGCGCTTCTCGCTCGGCGCTCGCCCGCGGCACTCGCCCTCGCAAGCGGCGCCCGGTCTTGCGCCGCACCGAGCCCGGGCCTACGCCCTGAGCTTGCGCAGCGGGGCGATGGTGGCCATCAGGCGCCGCTCCGAGCCGTCGTTTGCAAAGCGCACGACAATGATGCCGCTCTGTTCGGCGGCCGTCACGGTGCCCTCACCGAGCGTCGCATGCAACACGTGGTCGCCGGGCGCGAAGAACTGTTCGACTATCGCTTCGGCCGGCTCCTTCTCGAGGCCGGTGATGCGTCGGCCCGAACCGCCCACACCGTCGTCGTCGCGCTCGCGCCAGTCGTCCGACCAGTTCCCGCGACCGCGGTCGCGGCGGCCGTCGCGGGCCGCCGGGCCGGCGCCCGACCAGCCGCCCGCGGTGTAGGTCGGACCGCCGACGCGGGTGACCTCGACCAGCTCGGCGGGGATCTCGGTGAGAAAGCGTGAGGGCAGGCCGTACAGGCTGCCGCCCCACAGGTTGCGCACACGGGCGTGCAGCAGGTACAGGCGGTCCATCGCCCGGGTTATGCCGACATAGGCCAGGCGGCGCTCCTCTTCGAGGTTCTGGTCGTCCAGCGAGCGCTGGTGAGGGAACACGCCCTCTTCGAGGCCGGTGATGAACACGACCGGAAACTCCAGACCCTTGGCGTTGTGCAGGGTCATGAAGGTGATGAGCTCGCTGGTGTCGGCCATGGTGTCGATGTCGGAGTAGAGCGAGATCTCCTGCAGAAAGCCGTCCAGCGACGGCTCCTCGGCGCGCTGGTCGTACTCGGCGGCCACGCCGACGAGCTCCTCGAGGTTCTCGATGCGACCCTCGGCCTCGAGCGTGTCCTGGCCCTGGAGCATGGCCGAGTAGCCGCTCTCGTCGAGCACCCGCCGCACGAGCGCAGCGACCGACGACGACGCCGGCGCCGCGGCCCGCCAGGCGTTTACCACGGCGGCGAAACTGGTCAGCGACGAGACCGCCGCGGCCGTCAGCCCGGGCACGTCGGCGGCGCGCTCGATCACGCTCCACAACGTCTCGCCGAGCGTCTGGGCCTCGGTCTGCAGCCGCCCGATCGCGGTCGGGCCCAGACCCCGGCGGGGCATGTTGACGATGCGCAGCAGGCGCTGCTCGTCGGCCGGGTTGTTGATGATCGCCAGATAGGCGAGCGCGTCTTTGACCTCGGCGCGCTCGTAGAAGCGCGTGCCGCCGACCACCTGGTAGGCGATGGCGTAGCGGCCGAACTCCTCTTCGAGCACCCGCGACTGGGCGTTCGTGCGGTAGAGCACGGCGATGTCGTGGGGAGCCAGCGGGCCGTCTTGCGCCGCGCCCTCGCTCACCACGCCCTCGTCTAACAGCCGGCGCACCTCGCTGGCGATGAAGCGCGCCTCGGCGTGCTCGTCGGCGACCTCGACGACGTGCGCCGGCCGGCCGGCGCCGCGCGCCGTCCAGAGGTTCTTGCCCTTGCGCCGCCGGTTGTTGGCGACCACCGCGTTGGCCACGTCGAGAATGTGGCTCGTCGAGCGGTAGTTCTGTTCGAGACGCACGACCCTGGCGTCGGGATGGTCGCGCTCGAACTCCAGGATGTTGCGAATGTCGGCGCCGCGCCACGAGTAGATCGACTGGTCGTCGTCGCCGACCACTGCCAGGTTGCCGCGCTCGCCGGCGAGCAGATTGGCGATGCGGTACTGGGCGTGATTGGTGTCCTGGTACTCGTCGACCAGGATGAAACGGAACGTGCGCCGGTAGTGGTCGAGGCGGTCCGGATAGATCTCGAGCAGGTTCACCGTCTTCATCAGCAGGTCGTCGAAGTCCATGGCGCTCATCTCCATGAGCTTCGTCTCGTAGAGGTCGTAGACGTCGGCGGCGGCGCGCTGAAAGAAGCCGCCGGTCTGCTCGCGNNGTGAAGCGCTTGTCGTCTAAGTCGAGCTCGACGAGGCAGCGCTTGACGAGGCGCTTGGCGTCGTCGGCGTCGTAGATCGAGAAGGTCGACTTGTAGCCCAGTCGCCCGGCCTCGCGGCGCAGGATGCGGGCGCACATGGAGTGAAAGGTCGAGATCCACATGACGCGCGCTACCGGCCCGACCAGAGCGCCGATGCGGTCGCGCATCTCGCCGGCGGCCTTGTTGGTGAAGGTGATGGCCAGCACTTCGTCGGGACGCACGCGCCGCACCTTGATGAGGTAGGCCACGCGATGGGCCAGCACGCGCGTCTTGCCCGACCCGGCGCCGGCGAGTATGAGCAGCGGGCCCTCGAAGTGCTCGACGGCCTCGCGCTGGGGCTCGTTCAGGCCGGCCAGCAGCGCTGCGGCGACGGCCGGCCGGTCGTCGCCTGCGCGCGGCCCGCCGGGGTCGGCGGCGTGCCCGCTCATCGACGCCTCACCGCAGGCCCAGGTCGAGGAGGGCGCTCAGGGCCAGGCAGAGTACGCCGGCCACCGCCAGCTTCACCCCCGACCAGACGAGCCGCTGGCGCGACACGCGACCCAGGAACAGGCCCAGCAGGAACAGCTCGATGAAGGCGATGGCGACGCCGACGATGTAGGCCACGTGCATGTTCGCCGGGCCGACGAAGAACGGGATCAGCACGAGGATCGCCGCGACGAACGGCGACACACCGTCGACGAGGGCGATGACGATCGTGGCGTAGGTCGAGGCCGCCGCGATGTCGGAGTCTTCGAGGCTCGACAGGGTGACCTCTTCGAGCTCGCGCAGCGAGCGGTCGCGCTCGGCGCGTTCGATCAGGTAGGAGCCGTAGAAGCCCGAGACGCCCATGGCCACCGCGGCGCCGAGGCCGACGGCGATGACCTGGTGGGCCGAGTGGACGTGCCCGATGTAACTGCCCACGAGCACGCCGAGCGTCGTCAGCACGCCGTCGAAGGCATTCATGGCGAAATACCGGCGGGCGATGGCGCCGACCTCGGCGAGACGGTGGTAATGGCGCAGTGTGACGAACGTGCTGCGCAGCCAGCCGGTGAGACCGGAGGCCGTCGTGGCGCTCAAGTGTCAGCCCGGCGGCTGAGGGTCACCGCATCCAGCGGGCGCCGGCATCCTGGGGAGTCTCGGCCTCGTCGATGAGCTGACGGCCGGTCGACACCTTGTCGATCGAGTGGATGCTGCCCCCGGAGTCCTGGATGACCTCGGCGACTTCCTGGTAGTCGACGTCGCTGCCCTCGAGCGTGATCTTGATGTTCTCGACCTTGTTGTCGATCTCGAAGAGCGTGATGTCGACGCCGGCCACGCCCTCGAGGTCGCCGAGCTTGTCGGCCAGGTTGAGCATGGTCGGCATATGCGGTTTGAGGACGTCCAGGACGAGACGTCGGACATGACTCACGGCGGGATCACTCTCCCTGTGCTCTGGTTGATGCGGCGATAGTAGCATACCCGCCAAAGCGGCAGCCTTGCCGGGTTGATCAGATGCCGGCGCCGTCGCTGAAGTGCAGCAGGCGGTCGAGCGTCTCCTGACTGCGGGTGATTCTTTCGCGACGGCGCTCCTTGCGCTCGGGGTTGATCTCGTCGAGCTCCTGCTCGAGGGCGATGATGCGCTCGACCAGGCACTTGAGCGCTTCGGCCATGGGGTCGGGCAGATGCGAGTAGTCGATGTCGGGGATGCCCACCCGCTGGCCGTCGACCAGCACCGGATGCCCGGGGTTGCCGACCACCGTGGCGTTGGCCGGCACGTCGTGCACGACGACGCTGCCGGAGCCGATCTTGGCGTTGTCGCCGATGTGCACGGAGCCGAGCACGCTGGCGCCGGAGCCGACCACGATGTTGTCGCCCAGCGTGGGGTGACGCTTGCCGTGCTCCTTGCCCGTGCCGCCGAGGGTGACGCCCTGATAGAGCGTCACGTTGTCGCCGATCTCGGTGGTTTCGCCGATCACGACGCCCGAGCCGTGATCGACGAAGAAACCCTCGCCGATGCGGGCTCCCGGGTGGATCTCGATGCCGGTGACGAAACGGTTGAACTGGCTGATCCAGCGCGGCACCACCGGCATACCGCAGCGATACAGAGGGTGGGCGACGCGGTGCAGCCACAGCGCATGCAGACCGGCATACGAGGTGACGATCTCGAAGGTGCTGGTGGCCGCGGGGTCGCGATCCTTCACGGCCCGCACGTCGCGGCGCATGCGCTCGACGAACCGCCGCGGCCGGCTGCGGCGGGCGGCGCACCAGGCGCCTTCGGCGACGTCGGCGACGGTTCCCAGGGCGCGATTCACCTACTGCCTCCTTGCGGAACGCGGGGCTTCGTTCATGCTCCCCGAGCGAAACCCCTGAAGGTCGAGCGTGACGTACGTAAAGCCGAGGGCGCGCAGCCGGCGCACCAGGGCCTCGCGCAGCTCGGCGCCGGCGGCCCGTTCGAGCGCCTCGACGGGCAGCTCGAGGCGGGCGCTGTCGCCGTGGTGTCGCACCCGCAGCTCGGGCCCCAGGCCCAGATCGCGCAGCACGTCTTCGGCGGCGGCCACCTGACGCAGCTTGTCGGCCGTGACCGGTTGGTCGTAGGCGATGCGCGACGCCAGACAGGCCTCGGCTGGTTTGCTCCAGACGGGCAGGTCGAGCGCCCGGGCGAGCGCTCGCACGGCCGCCTTGCCGAGACCGGCCTCGACCAGTGGGTGACGCACACCGTGTTCGGCCGAGGCGCGCAGACCGGGCCGCTCGTCGCCCAGATCGTCGCGATTGGCGCCGTCGATCAGCGCCTCGACGCCGGCTTCGGCCGCCGCTCGCTCCATGGCCTCCAGCAGAGTCGATTTGCAGTAATAGCAGCGCTCGCGCGTGTTGGCCACGAAGCGCTGGTCGTCGAGCTCGCGGGTCTGCCACGTAAGGTGGCGCACGCCGAGCGACGCCGTGAAGGCGCGCGCCGCGGCCAGCTCGTCGTCGCGGTACGTCTCGGAGACGGCCGTAAAGGCCAGCACCCGGCCGGCGCCGAGCACGCGGGCGGCCACCGCCAGCACGACGCTCGAGTCGACGCCGCCCGAGAACGCCACACAGACACGGCCCAGCGGCTTGAGCACGGCCTCGAGCGGATCGAGCAGCGCCGCCACCGTGGCGATCAGGGCCGCGCTCGCGGCGCCGTCGTGCGACCTCGTGTCCATCAGCCGCCGGTCATGGCCGGGCTGCCCCGGCCGGCGAACAGCGGCGTCGACAGGTACCGCTCACCTGTGTCGCACAGCACGGTGACGATCAGCTTGCCGCGGTTCTCGGGACGGGCGCCGAGCTCGCCCGCGGCGCAGGCGTTGGCGCCCGCCGAGATACCCACCAAAATACCTTCGCCGGCGGCCAGCTCGCGGGCCGTCGCAAAGGCCTTGTCGCTCGAGACCTGGATGATCTCGTCGTAGACCCCCGTGTCGAGCACAGCCGGCACGAAGCCGGCGCCGATGCCCTGGATGCGGTGCGGCCCCGGCCGGCCGCCGGACAGGACGGCCGACTCGACCGGCTCGACCGCGTAGACCCTGACCTCGGGCTTGCGCTCCTTCAGGACCTGACCCACACCGGTGACCGTGCCGCCGGTGCCCACCCCGGCCACGAAGAGATCGACGGCGCCGTCGGTATCGCGCCAGATCTCCTCGGCCGTCGTAGCCCGGTGGGCGGCGGGATTGGCGACGTTCTCGAACTGCTGGGGCATGAAGCTGTCGGGGTTCTCGGCGACGAGCTCGCCCGCCCGGGCGATCGCGCCGCGCATACCCTCGGGTCCGGGCGTCAGCACGAGCTCGGCGCCGTAGGCGCGCAGCAGGTTGCGACGCTCGACACTGAAGGTCTCGGGCATGGTGAGAACCAGCCGGTAGCCGCGCGCCGCGGCCACCATGGCGAGGGCGATGCCGGTGTTGCCGCTGGTGGGCTCGACGATGGTCGTGCGCCCCGGAGCGATCGTCCCGGAACGTTCGGCGGCCTCGATCATGGCCAAGCCGATGCGATCCTTGACGCTGCCGCCCGGGTTGAGGGACTCCAGCTTGCCGACGATGGTCGCGCCGCCGCGCTCCGAGAGCGCCCGCAGGCGGACGAGCGGCGTGCCGCCGATCAGCCCGGTGATGTCGTCCGCGATGTTCACTCGGACCTCCGGCTAGATGTAGTACATGGCTTCGTGGGGCAGGCGAGCTCGTTCACGTTCGACCAGATCGGCGATCGTGGTCTGGCGCAACACCTGCTCGAGAGCCTCCTTGGCCTCGAGCCAGACGGCCGCGGGACCGCATTCGTCGATGCGCTCGCACTCGCCCTGGGTACAGACGGCCGGCGACACGAGCCCGTCGAGCGTCTCGACGACCTCGAGGACGGTGATCTCGGCCGGCGGACGGGCAAGGACAAAGCCGCCGCTCGCGCCGCGGCGGCTGTGCACTATGCCGGCCCGGCGCAGCGACGCGAAAAGCTGTTCGAGGAACTGCAGGGGAATGCCTCGCGCCGCTGCGACGTCGGTGAGCCTGACGAGGTGGTCGGGCCGGTCCTCGGTGCGCTGGGCCAGCTCGACCAGGGCCCTCACGGCGTACTTGCTCTTGGCTGAGATGTTCATCATGACTCATTCGTACATGAACTAGATAAGACTTGTCAACAATACCCGCGCGAGGCCCGCTTCAGTCACACTCGGTGGCATCGGGCCGCGGCCCGCCGCGGCGGCGCGCGCGAGCGGTCCCCAACGTCACCGTCCGACTGCCTTCGTCATCCTTGCCGGCCGCAGCGGCAGCGCGCAGCATCGCCAGCATGGATCTGCGCTCCCACCCGCTGTTCGTCGCCGCCGCTCGCTGGCTCCTGGCCGGCGCCGCGGTGCTGGCGGTCGTCGGAGTCTGGGCGGCCTGCGGGCGGACGGCAATCGGCCCCCTGGCGCCCGCAGACCCCACGGCGGGAGCGCCGCCGGGGCCATCGGCCCCGGCGGCGCTCCCGCGCAGCACCACCTCCGGCGAGCTCGCCGGCACCACCGGCCTCGAAGCGGCGTGCACGGTCGCGCAGCTTACGCGGCTTGTCGACCAGCGGCGCCTCGTGGCGGCTCGCCGGCTGCTGGCCGGTCGGCGCGCCTGGCCGCGCCGCGAGCTCGCCGCCATCCGCCACATCGACTTCATCTCGGCGCGGGTCTGGGGAGACTCTCGCGCCGGCGCCGTCACGCTCGCCGTCACCGTGCGCTTAACGACGCGCCGGGGCAGCTCACTGCCGAGTGGCCTGACGACGTTGTTCTTCACCCTGGGGAGGGACCGGAGCGCCGGGGACTGGCTGGTCACAGCCGTCGCCACGAGCCCGTAAACCGACCCGAAAGAAGGTCGCCATGCACCACCTCCCGCACCCGCGAGCGGCAGTTCTCACGCTGCTCGTCGTCCCGTTCGCCGTCGCCCTGGCGCCGGCAAGCGGCCTCGCGGCGCCGACCGGTCCGCCGGCTCACGGCGCCGGCGCCCCCGTGCTGCCCCGCGCCGGCGCCGCGGCCCGCATTCAGCCGCGCAGCGCCGCCGCCGCCGCCGCAGTCGCCTACCTTCAGGTCCGCGCCAAGAGCGTGCTCGGCGCAGCCCAGGCGAACGCCCTGTCCACGCGGTGCGCCACGCGCTCGCCGCTGGCGCGCCGCGAGGCGATTCTCGCCGTCGGCGCTCGTCGCCTCGCCAACGACCTCGGGCACACCACGACCAGTGTCTCCTGCCGTGTCACGATCGGCAAGGTACGCATCTCCCGTGCGACCGGCGCGGCCACAGTGACCGCCCACGTGGTCAGCCTCGACACCTGGACCGACCGCCAAGGCCGCAGCGATACCGAGGGCGAAGGCCTCGACCACGTCCTTACCCTGATGCGCAGCGGCGGCCGCTGGCTCGTCGCCGCCGACGCCTACACATCCGACCTCACGCCGCGCCTTCTCGAGGCCGCGGGCGCGCCGGCGAGCGCTGTCAGAGCGGCGGCGGACCGCCTCGAGACGCGCGTTCGCCGACTGCCCGCGGCCACGACACCGGCCGCCGCTCTCGCCGCCGCAGCGCCGGCCGACCGGCCACCGACGGCTGGTACGCGGCTCGGCTACGTGGCAAAGCTCACCTTCGACCGCGACGCCGCCAAGGCGTACGCCGACCGCTATGCTCTGTCGTACAACCCCACCTGCACCAGCTTCAGCGCCGACTGCGCCGACTTCGGATCCCAGGTCATGTCCGCCGGCGGTTACCCGCAGTTCGGCAGCACGTATGGTTCCGGTTGGTGGTACGACAGGCACGGCACGAGCTCGCCGGGCGACGACACTTTCAGCCATGCCTGGATCGCCGTGGCCAACCAGCGGGGGGCCTGGAACCTCAGGTACACCGACGTCGTCTCATCCATCGCCGACGTCGGCAAGGGGGACTTTATCTACTACGACTGGACGGGCGACGGCACGTGGGACCACGTGGCCGAGCTGGTCGGCGCCAACAGCGCCGGGCAGAAGATCGTCGACGCCCACACGACCGACCACTATCACGTTTACTGGAAGCTCGGCACCGCCGCCACCCGCTACCTGTTCGCCCGCACCCGCGCCACCTTCATCGTCTGACCTCGGTCAGACGGGCGGCAGGCCGGCAAGCCGGCCTGCCGCCCGTCTGCCGCGCGCCCGCCGCCCGTCTGCCGCAAACGCCTGGCGAGCGCCCTGCCCTGCCCCGCTCGCCTGCGTTTGTCCATGACTGTTTCCAGCGAAAACGGGTACGACCTTGTTGCGGCGCCGTGGCGCCGACCGCAGCACGAGACGAGGGGCGACCAGGTGGGATCGAACGGCGACAAGGTGATCCGTTTTCCGCACGGAAGGGCGGGCTCGGGCGACAGCGAGCGCGAAGGTGCCGACCTCACCGCCGGAGCGCTCAAGTCGGGCTGGCTCACCCAGGGCACGGCGGCGGTCGAGCTCCAGCGAGCCGCCGAAACGTATCTGGAGCGTCACGTCGTGCCGGTGGCAGGCGGTTCCGCAGCCCTGCATCTGGCGCTGCTGGCAGTCAATGTCGGCGACGGCGGCGAGGTCATCCTGCCGGCCGTGTCGTCGTCGTCGACTGCCAATCTCATCATCCTGGCCGGCGGACGTCCGATCTTTGCCGACATCGAAGCCCCCGACCGGCCCTTCCTCGAAGCCGCCGACGCCAACCGGCTCGTGGGGCCTCGCACGCGCGCCGTGCTCACCGTCCACGAGGCCGGCTATCCGGCGTTCACCGACGACCTGCGGCGCGTCGCCGACGACCGCACCGTCACTCTCCTCGAAGATTGCCGCACCGCGCTGGGCGCCACGGTCGATGGCCGGCCCGTCGGCGCGGCCGGCCGCCTGGCGATCTTCGCCGTCGGCGACTCGCCGGCCGCCGGCGGACTGGTCGCAACATCCTCCGAGAACGTCGAGCGGCACCTCACGACACTGCGCTCGACGGTCATCGCCACCGACGACAAGTGCTTCTCCCACGACTGCGCCAGTGGCATGGCCAACGGCTATCGAATCGACGAAGCGGCCGCGTCGGCGGGCGTCCGGGCGCTGGCCGAGATCCCCGCAGCCGTCACTCGACGGCACGACCTGGCGATGGCGGCGGGCGAGCGGCTGAGCGCGGCGGGGCTGCGGGTGCTGGGCGCCGCCGCAGACGACGACCGGGCAAGCCCAAGTTGGCGCTGGCTGATCGTCTTGACGCCGTCGCGCGAGCGACGCGACGAGATCGTCTCGGCCTGCCGGCGGGCCGGCATAGAGGCGCTCATGCCGGTCGCGGCCTTCGCCCAGCCGGCCCAGCTCCACAGGCGCGCCCTGCCCAACACCCGCGCCTTCTGCGACCTCGCCCTGAAGCTCGCCGTCGTGCCGGGGCTCGACCGGCGGCTCGCGGAGATCCTCTAGTCCTCGCCGGGCGGCTCCGCAGCGGGTAGCACGGGCCGGCCTGACACGACGTCCGCGGCGACCATGTCGTCGAGGGTGTCGGCCAGGCGGATCGGCACGACTCGGCCGTCCTGCACCGCGTAGGCGGCCGCTCTCGGCCGGGCGTTGTAGGGGTTCATCATCTCGAGCGAGTAGGCGCCGACGTCGAAGAAGACGACGACGTCGCCGGGCGCGGTGGCGGCCGGGAAGCGGCGATACGGCGTGTCGTCGTCGCCGGCGAACACGTCGCCGCCGTCACAGAGCGGCCCGGCCAGACGAAACGGCGCGTCGGCAGGCTCGTCGGCCCGGCTCGCCGCGACGGAGCGGAAGTACCAGCCATAGTTGGTGTGCTCGAGCAGGGTGTTGGAACCGGCGTCGACGGTGAGCCAGCACTCGTCGCCGACACGCCGCCCCGCGGCGTCGCGTAACCCCTTGACCTTCGTGTTTTCGATCGTCGTCACAAGCAGGGCCGTGGTGCCGGCGATAGACCGGCCCGGCTCGAGCATGAGCTTGAGATCGGGCCGGCGCCGCGCGATCACTCCACAGACGGCGACGGCGTAGTCGTTGATGGCAAGCGGCGCGCAGAAGTAGTCGTCGGGGTCGCACACGGTCGCCTCGCGGTAGGGAATGGCAAATCCGCCGCCGGCGTTCAGATGATCGAGCCGCAAGCCGCCGGCGGCGACCGCCTCGATCAGGTCGAGGCCCTTGCCGACCGCCGCGACATAGGGCTCGATGCCGGTGATCTGGGAGCCCACGTGCAGGTGCAGGCCGCGCGGGTCGAGCGCCTCGTGAGCGAAGGCAAATGAGAAGGCCGCCAAAGCGTCGTCTAAGTCGATGCCCGCCTTGCCGCCATGGGCCGTCACGAGGCCGGGGTGAGTGAACGTCGGCACGTTGACGTCGACCCTCAGGTCGACCGCGGCCGAGACGCCGAGCGCGCCCGCCACCTCGGCGATGCGCTCCAGCTCATAGACGGAGTCGACGACGAGCGCCCTGACGCCCGCCTGAACGGCGCTGCCGATCTCGTCGCGGGTCTTGGCGACGCCGTTGAAGACGATCTGCCACGGCGCGAAGCCGACCCGCTGAGCCTTCCAGAGCTCGCCCCCCGAATTGACCTCGATGTTGATGCCGGCGCGGCGCACCTGGTCGAGGAACCAGAGGTTCGAGCAGGCCTTGCTGGCAAAGAAGATCTCGGTGTCGGGGTGCCGGCTGGTGAAGGCCTCGACCATGGCGCTCACGTTCCGCCGGAGGCGCCGCGACGAGAACAGAAAGAACGGCGTCGCGACCCGCCGGGCGAGATCGACGACATCGACCCCGTCGAACACGAGGTGGCCGCCCTCCACCGTGATGTCTTCGTCGAGAACCATCGTGCTCGCCTCACCCGCTCGAGTTGGCCGGACCGCGCCGTCCGATTATACTGTCTCCGCCCGGCCCGACTGCCTCGGCGCTCACACGATGCGTACGGCACCCGACACCCACGTTGCCCAACGTTTCGCCGCCACCTTCGGCGACACGCTGCACGACTACTAGAAGCGCTCGTGTCCCGCCTGCCCGTCGGGCAGGCCCACGCCGGCACGACAGGTCGCCATGTACCCTCAGCTTACCCTCGATCTCGATGCCATCGGCCACGCGGCCAAGACGCTCGCCGAGCGGCTGCTGGCGCGCGGCATCGAGCTCGTGGGTGTGACCAAGGCCGTCGACGGCGAGCCGGCCGTCGGGCAGACGCTGCTCGAGGCCGGCTGCGCCGGCCTGGCCGACTCTCGCCTGCCCGCTCTGGTGCGACTGGCCGCGCATGCGCTGGCGCCGCTCACTCTGCTGCGGGCGCCGCAGCCCCACGAAGTGGCCGCCGCGGCGCAGGTCGCCGATCGCGTCCTGCTCTGCGACCCGGCGACCGCCGCGGCGCTCGGTGAGCATGCGCCGGGACTGCCGGTCGAGCTTCTGCTCACGGTCGACCTGGGCGACCGCCGCGAAGGCGTGCTGCCCGGGCAGGCCGGCGAGGCGGCGCGCCGCCTCGCCGGCCTGCCCGGCGCCACCCTCGCCGGCATCTCGGTCAACTTCGCCTGCCTGTCGGGCCAACTCCCCAGCGTCGCGCTGTTGCGCGAAGCCGAAGACGTGCTCGCCACGGTCGCCGACGCGGCCGCGCTCGACTCCCCACTGCTGTCGCTCGGCGGTTCGTGCTGCCTGCAGCACCTCACCGGCTTCGTGCCCCGCTTTCGCACCGAGATCCGCGCGGGCGGCGGCCCGCTCTACGGCTACGACTTCGTGTCGGGCGCAGCGCTCGAGGGTCTCCAGCGCTGCGACCCCGTGCTCACCGCGACCGTCCTCGAGTCGTTCTTCAAGCCGCCGGCGCCGCCCGGCGCCGCCGGCTGCGACGCCTTTGGGCACGTTCCCGACACCGCCCTGCCCGGCGAGCCCGCCTGGCACGTGCTGGTCGCCCTGGGGCGCCGCGACTGCGAACCGCAGGGGTTGCGCCCCCTGCTCGACGGCGCCTGGATCGCCGGCATGACCAGCGACGTCGGGGTGCTCATCACGCCGCGCGAGCTGCGGCCCGGCGAGACCGTCGCCTTTGCCGTGGGCTACGACGCGCTCGTGCGCGCCGTGACCTCGCCCTACGTCTCTCAGCGTTTCGTCACGCGGGCGCTCGCCGGCGAGCCGGCGAGCGCCCGCACCAACCTGAAGGAGGCTCCGTGACTCACGCCGAGACCCGCCGGGTCGGCCCGCGTCGGCCGCTGCAGATCGTCTCGCCCGACGAGGTGCGCCGCATCCATGAGACCTCGCTCGACATCCTGAGCGAGGTCGGCTGCGTCTACTACTCGCGACGGGCCCTCGACGTGCTGGCCGCGGCCGGCGCCGAGGTCGACTACGACACGACCGTCGCCAAGCTGCCGCCCGAGCTGGTCGAGCGCGCCCTGGCCACCCTGCCCCACAGCTTCACTCTGGGCGGCCGCACGCCCGCCTACGATCTGCCGCTCGACGGCGAGCACGCCTATATCACCTCGGACGGCTGCGCCACCTTCGTGCGCGAGCACGACGGCACGGTGCGACCGTCGACCAAGGCCGACGTGAGCGCGGCGGCGCAAGTCGTTCAGGGACTCGACAACATCTCCGCCACCTCGGCCCTCGTCTCCGCCCAGGACTGCCCTGTCGAGACGCGCGTGCTGCACGAGTTCGACGCCTGCATGCGAGCCTCCGAGAAGCACGCCATCGTCGTCTCGGTCAAAGACGAGACCGAGGCGCGCGACCTGATCCGCATGGCCGAAGCCGTGGCCGGCGGCGCCCGCGAGCTGTACGAACGGCCGACGTTCTCGGTCATCCTCTGCGCCGTAAGCCCGCTGCACCAGGAACGCTTCGGCATGGACCTCGCCTTCACCCTGGCGCCCGCCGGCATCCCCATGATGCTCTACCCCATGCCGATCCTCGGCGCCACGGCGCCGGTCACACCGGCCGGCACGGCGGTCGTCAACAACGCCGAGATCCTCGCCGCCATCACCGCCATCCAGCTCGCCTGCCCCGGCGCCCGGCTCATCCACGCCGGCGGGCCCACGGCGCTCTACATGCGCACCGGCGCCTACTTTGCCAACGTGCCCGAGGCCCTGCTGCTGCGCGCCGTCCAGGGTCAGATGGCGCGCTTCTACGGCCTGCCGGCGGGGCTGGGCTGGGGCGGCACCAAGGGCAAGGAGCCGGGTGTGCAATCGGCTTACGAAAACACTCTGGGCATGATGCTCGAGCTGTTCGCCGGCGCCGACTTTCTGTTTGGCGCGGGACTCCTCGATTCGGTGACGCAGATGTCGCTCGAGGAGCTCGTCGTGGCCGACGAGGTGTTCGGCATGGTCAGCCGGCTGCTGCGCGGCGTCACGGTCGACCGCGAGCACCTGGCCGTCGAGCTGATCGAGCAGATGGGCTTCAAAGGCGACTACCTGTTCGCCGGCCACACGCGCGCTCATGTGCGCGAGCTCTGGCGGGCGAAACTCGGCGAAACCGGCACCTACGACGGCTGGCGAGCGGCCGGCGCGCGCGGTACAGCCGACGTGGCGCAGGCCAAGGTCGACGAGCTGCTCGCCGCCGCGCCGCCCGAGTTCCCCGCCGAGCTGGCTCAAGAGTTCGACGCCATCATCGCCGCGGCGCAGTGTTAAACTGACCGCTGTCCACGGCACGACAGCCACAACCCGCAGGAGTGGCATGAAAGCCAACCGCCTCAAGTCGTCGGCCCGAGACCACCCGGGCCTGTAGGTCACCCACGTTCGCGACGGCGCTGTTTGCCGGCGCGCCGCACGGCGCCCGCGCACGCCGTCTCTTCTTGCGTTTTCCCGAAAGGAAGTACACCGTGGCCTACGCAGACGGTTGTTACGTCGGCAAGCGCGTCAAGCTCGAGCTTCTCTCCCCCGACGAGATCAGGCAGATCCACGAGTCCACGCTCGACGTCATCGAGAACGTCGGCGTCATGTTCTACTCCCAGAAAGCCCTCGACGTGCTCGAGGCAAACGGCGCGACGGTCGATCGCAAGACCACGGTCGCCAAGATCCCGGGCGAGGTTGTCGAGCGCGCGCTTTCCACCGCGCCGCATGCCTTCACCCTGGGCGGACGCACCCCTGAGTACGACCTGCCGCTCGACGGCGAGCACATCTACATCTCCTCCGACGGCTGCGGCGTGTCGTACCGCGACCCGGCGACCGGCGAGGTGCGCTCGTCGCGCAAGGAAGACCTCGTCAACTGCGCTCGCGTCGTGCAGGCGCTCGACAACGTCTCGGCCACCTCGGCCGTCGTCAGCGCCCAGGACTGCCCCGTGCAGAGCCGGGTGCTACACGAGTTCGACGCCTGCGTGCGCAACTCGGCCAAGCACAGCATCGTCGTTTCGATCAAAGAAGACTGGGAGGCGCGCAGCCTGATCGAGATGGCCGCATCCCTCGCCGGCGGCCGCGACGAGCTGCGCGAGCGGCCCACCTTCACGGCCATCATCTGCACCGTCAGCCCGCTGCACCAGGAGCGCTTCGGCATGGACCTGGCGCTCACCCTGGCCGAGGCCGGCATTCCCGTGAGCTTCTACCCCATGCCCATCCTGGGCGCCACCGGCCCGGTGACGATCGCCGGTTCGGCGGTCGTCAACAACGCCGAGTTCGTCAGCGGCGCCGCGCTTGTGCAGCTCGCTCACCCCGGCGCGCCGGTCATTCACGGCGGCGGCCCAACGGCGATGTACATGAACAGCGGCGCCTACGCCAGCAACTCGCCCGAGGCCATCCTCATTCGCTCGGTCCAGGGCCACATGGCCGACTTCTACGGCGTGCCGGCCTGGTACGGCGCCGGCGCCACCACGGCCAAGGAGCCCGGCATCCAGAGCGCCTACGAGAACGCCATCGCCATGTTCATGGCCTACGCCAACGGCGCCGACGTGACCTTCGGCACGGGCCTGCTCGACGGTTCGCGCATCCTTTGCCTCGAGAACATGGTGGTCGACGACGAGATCCTCGGCATGGTCAAGCGCATCCTGCGCGGTGTCGAAGTCTCAGACGAGACGATCGCCCGCGACCTCATCGTCAAGATGGGCTTCAAGGGCGACTACCTCTTCGACAACCACACGCGCAAGCATGTGCGCGAGCTCTGGCAGGCCAAGCTCGGCGAGACCGGCACCTATGAGGGCTGGAAGGCCGCCGGCGCCAGGAGCACCGTCGAGAAGGCTCAGGACAAGGTGCGCGAGATCCTGGCCGCCGAGCCGATCGGTTTTCCCGACGACCTCGGCCGCGAGTTCGACGCCATCATCGCGGCCGCCGAGAAGCAGTCGGTCTAGCGGCGCGCGCCGGCGCTGCCCGGCGCGCGGGCGGGGGCGAGGGCCGTCCGGCCCTCGCCCCCGCCGTCAGCAAAGTCGTGAGGATCGCGGTGGAGTAAGCTACGTGGCGCAGCGCCACGGGCACGGCAGACGTGACTGACACACACCCGACGATACGACAAGCCGACGAAGCGGCGCAGGAGGTCGCCGGCGACCTCCTGCGCCGCTTCTGCGCCGAAGAAGGCCTCGCCAGTCCGCCGTCCCGGCAGCGCGCCGGACTTGCCGCGCTGCTCGCCGACCGGCGTGGCGTCGTCCTGCTCGCCTGGCGCGAAAGCGCGCCCGACGAGCCTCTGGGCATCGCGACGGCGAGCTGGAGGACCACCGTGGAGCACATCCGGCTGGCCGAGATCGACGCGCTGTACGTGGCGCCGGCCGCGCGCCGCCGCGGCCTCGCCGGCGCGCTCGTCGAGGCCGTCGCCGCCTGGGCCCGCCGGCAGGGCTGCACCGCGCTCGTCGTCGCGGTCGGCCCCGACGGCGAGCTCAGTCACGGCTTGACCGGCTTCTTCACCGGCCGCGGTTTTACCGACGACTATCGCCAGCTGCTGTCGCTCGAGTTGCGGCCCGACAGGGCCGATCCCGAGCACGACGGCGCGGCCCTGGAGGCCTCGTGACGCCATCTGCCGGACCGCCCCGCGAACAGGGTTTCTCGAAAGACGCCGACAAGCTCATCCGGCGTATGTCGCTCGTCGCCTTCCTGCTGTCGCGACCCGACCGGCCGGTCACGGCGGCGGAGATCCGCGCGAGGGTCGAAGGCTACGCGCTCATGACCGACGACGCCTTCAAGCGGCGCTTCTACGAAGACCGCGCCGAGCTCGCCGCCCTGGGCATCGGCATCGTCGGCGACTCAGACGGCGAAGGCGACACCGAGCTCTACTGCCTGCCGGCGTCGGCCTACTACCTGCCGGCCATCGAGCTCACTCCCGACGAGCTCGCGGCGCTGGCCGCCTGCCTGTTCGTACTCGAGCATCGCTTTGCCTACAGCGAGCCCCTGCGGCTGGCCCTGCTCAGCCTGACCCACGGCCGTCCCGAGCTGCTCTTCCCCGCCGCGGCGATGCCCGTGAGCGTGCCGCCCGAGCGCGAGGCGCGGCGCGCCGCGGCCGCCCTGCCCAAGCTGCAGCAGGCGGTCGCGGCCGGCAAGACCGTGACCTTCGCCTACTACTCCATCGGCCGCGACCAGCAGCTCGAACGCACGGTCGACCCGTACGGTCTGCTGCTGGTCGGCGACGAATGGTACCTCATCGCCTTCTGCCATCTGCGCCGCGCGATCCGCACCTTCCGCCTGTCGCGGCTGCGCTCGCGCGTGACCTTTGCCACCCGCGCGCCCCACGACTTCGCGGCCCCGGCCAGCTTCAGTATCGACGACTACCTCGACCGGCCCGCCTGGCAGCTCGGCGAGCCGCGGGGCAGCGCCACGGTGCGCGTGGCGGCCGCCATGGCGTGGTGGGTCGAAGCGCACTTCTCGCGCTGCGGCACGATCGCGCCGCTGCCGGCCGGCAGCCGTGCCGCCGGCGCCGGTGCCGGCGCCGGCAACGCCGATATCCTCTTTTCGACGCCCTACCACTCGCCGCGACAGCTCGTGTCCTGGGTGCTGTCGATGGGCGAGGCGGCCGAGCTGCTCGAACCGGCGGAGCTGCGCGACGAGCTGCGCGGGCAGCTCGGCCGGCTCGCCGCGGGTCTCGCCCACCCGCCGCTCGACGGGCACACGGCGGCGGCGCTGCTCGAGGGCGCCGCCATCGGTGGCGAGCGACCTTCGCGGGCCACCGGCGGCGGCGGCGACTGGAAGGTCGAAGCCGACCGCTTCACGCGCCTGGCGACCCTCATGACCTATCTGCGCGGCGTCTGTCACGCGGCCGGCGACGCCGACCAGACCCCCGTGCCGGTGGCCGCGGTCTGCGCCGCACTCGACACGACGCCCGCCGAGCTTGAGTCCGATGTCCGCCTGCTGAACCTCGTGAACTTCGGCGGGGAGGGCACACTGGTGTGGGCCGAGATCAAGGGCGCCGCGCTGGTCGTGACCTGCGATGTCGCCAGCTCGGCCTTTGCCCGGCCGGCGCGGCTGTCGCCGCTGCAGGTCGACACCCTGCTGCTGGCCGTCGAGATCCTCGGCGGCCAGCTGCCGATCGACCATGGGGCCGCGCTGCGCAGCGCGGCGCAAAAGCTGCGCCGCGCCCGCCGCGCCGCGCCGCCGGCCGTCGCCGCCGGCGAGCGTCTATCGACATACGAACCGATCCTCGATGCCGTCAACGCGGCCGTCGGCCAGCGCCGCCTGCTCGACATCGAGTACTGGTCCGAGGGCAGCGGGACGACCACGACGCGTACCGTCGAACCCTATCTGCTGGTGCGCACGAGGGGCGAGTGGTACTACGTCGCCTGGTGTCGCCGCTCGCAAGGTACCAGGACCTTTCGCGTGGCCACGACCAAGCGGGCGCTGGTGCGCGACGAGCAGTTCGGCGCGCGCCCCGAGGTCGAGGTCGAGCTCTACCGCCGCGAGGGCGTGCGCAGCTCGGAGCGCTACGCGCCGCGGCGGGCCGTCGTCTGGTATGCCGCGGGGGTAGCCCGCTGGGTCGCCGAGCGCGAACCCACGGTGAGCCTGCCCGCCGTAGACGACCCGGCGGGCACCCCCGCCGGGGGCTGTCTCGCCCTGCAGCCCTACGTCGACGAGCGCTGGCTCACCCACGAGCTGCTGCGCTTCGGCGGCGAGGCGCTGCCGCTGAGCCCGCCGGCCGCGATCGCCGCCCTGTCCGACGTCGTGGCGCGCCTCGTCGAGCGGTACGCTTAAGGCCATGCATCTCCCCACCAGTGTCGTGCAACTACTGTTCGCCGTGCAGCTGCCGGTCTGCCTGTACGCAGGCTGGCGCACGGCCCGGCGTACCGGTCGCGCCGTGCTCGACTGGCTCGTCTACGGATTCCTCGCCGCCATCGTCTTTCCGCCGGCGGGCGCCGTCATCGCCCTCGTGGCCTTCTTCGTGTGTCCAGCGGCGCGGCGCGGCGCGACGCCCACATGACCCCCTTCGTACTGTCGGGGCGTCGTTGTCTGCCGGTCGAGAGCGCCTGCGAGTTCGAGAGGCCGACGCGTTTGGCCGACCTTGCCGACCCGTCCGCAGCCATCGCCGCGGCACTCGACGAGCCCCTCGGCGCACCGCCGCTGGCCGAGCTGGCCCGCGGCGCGCGCAGCGTGGCCGTCGTGGTCCCCGACGCCACCCGCGACTGCCCGGTGGCCGCCCTGCTGCCGCCTGTGCTCGAGCGCCTGGCGCAGGCCGGTGTGAGTGACGAACAGGTGTGTGTCGTGATCGGCTGCGGCCTGCACCGCGCGACGACGGCCGCCGAGAAGGCGGCGCTCCTGGGCGCCGCGCCGGCCGCCCGCGTGCGCGTCGTCGATGCCCAGGGGATCGACCAGACGAGCGTCGCTCTCGGCGCCGCCGCCGGCGGCGGCGTCATCGCCATGAACGACGACGTCGCGCGGGCCGATCTGGTGATCGCCGTGGGCATCGTCGAACCGCATCTCTACGCCGGTTTCTCGGGCGGCGTCAAGGCGGTCGCGATCGGCTGTGCCGGGCAGGAGACGATCGCCTGGACACACCACCCCGTGTTTCTCGACCAGCCGGCCGTGCGGCTGTGCCGGCTCGACGGCAATCCCTTTCAGGAAGCGCTGCGCGAGATCGCGGCGGCCACCGCCCTGCGCTACGCCCTGAACGTCGTGGTGAGCGACGGCNNCGGCTGGCCGACGACCACGGCGCGGCTTGGATCAGGCGACACGACGAGCCGTTCGACCTGGTCGTCGCCGGCGTGCCGACGCCCAAGGACCGCAGTCTCTACCAGGCGTCACGGGCGGCCACCTACGTGGGCCTGGCGGCCCACCCGGTGGTCGCCGACGGCGGTCTGATCGTCTGCTGCGCCGACCTGCCGCTCGGCGTCGGCGACGGACCCGGCGAGACCAACTTCGGCGCCCTGCTGGCCGCGACCGAGCGGCCCCTCGACCTCGTGGCGCGGGGCTGCGTCGAGCCCCTCGGCCCGGGCGGACAGCGCGCCTACATGGTAGCCAAGCTCATGACACGGTATCGCGTGGGGATGGTCGGCGGCGGCGATCGCAGGCTCATCGAGAGCCTGGGGCTGCTGGCCTACACCACCGTCGACGAAGCCGTCGCCGCGGCGCGCCGGGTGCGCGGCCCCGGGGCCCGAGTACTGGCCGTGGCCGACGGTCTCGACACCATCGTCGAGCTCGTCGGTTAGCCGTTCGCCGCGCCCGCGCAATGGGAACACTCCGCATGTCCCGACGAAGGAGGTAGCATGGGGCGCGGTTTCAGGATCGGGCGGCTGTTCGGCATCGAGATCGCCATCCACCCCAGCTGGCTCGTCATCTTCGCCCTGGTGACGTGGTCGGTCGCGACCTCGTGGTTCAACGTCGAGCCCTGGTCGACGACCACGATCTGGGTCGTCTCGGTGGCCGCGGCGCTGCTGCTCTTCGTCTCGGTCCTCATCCACGAGCTCGCCCACTCGCTCGTGGCCCGCGCCCAGGGCATCCCGGTGCGCAGCATCACGCTGTTCCTGCTGGGCGGCGTCTCGACCATCGAATCCGAGGCTACGAGCCCCGGCCGCGAGGCCCTGATGGCCGGCGCCGGCCCCGCGTCGAGCCTCGCCATCGGCATCGCCTGCGCCCTGGCCGGGCTCGCCGTCCACACGCCGACGATTGCCCGCGGCATGCTCATCTACCTGGGCTACATCAACCTCCTGCTGGCCGTGTTCAACATGCTGCCGGGGTTCCCGCTCGACGGCAGCCGGGTGCTGCGCGCGATCCTCTGGGCGATCACTCACGACTTTCTGAAGGCGACGCGCTGGGCGGCCCGCACGGGCCACGTGTTCGGCTACCTGCTGATCGTCGCCGGCGTGTTCTTCGTGTTCCGCCAGCGCGACCTGATCGGCGGCGTGTGGTTCGGCTTCATCGGCTTCATGGTCGTGCAGTCCTCGCAGGCGGCCTACCAGCAGAGCCGCACCGAGAGCCGCCTCGCCCACGTGCCCGTGCGCGACCTCATGTCGCTGCCGGCCACCTGGATTCCCGGCGACATCACCCTGCGCAAGGCCGCCAACGACTACTTTCTCGCTCTGAAGGCGCACTGCCTGCCGGTACAGGACGACTACGGCAACCTCGAAGGGCTGATCTGTCTCTCCGACCTGCAGCGCACCGACCAGCGTTCGTGGGGCGTCGACCAGGTGCAGGACGCCATGACGGCCGTCGACCGCCTGCATACCGTCGCGCCCGATGAGCCGGCGGCAGCGGCCCTCCACCGCCTGGCCACGACCGACATCGACCAGCTCGCCGTCGTGCAGGATGGGCGCCTGGTCGGCTTTGTCGATCGGGCCGGCGTGCTGGCCTACCTTCAGGCCGGCGGCCGCACCGGCGGCCGGGCGACCCCCAGCGGAGCAGGTCTTTAGGGCAGCTTGATCACGACGACCGCCATGTCGTCGTCGAGGGTGCCGCCGGCGTAGCGCGCCGCCCGGCTCAGGAGCGACTCGGCGAGCTGCTGGGCGGGCTCGTCGAGGTGGCGGCGGACGGTTTCGCGCAAGCCGCGCTCGCCCAGCATGCGCCCGCCGCGGCGCGCTTCGGTCAGCCCGTCGGTGTACAGGACGATAGTCGTCTCCTCGGGCAGCACGCAGCGGTGGGTCGCATAGGTCTCGCCGGGGAACATGCTGATCGGAAAGCCGCCGGCCTGAGCGATCGCGAACCGCCGGCGGCCGGCCAGCACGATCGGCCGCGGATGGCCGGCGACCGCGAACTCGAGGTTGCGGCGCCGCACATCGAGACTGGCGACCACGATCGTGGCGAAGGGCAGCTCCGAGTCCTGGGCGAGCATGGCCGAGTTCAGGCGCGAGAGGGCTTCGCCCGGCGAGCTCTCCTGGGCGTAGGCGCGCAGCGTGTAGCGCAGTAGCGCCGTCTCGACGGCGGCCTGCAGCCCGCGGCCGCAGACGTCGCCGACGGCGATCAGCACGCGCCCCGGTGAAAGCTGCAGAATGTCGTAGAAGTCGCCGCCGACCCGCGCGGCCCGCGACGCGGCCTGATACCTGACGCCGATCTCGGCGCCGGCCAGCAGCGGCGGTTCGACGAGCAGCGCCTGCTGGAACGTCTCGGCGATCTCGTGCTCCCGCTGAAAGGCATGCACGTTGCCCAGCGTGAGCGCGAGCTGGGCCGCCATGGTAGTCGCCAGGCGGCCGTCGTCGGCGCTGAACGAGCTCTCGCGCGAGCGCTGAAAGACGAGGGCGGCCAGCGAGTCGGGCCGGTCGCGCTTGAGCGGCACGATGAGCACGCGGCCGTGCACGAACGCATGGTCGGCAAACGACTGCTGAGCGAGGCCGTCGCCGATCTCGGTCGCGCCGATCTCGGTGAGCGCGTTGCCGAGCACCGCGACGATGCTCTCGGCCGCCGCGACGTCGGGGGCCGAGAACCCGTCGCGATCGTAGAACGCCTTCACGGCGACCACCTCGCCCTCGCGCACGGCGTAGGCGGCGACGTCGGCTTCGAGCAGCGCTGCCCCAGACTCGAGCACCTCCCGCACCACGCCGGCCTCGTCGCGCAGACGCCCCAGCTTGAGCGAGACCTGCTGAAGGGTCTCGAGCTGGGCCGCAAGACGTTCGAGGCGCTCCGCGCTCTCCCGTTGCGAGTCGTACAGATGGGCGTTGTCGAGGGCCAGCGCGGCGAACTGGCAGATCGCCTCGACGAGCTCGATCTCCTCGGGCGAGTAGGTGCGCTGCTTGTCGTCGAAGAGCTCGACCACGCCGATGACGCGATCGCGCGCCTTGAGCGGCACGCCGAGCTCGCTGGTCTTGCCGTTCTTGACCAGCAAGCGGCGCTCGTTGTCGTTCAACGCCGGGTCGTCGAGGCTCAGGATCGCCACCGGCCGGCCGGTCTCGACGACGCGCGCCGTCGTGCCGTAGTCGCTGAGCGGCCAGAGCCGGCCGATGACGTCGCCAAACTCGAAACGGCCGCGATCGTAGCTGACGATCGTGCGCACGGCGGCAAGCCCGGGCTCGAGCACGTGGATGTCGCAGGCGCTGACGTCGAGCAGCGCCACGAGGCGCTCGACGACCGCCTCGATCACCGTGCGCGGCTCCAGGCTGGAGGCGAAGTCGAGGCTCGACTCGACGACGAGCGACAGATCGCGCTGGCGGGCATCGAGCTCGCCGACCAGACGGGCGTTTTCGACGGCCACGGCCACGTGGCTGCCGACGCTCCCGGCAAAACGCACCTGCTCGCGCGAGAACGGCCCGGTCCCTTCGGCGCGATTGAAGATCATCGCCCCCAGGCCGAGATCGAAGGCCCGCAGCGGCACGACGAGCACGCGCTGCAGCTCGAAATCGTGCAGGTACGACGGCGGCGTCAAGCCGCGTTCGGCAAACCACGTGGGCACGTCGTGGACCGACAGCACTTCGTTGGCCTCGAGAGCATGTCGCAGGATCACGAGCGCGTCGTACGGGTAGCGCAGCGTGCGCGGATCGAGGTGCGCGCCGAGCTCCGCCTCGCCGCACCACTGGCCGTCGCGTACCACGAAGGCCAGGCCGACGTCGGCTTCGAGCTCGCCGCCGATGCGCCGCACGGCGCTCTCGATGAGCTCGTGCGGCTCCCCGCGTCTGCTCGACTGGCTGATGATCTCGGCTTCGGCCTGGGCGAGCCTGGCGCGGGCGATCGCCCGGCTGGACACCTCGTCGAGCTGGCCGAGCAGGTCGGACAGCACCACGAGGCCGCCGCAGGCGACGATGAGCAGATAGAGGTAGACCAGATGCTGGGGGTTGGCGAAGACGTGCTGGACGGCCATCACGGCGGCACTCAAAGAGACGGCCACGATGCCGGCCACGACGATCGGCGTGCGGCGCAGCGTGAGGGCGATGAAGGCCAGCGGGATGACGTAGAAGCCGCCGGCGATCCACTCGGCCGACGTGCGCAAGTCGAAGGCGAACACACCGGCCATGAGCACCGCCGAGACCGTCACGACGATCGCGCTGTGGCCCTGGAACCAGCGCATGAAATGCAGCAGGCGCGGGTAGCGGGGCTCGATCGGGAGTTGAGCGACAGTCTCTTCGGGCACGGGTCCGCCAGTCGACGTGGGCTTCTGGGCCGCGCGGCGGGGGCGCCGCTGAAGCGGCCCCAAGCGCGGCCGTCACCCTGAACAGCTTACGCCCGCGGTCAAGGGCCGCTAGCGGCTGAGGCGCGCCAGGACCTTTGCCGACTGCAGCTCGCGCAGCGCGTCGCCGGCGATCCAGCGCGCGGCGCGGGCCCCGGCGTCGCCGCCACGCGGTCCACCGGCGCGCTGGTCGGCGGCGCTGCGGATGCGCTGGGCGCAGGCCACCGCCGCCGCGTGCGAGCCGAGGTCGCGCTTGCCGATGTTGCGCAGCGCCCAGTTGACCGCCTTCTTGACGAAGTTGCGCTCGTCGAAGGCTTCGCGTTCGACGAGCGTCAGGAGATTCAGGAACGCTGTGGCCGCGGCGGCCTTGTCGTGCACGGCGAGACCGGCCATAAGGGCAAAGCCGCCGCGCTTGACGAATTCCTCGGGCCGCCCGGCCCAGGCCACGGCCTTCGTCCAGGCAAGCGGCGTCCGGTCGAACAGATCGGTCGTCACCTCGTCACAGAGGTCCCAGGAGTCGAAGTCGGCGGCCCAGCGCTCCATCTGCTCCTCGTCGACCCTGGCCGGTTCGTCGACGAAGGCGGCCAGCAGCCGCGCTTCGTGGTTGCCCGTCCGCCACAGTCCGAGAGCCAGCTCGTGGTCTCTGCCGAGGCGCTTGGCGAGGCACCGCAGCTCGGTGACCGGCACGCCGAAGGCGTCGTCGATGCGGATGCCGTAGCGCGCCATGCCGGCGCGATTGGTCTCGCTGCCCCGCCCGGCGATCTCCGCCAGGACCACGGCCACGTCGGGTCGGCCGGCCACGCGCCGGCCTACGTCGTCGTCATGGCGGGGTCGTCGGCGTGCCAGACGCGCCACGTCTTGACGGCCGCGGCCCGACGCGCCGGGTCCTGCGGCGCCCGCAGCCAGCGGCTCAGAGCGTGCGCGTAGGCGATGGCGTTGTCGAGCACCCGCATCTGGTGAGCCGAAAGTTCGAATCGGTCACGCCACGTGAGCAGGCCGGCGCGGATGACGCGCGCCTGGGCGGCCGCCGCTCGCCGGGGACGAGTGACCCGCACCGCTGGTGAAGCCACGATCGCGGCCAGCCTGGCGAACTGCCGTCGCACAGTCGCGAGGTCGCCGGACCGCGGCGCCGGCAGCGGCGCGACCGAGTAACCGAGGCCGCTGCCCGCCGCCTGTCGCACCGAGCGCTGCGTAGCGTACTCGCTAAAGGCCACAAGACCGGCGAGAAGGACCGCGAACATAGCGAACACCGTGACCGTCCGGCGGCCCATCGACAGCGGCGGGCGGCGGCGCGGCGCCGAACGCGCCGGCGCAGTCGACAGCTCGCGCTGCCGCTGTCGAGCCCACGCGGCGGCCTGGGCGAGCCGATCAGGCCGCTGCGCCGCGCCGGAGGAGCCGCGAGCCGCGAGCGGCGGCGTGGCGGCCACCGCCGCCGACCCTGCCGCTGCGGCCGTTCGCTCAGTGCGGCCTGAAGATCGCTGCGACCAGCGCGCCTCGAGTCGGTCGACGGAGATCTGCGACGGCGGCGGACCGACAGGCGGCGGCGCGGTGACGGGGACCGGCGCGCTGGGCGCCTGCGGCGCCCAGCGCGGCCGGACCGCAAAGCCGCACACGGCGCACGCACCACCGCCGATGTCGATCATGTGTCCGCAAGATGGGCAACTGACTGCTCCGGGCACCGCGATCTCCCTCGTGCCGGCCGCGTTAGGGCGACCGGCGACCGACCTTGACGAGCGACGCGCGGCGCGTGTTGCTCGGCGCGCCGTGCCTGCGTCAGTATATGACAGCATTCAGGCGCCGGTGGGTAGGATGGCCCCCATGGTCCGCCCCCCCGACAGCACGCGTCCATCCGACCTGCGAGCGGACGCCGACGGCGCTCCCGAGACCTCCGGCGGGGCCCCGCCGAACGGCCATCGAGACTCGTTCGAGGTCAGCGAGACCGGTCGCGTCGAGACCTTCTCCGACAGCGTCTTCGCGATCGCGGCAACGCTTCTTGTGCTCACGCTGCACGTGCCCGCGACGCACTCGAGCGATGCGGCGCTGTGGCACGCGCTGCTCGCCCGCTGGCCGACCGACGTCGCCTTCGTCATCAGCTTCCTGTCGATCCTCCTCATGTGGTCGAACCATCACGGCATGTTCAACATCATCCGCCGGGTCGACCACACCTTCCTGCTGCTGAACGGCCTGCTGCTGCTCGGCATCACAGCGACGCCGTTCACGACCACGCTGCTGGCCGACAACCTGGGCCACCCTAGCGAGCGGGTCGGCGCGCTGATCTACAGCGGAGTCCTGCTGCTGGTGGCGCTGGCCTTCACCGCTCTCTGGCTCTACGCCTCGCGCCGGCGCCGGCTGCTGGCCGCGGGGATCACCGCGGCGCGCATCGGCGCCGTCACCCGCCAGTTCGCCTTTGGCCCGGCGGCGTTCGCGTTGGCCTTCGTCCTGGCCTTCGCCAGCGCCAAGGTCAGCGTCGCGGTGCTCATCGCGATCGAGATCTTCTACGCCATCCCCTCGCGCGCCACGCGCGACATCACGCCCGACTAAAGGCGGACCGACATGCGCCTGGGCTTCGCCACGACCGCAGGCGACGCCTGAACGCCGTTTGGCAGCGAGGCCCCGGTGCTCGTGGCGAGCCGGCGCTCGCCGACCGTCAGTCTTCTTCGGCCTGTGGCCGGCGGCGGCGCAGCACGACCACGCCGAGCCCGACCAGCACGACGACGACCACCGCGACGACGATCAGCACGGTGCTGCTCGATCCGCCGCCGGCGGTCGCCGTCTTGGGCCGCAGGCTCAGATACGAACCGATGTAGCCCTCGGCGTTGAAGGCCGGGCCGCGACCGTCGAACATCTGCTGCCAGCCCGTCCACTTCGTCGTGTTGTAGGCCTCGAGATAGTCGGGGTAGGTAAGCACCACCCACGGCGTCTGCTGGTACATGAGCTGCTGCATCTGCCAGATCGGCGTCTTGCGCGCCTGTGGTTCGATGGTCGAGGCCTGCACCAGGTTCAGGGCATCGTAGCGGGCGTTCGACCAGTAGGGCTCGTCGAGGCTGCCGATCTGCGGAGTCGTGAAGCAGACGAGAGTCTGGCCGGGGTCGAAGTAGCCCGTCCAGTTCCACACGACGAGATCGAAGTCGGGCGCCCAGGTCGCACCGTGGGCGTTGTAGATGTCGGACGTGAGCGTGCCGGGGTCGACCACCGAGAGCGTGATCTTCAGGCCAAGCTGGCCGAGCCAGCCGGCGATCACCTTGGTCTCGCTCTGCTCCTGGGAGCTGTCGGTCGAGGTGTACAGGCGCAGCTTGATGGGTTTGCCCTTCTTGTCGAGCCGCGCGCCGTTCGAGCCCAGCTTGTAGCCCGCCTGGGTGAGGAGCTGGCTCGCCTTGGCAAGATCGAAGGTGTAGAGCTGCCCGGCGGGCGGCTGCCAGTGATAGTCGGGGTTCACCCAGACGCCGGGCGGGATGATGGTCGTCGCCGGCTGCGCGTAACCCTGGTAGGCCAGCTGCGCGAGCCGCTGCTTGTCGACCGCGTAGTTCAGGGCGTTGCGGAACTTCCAGTCTCGCAGTACCGGGTTGCCCAGTGAGCTCGACTTGGCGTAGGAGTTGAACTCGAGGTAGTCCCAGTTGTAGTAGGAGTACGGCACCGACTTGAACGAGGGATCGGACTTGAGGGCCGAGAACTGCGCCTGTGGCAGGCCCCAGGCGGCGTCGAGGTTGCCGCTCTTCAGGTCGGTGACCATGGTGTCGGCGTCCTGGTAGACCAGAAAGTAGATGTCGTCGATGGCCGGCTTGGGGCCCCAGTAGTTCGGGTTGCGCACCAGGTGGATGTAGCTGCCCTTCTTGAACTCGACGGTCTGGAAGGGCCCGCTGCCCACGAGCGGCAGCTTGGCGGCGTAGCTGGTGCTGGCCGCCTGCGGCGAGACATGCTCCCAGATGTGCTGGGGGATGATCGGCACCCACATGCTCTCGAGGTCGGCCTTGGGCCGGCTGCACACGATCCGCACGGTGGTCGGGTCGAGGGCCGTCGCGCTCTTGATGCCGAAGGTCGAGTTCGTGAAGTTCGCCATCTGGTTCTTGACGATGTAGTTGAACGTGAAGGCGACGTCGGCGGCGGTCAGCGGCTGGCCGTCCTGCCACTTGACGCCCGCCCGGATCTTGATCGTCCAGGTCAGGCCGTCCGCCGAGATGCCGCCGTTGGCCCTGGTCGGGAACTGGCTCGCCAGATCGAGCGTGGGCTGGTTGCGGTCGCCGTAGCCGAACAGCAGGTCGTAGTTCAGGGCCCAGATCTCGTAGGTCTCGTTCTGGTAGCCGATGAAGGGATTGAGGTTGTCGGGCTCCTCGGTCCAGCCGATCCGCAGGGTGACGGCGCCGGCGCTGGGCGAAGGCGAGGCGCCCGCGGCGAAGGCGGTAGCCAGACCCCAGACCAGGCCGCCCGTCAGCAGCACGACGCCCGCGATCAGCGCGAACCGGCGCGTGCCGGCCAACAACCTGCGTTCCATGTAGCCCCCTTCTCGTCGCGGCCCGGCGCGCGCCTGGCGGCGCCGAACGACGGTCACCCTTGCCATGCGACACTATCGCGCACCGAGCAGGGGGAACGCAAGATGGCCGCCGGCTCCGCCGCTGTTGCGGACGCTTGCGACCGGCCGTCGGCAAGCGGCCGCCGGCCGGTCGCAAGCGGCGTCGGCTCGACGCGCGGACGCCTACCCAGCCGGCGGTGACGAGAAGCTCGCCACGCAACCGCGCCCGGTGTTCTTGGCGCGATACATGGCCGTGTCGGCGCGGGCGAGCAGCTCTTCGACCGTGCCGCCGTCCCGCGGGAACACGGCAAGCCCGACGCTGGCGCTGAGACTGACGTGGCGACCTTCGATGTCGAAGGTGCGCGACAGCAGACTGCTCAGCAGACGCTCAGCGGCCAGCGCCGCCTCGGCGTCGTCGGCGCCGGGGATCAGCATGGCGAACTCGTCGCCGCCCAGCCGCGCCAGGCTGCTGTAGCGGCGTGTTTCGTGGCGCAGCGCTTCGCCGAAACGCACCAGCACCTCGTCGCCCATCTGGTGCCCGTAGGTATCGTTGAAGCGCTTGAAATCGTCGAGGTCGAACCAGAGCAGCGCGCCACCCAGCCCGAGACGGTCCTCCTTGTCCAGCTCGCGTTTGAGCTCGTCTTCGAACCAGCGCCGATTGTGGAGGTGAGTCAGTGAGTCGTGGGTGGCCAGCTCGAAGAGCTCTCCGCGCGAGCGCTCCAGCGCATCCAGCGTGGTGTTCATGCCGGCCGCGAGCCGCGCGATCTCGTCGCCGCCCCTGTCCGGCAGGCGCGCCTTGGTGCGCTCGGAGATCCCGAACCGGCTGACCTGCTCGTTTAAGTGCGCGAGTCGCGCGAACACCGACCTGTCGAGCACGAGAACCAGCACGCCGATGCTGACCAGGATGAAGAGCAGCAGGCCGATCACCAGGTCGGTGAGCACGGTGTGGCCCTTGGCGACGATGGTGCGCGCCAGCGTCACCCTGAGAATGACCGCGGGCCGGCCCCGCAGGTCGGCGAGCTGGCCGTAGCCGGAGACCGTCTTTTGGTCGACCGGCTCGACCAGCGTGCTCGTGCCGCGCCGCAGGCTGTCGCGGGCAGCGAGCACGTCCGCGGGGAGGCCTGGCGCCGCCAGCGAATACCAGGTGACGGCCAGCCCGGTGGCTTGCGCCAGCGCCTCGACGTCGGCGGCGCGCAGGGCGTAGCCGATCAGCACGGTCCCGCGGATCGGCCCCGTCCCCTGACTGGTCACGATCGGCGCGGCACCCACGACGACCGGCCCCCCGGGCAGTCCGATGATGCCCGCCGCCGTGGCGCTCGCCGCCGTAAAGCGCAGCGCCGCCGGGTGCCCGCTGAGGAACGCCATGAGCCCCGGCGGCAGGGGGCGCGCCCTGCCCGTCTGTCTGTCGACCGACGCGGCGTAGACCAGGTTGCCACGAGCATCGAGGAAGACCATGAAGTCGACGTGAATGCTGGCGACCTCGGCGTTCTGGAGGTTGGCGGCTACATAGGCGGCGTTGCGGTCGACGATGAAGCGATAGGTATCGGTCCAGTTGCCGTAGCTCACCGCGGTGGCGGCCAGCGGCGGAGCCAGGCTGGCGACCCAGTTCAGCGAGAGCCGCACGCTCTTGTCGGTGTCGCGCCGCTCGAGCTGGCTGAAGCCCGAGTCGACGACGGCGCGGGCCGCGCCCATAAGGACGAGCATGAGGACGAGCATGGTCACGGTGACGATCGCCGCGGTCGTGGTGCGAATGCTCAAAGACGCAGGCTCTCCCTGTCCCGATGCCGTGCCCGCCGGCGGCGACGGGCGGCCCTGGTGCTACGGTCGGGTCAGGGCGCAGCCGATTGCGGGATGTCCGTGCCTTGTCAGTATCGGCATCGGCTCCAGTAATCTTTACATACTATCGTTAGAGTATTATCGAGGATTTCCCTTGATGGACGTGCGCGCCGTGCGGTGGCGCGTTCGTGCGCAGGGACGGCGGCGGCGGACCTGCGGTCCGCCGCCGCCGTCCCTGGCCCGTCTACCCGGCGCCCGGCGCCACCACCACGCGGTTCTTACCGGCCGCCTTGGCCGCGTACAGAGCCTTGTCGGCGACCACGACGAGCGCATCGGCCGTGTCGGCCGGGCCCGGGAAGGTGGTCGCCCCGATGCTCACCGTCACGGTGTCGACGTCGTTGTCGCCGAAGGCGAACGTCGTGGCGGCGATCCTGCCGCGCAGACGCTCGGCCACGGCGCCGGCGCCGAGCGGCGTGTCGGGCAGGATGACGGCGAACTCCTCGCCGCCGTAACGGCAGGCCGTGTCGACCTCGCGGCGCAGATCGGCGACCAGAATGCGGGCGACGGCGCGCAGCACCTCGTCGCCGGCCAGGTGCCCGTGGCGGTCGTTGAAGCCCTTGAAGTCGTCGATGTCGATCATCAGCAGGCCCACCGGATGACCGTAGCGCCGGCTGCGAGTCAGTTCCGCCGCGAGACGCTCGTAGAAGGCGCGGTGATTGAACAGGCCGGTCAGACCGTCACGCACGGCCTGCTCCTCGATCGCCCGGTAGAGCCGGGCGTTGTGAATGGCGATCGCCGCCGTCGTGGCGAAGGCGATCAGCAGCTCCTTCTCTTCGTCGTCGAAGCGCAGCGCCTCGCCGGTGCTGCCGACCGACAGCAGCCCGATGGTCGTGTCGCCGAACCGCAGACCGACCTCGACGATCGTCTTCTCGCCCCAACCCAGCATCTGCTCGTGCAACTGGGGATCGGTCCGCACCAGCTCGTCGTCGTCGATCTGGTACTCGACCACCTGCCCTTCGTCGAACGCCCGTCGAAAAGCGGGATGGTCGGCCAGCGAGTAGACGGTGCCGACGAACCCGGCCGCCGCGGCGGGATGTTCGGGAGCAAACGACCAGATGACCATGAGCTCGTCGCGCTCGGCCGAGTACTCGTAGATGTCGGCATAGGAGAGGCCGAACGCCTTGCCGACACCCGTGCAGATGAGCTCCATTACCTCGCTCAGAACGAGGCTCGCCGACAGCGCCTGGCAGGCATCGAAGAGCGCCAGAAAGCGCTTGCGGCGCAGGTCGTTGTCGTCGGTCGAGCGGCTCATGAGTCTCAGCATACCTGCAGACCGACCGCGACGGCGAGCGCCGGCCGCCATAGGGTCGTCCCGACCTGCCGACGACGCCGGCCTAGATGCGGTAGACGCACGTGCGG
>PLTW01000250.1:0-18751 GCA_003164655.1 Actinomycetota bacterium
ACCCGTTCACACCCGACGTCCGCGACGGCCGTCTCTACGGACGAGGCAGCGCCGACATGAAGGGCGGCATCGCCGACATGCTCTACGCTCTGCAGATCCTCGACCGCCTGGGCGTGCATCTGGCCGGCGACGTCGTGTTCTGCACCAACTCAGACGAAGAGTCCAGCGGGGCCGGCTCGGCTGCCTGCGTAGCTCGAGGAGTCAAGGCCGATGCCGGTCTGTGCGCCGAGCCGACGGGGTTTACCGCGTGGGTGGCCTGTCGGGGCGCCGTCAACGCCATGGTGAACATCGAGGGCCGTGCCGGCCACGCCGAGATGCCGCACCCCAACTGGCGCGATGGCGGCGCCGTGAACGCCATCGACAAGCTCGGGATCGTGCTGAACGCGATCAGCAACCTGCGCGAGGACTGGCGCACCCGCAGCGACTTCGCGCACCCGCTCCTGAGCCGCGGCGACATCGTCCCGACGGTCGTGCGCGGTGGCGAGTGGATGGTCACCTATCCATCCGCCTGCCGGCTCACGCTCGACGTGCAGTACCTGCCCGCCCAAGTCGACGATCAAGGTTCGGGGCAGGCGGTGTTTCGCGAGGTCGAGAGGTACGTGAATGCTGCTGCAGCCGGCGACCCCTGGCTTGCCGAGCACCCCTTGAGCTGGGAGTGGCCCTGCGACATCGTGCCGGCCGAAGTACCGAGCGACCATCCCATCGTGGCGACCACGCTCGCCGCCGCCGCCGCCATCGGCCGCCCCGGCAGCATCGGCGGCCTGGACTCGTGGCACGATGCCGCGGTGTTCACGCGTCGCGGCGGTACACCGACCATATCCTTTGGCCCCGTGGGCCTGGACGCCGCCCACACCGTGAACGAGTGTGTCGTGGTGGACGATCTCGTCGACCACGCGGCGGCGGTGGCCCTTGTGCTGATGCGCTGGTGCGGCGTCGCCGGCGAGTAGTTCCGTTCCCGAAAGTCGGGCTCACCCTGGCGCGCGGCGTTCTGGCTGCCCGCAGAAGCGCGGCGGGCGCTTCACGCACTCTTAAGCCCGCGACCGGCGCTCTTCACTGCTCCTTATGCCATCGAGTGGCAACGTGAACAGTGATGGTGATCGGAGCGGCACGGCAGGCAAGCCGCGCCACCAGGCGTTCGTCAACGAGGTTGTGGATCATGAAGACTGCCATGCTGGTAACGGACTGCGGTCCAGTTCTGGTGTCGACGAGGTGCGGATCGCTGGCCGAGCCCGGATTCGCCCAGGCCCTCCGCGCAAAGGGCATCGACAAGTTCATCGCCTGCGAGGTGTCGCTGGACCGCTGCCGGCGCCTGTACCCGCATCGTTTCCAGGAGGGCCGCGACGACGTGGGCCACGAGCTGTGCGTCGATGTGCTCGACGTCGACGGCCGGCGCATCTTCTTGAATTTCCCCTTCGCCGAGTTGGGCGCGCCGCTGCTGGTCGACCGTCAAGCCCCGGAGATCCAGGTGACGCCTTGAGCTGGCAGGACCTTACGGGCCGGCGCGTCCAGGTCGACGGCGAGGTCGCCCGTGTCGTTCATGTCGATCTCTTTCGCGTCATCCTGATGACCGAGCCCGCTGATGGGAGCCCACCTCACCGTGTGGTCGTGCCGCAGGACGACTGGGTCGAGGTCGACGTGCTCGACGGCAATGAGGACTGAGAATATGACACTGTTTCACCATCATGGCGGTTTCGACAGCGAGTACATCGCGCAGTTCCAGATCCGGCAGGGCGACCGCTCGGCCGGCCTGTCCTGGAAGCTGCGCGACAGTCGACCGCGAGAGGTCCTCATCTTTCAATCGACACTGGGCTTCGTCGAGGACGACGTCGATCCCATCAGCGACGACCGCCAGCGCCTCGTCTACGGGGGCACTGAACTGAATGCCAGACTGACCGACGCCGTCCTCACCGACGACATCGCCTACTACTACCCCGACGACATGTCCACCTATTACTCGGTGTTCGCCAGGGGCGACGACGGCAACGTGCACTTGCAACTCGTTGCGCAGGCGATGCCGAGGAGTGTGGGCTCCTGGGAGTGCCCGGGCAGCGAGGGCGGCGTGGGCAGCGAGAAGCCGCAGGAGACCGCCGCCGCGCAGATCGACCACGAAGCTCGAGTACTTCCGGAGCCGCCGACTGGGCCCTGCCAGAGCCCTTCGCGACACGGGGCAGGGGGACCAATGGAGCTGCAGGCCATCAACATAACGATCGACGACCGCACCATCGCCGCGCCCGGCTGGCTCGAAGTCGACGACACCGACGATCCGCATGCGTGGGAGCTGAGCGTCCGGGGCCCGATCAGCGGTGACTTGCATGACGCGCCCTGGGGCACGGCCGAGGATGTCTTTGCGATCCAGCTGACGGTCTCGCAGGGCAGGCGCTGCCGGGGGCAGGCAAGGCTCCGTAAGGCAAACGATTCGCCGGCGGGCACGCGCGAGCTGGTGATGACGGGCGAAGGGCCGTTGGAGTTCCTGGCCTGACGGAGCCGGTGACTGCCTGAACCGGCACACGCGGCGCCCGACAGACGAGCTTCCGGCACGAGTCCTCGCGCGGGTCAGCGTGATCTCCCCGGCGACCACATCGCCGGGCTTCTCCGGTCGCGGCACGATGACCGGGCGTCTTGGCAGGCCTCACGCGGTCGCGAGCGGCCTGGGCCCGGACAGGGCCGATGCTCCGGCGACGGAGCCCTTGACCTTGACCCAGAGGGAAGGCTCACAGCGGTCGCTGCCGGGCATCTCCCCGGGCCAAGAGAGGGTCACCCGTGGACCTGGTGGGTAGCCGTGAGCTTGTCCGGCAGTCGCGCCTGTCGGCGAAGGCGCTGCGGCTCTACGACGAGCTGGGCCTGCTGTCGCAGGCCCGCGTCGACCCCGACTCCGGCTATCGCTGGTACGAGGCCGCGACCCGCAAGATTGCGGCTCGCAGTCTGCTCTGCCTGCTGCGCCACGTCGCGGGAGAAGAGGCTGCGTTTGCCCTTGGCAAGGAGTTCATCGCACTCCTGAGGGCGCGACCCCTACCTCTCATGCAGGGCAGAAGCGGGGCGGTGTTCCAGATCTACCACGGTGAGGTAACCCCAGACAGCGACGGCCCCGTCGAGTGGTGTCGCCCGGTGCCCGACGACCAGGCCGAGAAGCTCGCCGCCCGGTCTCCCGAGCTCACCCTGCGTCGCGAGCCTGCGGCAGACAGTCAGCCCGACAGCGACTTCGCCGTCCCGCTGCGCTGACGCATGTCGTCGCCGACCTCGCCCCTGGCCGGCGTGTCAGGCTACTCCTGTGCTGCGGCGGCAGGCGGGGCCGCGGCGGCGGGCGGAGTCGGCACGCTCGGCGGCGTCCCGGCCTGCGGCCCGATCGGCGCGCTCGGCGTCTCGGCCGTTGGTGCGCCGTACATCTGCCGGCGCCACTGTTCGAACTGCTGCCACTGCTGGAACTGCTGCCACGGCGCGTCGTACGGTCCGCCGCCGCTCACCGGGGCAGGGCCGGTGGCGGCCACTGCGGCCGGGTGCCTGTCCGAACCGACAAGGTAGACGATCAGCGCGCCGACGCCGCCGGCGGCGAGCAGCCCGAGGAGCAGGCCGACGCCGGGGAAGGCCCCGACGCCGCCGACGCGCCGGGAGAAGCCGACGGCCATGCCGTCGCCGCGTAGCGGCCCTCGCAGTCGGCTGACGGCGCCGGCGCCGGCTCCGTGGTCGAAGCCGACGTGGTAGGAGACGATGCCGACGGCCGCCACCACGGCTGCCGCCAGCACGGCGCCGACGATCCAGAGGATGGTCTTGCGGCTCATGGGCGATTCCTCTCGTTGCTGCACGCGGGCGGCGCAAGACGCCCCTGTGCAGGCAGTATGGGCGCTGTCCCTGAGCTTGAGCTGAAAGCGGGCCGTGGATGGGCTGTGAAGGCAGCACAAAAGCGGCGCCGCGCCGGTCGTTTGCGGGCTACCCTGAGCGCTGCCCGAGGGTGTCGCGGACACGCCGCCTGCCGCGCCACCTGCGCCCCGCAGGCTCTCCGTGCCTTCGCGGTGGCGTCAAACGGCTCGGGCCTCGTCCTCGCAGGGGGCGGGGAGTACGCTGATGGCGGCCGGGTGGGGACACTCGTGGCCCGCAGAACGTCATCATGACCAGGTCCATCCGAGGATCCGGGACGGGAGAAGAACATGGATACGCAACGTGGCCGCGAGCTCCTCGCCGCCGAGCGGCAGCGGATCGAACGAGCCCTCGTCGACCTGCGCGAGGCCGGGAGCGAGCGCGAGCTCGCCGACGAGGATCAGCCCTCGTCCGACCAGGCGTCGGACCTGACCGAGCTCGTCTACGAAGAGGAATCGGAAGATGAAGTGAACAAGATGCTTGCCGCGCTCGAGCGTGCCGAGGCGCGGCTGGCGACGGGCACCTATGGTCGCTCGATCAAGAGTGGACAAGCCATCCCGGACGAACGGCTGGAGGCCAACCCGCTCGCCGAGTTGACGGTCGAAGAGGAGAGGCTGCTCGAGCGCAGCTCATAGCTGCAGGATCCACCTGCACGGCATCGACCGGCCGGAGCCGATCGCGGCTTCGCCTCTTCCGCAGAGCCGCACCGCAATCATGCGGGCTGATCGAGGTCGACCGTCGGCAGGTCGCGCACCTCGGCTTTGGTCAGGTTGAGCCGCACGCCGTCCTCGACGCTCGTTACGGCGAGGATCGGAATGGCGACCCTTTTTTGGCCCCAGAGGTGACCCTGGTCGAGCAGGACGTGTGTCACGTGATGATCGCCGGGATCGACGACCAGTCCCTGAACCCGTCCGATGGCGCCGTCGGTGGCATGGACGTGCTCGCCCCGGCGCACCTCCACCTCGCCCACCGGTACCCGGTCACGGCTGGTCGTCAGGGGACCGGCATCCATGGGCGCCTGGGAACTGGCACCCATGCCCATGCCGCCCATGCCAACGTAGTAGGGCCAGGAGAGCATCTGCTCTTGCCCGTAGCTCCAGTCTCCGCTTGCTCCGGGCAGAAACCGTATCTCTTCGGCGTCGTCGAGCGCTTCGAACTCGGACTTGTTGCAGCGCAGCCGGATCCCCTCTGTGGTGGAGGCCACGAGACCGATCGGTACGAGATGACCCGTGCCCGGCCGATGCCTCGGTTCGACGACGAGATGGGTGAGGGAGCGGGCGACGGGATCGACCACTACGCGCCGCAGGTCTCCGCAGACGCCGTCGCTGCAGGTGACCTCGCTGCCGATGCTGAACTCCGCGGTCTTGCTCATGAAGGTTGCCTCTTCTCTTGGCTTCTGGCTTTGCCACCCTGAAAGGCGGCCTACCGGATGGCGTCGATCATCTCTCGGGGCGCTTCCCGGTGGTCATGAACCACCTGGTTCGCCTCGCTGCTGGGCCACAGCCGGGTGCGCTCTGCTTTGCCCTGACCGTGCCGCTCGCGGACCTCGGGCAGCGGCATGTGGTCTCGTCGTCCTCCTTGACCACGACCGCGTGCGGGGCAAACCGTTGGCGCCGGCGCGCTCGCCCAGACAGGCGCGGCGAAGGGCTGCGGCAGGTATGGCAGGCCGCTGAGCCACAGTGCTGCACGCGCCGTTGTGGACCGCCCAGACGTGTCTCTTGTGCCAGCGCGGCCATGCTGCGGGCGAGGTCCGTGAGGCTATCATGGCCATGCTTCTGCCGGCGGTACGATCTGCCCGCAAACAGCGGGAGATCGTGGGCTGGCAGGGTGCGGGAAACCCCCGTGTCTCCCAGTGTGGAATGAACAGTAACCGGGCGCGGCTCCCCGGTCTCTGGTTGTCGTCGACACAGAGATCACTGGTCCGCGCATCGCCGGTCGCGTCACCCAAGGCGGGCCGGACTTTTCCGCTCTGACACGGTCTCTCCCTGTGACCTGCCCATGACCAGGGCAGGGTCGTGCTCGATACTGGGCCAACAAGGGGTGGACGGTGGAGAAGAAGATCCTCGTGGTGAACGGTGTGCCCACCATGGTCGTCGCCGACGGCGAGACTTCGCTGGCCGACGTGCTGCGCGGCCAGCTTGGGCTCACAGGTACGAAGGTCGGCTGCGGGCAGAGTCAGTGCGGCTGCTGTTCGGTGATCGTGAACGGCAAGGTCGTGCGCTCCTGCGTCACCAGGTACAGTCGGCTCGACGACTGGGCCGAGCTGACGACGATCGAAGGCATCGGGACGCCGCTGCACCCGCATCCGCTGCAGGTAGCGTGGATGGTCCACGGCGGCGCCCAGTGCGGGTTCTGTTCGCCGGGCTTCATCGTCTCGGCGAAGGCCCTGCTCGACGTCGACCCGGCGCCGTCGCGCGCAGATGTCCGTGCCTGGTTCCAGCGCCATCGCAACGCCTGTCGCTGCACCGGCTATCGGCCGCTGGTCGATGCGGTCATGGACGCCGCCAGGGTGCTGCGCGGCGAGATGACCGTCGACGACCTGGCATTCAAGATCCCCGAGGACGGCCGCATCTGGAATACCAGGTATCCGCGGCCCACGGCCCTGGCCAAGGTCACCGGCACCTGTGACTACGGCCACGACCTGATTCTCAAGATGCCGCCCGGCACACTGCATCTCGCCCTGGTACAGGCGCAGATCTCGCACGCCAATATTCGCGGCATCGACACAAGCGAGGCGCAGGGCATGCCGGGTGTGCACAGTGTGCTGACCCACAGAGACGTGCGCGGTAAGAACCGCATCTTCGGCTTTCTGCTGTACCCCTGGAACAAAGGCGACGGCTACGACCGGCCGATCCTGTGCGACGACAAGGTCTTCCAGTACGGCGACGCCATCGCCGTGGTGTGCGCCGACACCGAGGAACACGCCCGCGCCGCGGCCGCGAAGGTCAAGGTCGACCTCGAGCCGCTGCCGGCCTACATGGACGCGCTCGAAGCGGCCGCCGACGACGCCATGCAGATCCACCCCGGCACGCCGAACGTCTACTTCGAGCAGGGGCTCAAGAAGGGCGCCGAGACGGGTGGCATCATGGCTGGCGCGGCCCACGTGGCTGAAGATTCGTTCTATGTCCAACGTCAGCCGCACCTGCCGATGGAGCCCGACGTCGGCTTTGCGTATCTCGATGACGACGGTCGGGTGACCATCCAGTCCAAGAGCATCTCGCTCTACACTCAGGCTCTCATGATCAAGGAAGGCCTGGGTCTCGAAGCCGATCGCCTGCGCATGATCCAGAACCCCATGGGGGGATCGTTCGGCTACAAGCTGAGCCCCACCATGGAGGCCATCCTGGCGGCGGCCGTGCTGGCCACCGGCAAGCCGTGCGCCCTGCGCTACGACTATTTTCAGCAGATCACCTACACCGGCAAGCGTTCGCCGGTCTACTGCGACCTCAAGATGGCAGCCGACGCGCAGGGCAAGCTGCAGGCCATGGAGTGGGACTTTCTCATGGACCACGGCGCCTACTCCGAGTTCGGCGACCTGCTGGTCATCAAGATCTGTCGCAATATCGGCGCCTGCTACGACATCCCCAACATTCGCGGGTTGGGGCGCTCCACGTTCACCAACCACGCCTTCGGTTCGGCGTTTCGCGGCTACGGCTCGCCCCAGGCCGAGTTCGCCTCTGAGGTGCTCATGGACGAGCTGGCCGAGAAGGTCGGCATGGACCCGCTGGAGTTCCGCTACCTCAACGTCTATCGACCCGGGTCTACTACGCCTACCGGCGACGAGCTCGATGTGCATCCTCTGCCCGAACTGCTCGACATGATGCGACCCAAATACCACGATGCCGTGGAGCGCGCCCGGCGCGAGTCGACGCCCACCAGGAAACGCGGCGTGGGCATCACCTGCGGCACGTACAACGTATCCCGCGACACCGCCGACGCGGCCGGTGCCGACATCGAGCTCAATCCCGACGGTACCGTGACCGTCTTCAACACCTGGGAGGACCACGGCCAGGGCGCCGACATCGGGTCGCTTGCCACGGCGCACGAGGCGCTGCGGCCGCTGGGCCTGACGCCGCAACAGATCAGGCTGCAGCTCAACGACACGGCCACGTGCCCCAACAGTGGTCCCGCGGCCGCCAGCCGCTGCCAGTACATGGTCGGTCAGGCCATCATCAACGCCGCTGCGCAGCTCATCGAGGCCATGCGCAAGCCCGACGGCAGCTATCGCAGCCATCCCGAAATGATCGCCGACGCTCTGGAGACACGCTACAAGGGCACGTTCTCGACTGCTCCGCTGTGCGACAACATCGAGCCGGAGACCATGCAGTTCAGGCCGGTGCCGACCTACATGTATGGTGTCTTCATGAGCGAGGTCGAAGTCGACACGCAGACCGGCAAGGTCAACGTCGTCGGCATGACCATGCACGCCGACGTGGGCGTCCACGCCAACCGGCTGGCGGTGGATGGCCAGTTGCTGGGCGGCCTGGTCCAGGGCATCGGCTTGGCCCTGACCGAGGACTTCGAAGATCTCGGCGAGCACACGACCATGATCAAGTGCGGACTGCCCTATATCGAGGATGCGCCCGACGCCCTGGAAGTGGACTACATCGAGACACCCCGGCCCAGCGGACCGTTCGGCGCCGCGGGGTGCGGCGAGCTGCCGCTCACCTCTCCGCACGCCTCGATCATCAATGCCATCTACGACGCCTGTGGCGTACGTATCACGCATCTCCCCGCACGACCGGACAAGGTGTTGGCCGGACTTCGCGCCCAATGAAGTGAGGGGGGCGCGGGGGCGGCATGGACCAGGCTGAGCTGCGCGCGCTCGAAGACCGTTGCGTGCAGGACTGCCCTCCGTCCTGCACGGCGGCCTGCCCGGCGCACCTCGACGTGCGCGGCATGATGAGCGCCGTTGCCGACGGCCGCCTCGCGGAGGCGCTGGCCCTGGTGCGCGCGGCAGTGACGTTGCCGGTCGCGGTGGCCCTGACCTGCGATCAGCCCTGCCGGCCCGTCTGTCTGCGCGGCGAGCACGGCGACGCACTCATGGTCCGGGCGATCGAGCGAGCGTGTGTGGCGCTGCCGGCAACGGCGCCGCGAGGGCGGCGGCCACCCCGGCGAAGGGGCTCGGTGGCGGTGGTGGGCGGCGGCCTTACAGGGATCGCCGCTGCCCAGGAGCTGGCCGGCAAGGGCTGCCGCGTGACGTTGCTGGAGAGGACCGGCCGGCTGGGCGGAGGCGTCTGGAGCGCCTTGCCCCAGGCGAGCGGAACGGTCGTCGTCGCCGGCGCTGCCGGCTCGCCGGCCGCCGCGGTCGAAGCCGAGCTTGCGGCGGCCGTGAGCGACGTCACGGTGAGTTACGCAGAGGCGATCACGGCCGGCGACCTGCCCGCCCTGCGAGCCGCGCACGATGCCGTGATACTGGCGTTCGGGGTCGACGACCCCGGCTGTCTGGCCACTGCGCTGGGGTCGACCGGCCCGGAGCGGGTGAGTGGCGCCACGGAAATCCCCGGAGTCTTTGCCGGTGGCAGCCTGACACGGGCGAGCAGCGGCTGGTCGGCGGTCACGTCTATGGCCGACGGACGCAGCCTGGCGGTCTCGGTGCGGCGCTACCTGGAGGGGGTCTCGCTCACCGCCGGTCGTGAAGGCGAGGGCGCCGGTCGGTCGTGCCTGCACGTGGAGCGGTCGGCAGTGGAGAGCGCCGCCGCGGCGCCGCCCGCGGACCCTCAGGCGGGCTACGATGCCACGGAAGCGCGCCGCGAGGCAGGCCGCTGCCTGCAATGCGCCTGCCTCGAATGTGTCAAGGCCTGCGTCTTTTTGCAGCGCTATGGCTCATACCCCAAGCAGTACGTGAGGCAGATCAACAACAGCCTCATCCTGTCGCCCGGCATGGGGTACCGCGCCAGCAAGACGATGATCGATTCGTGCGCGCTGTGCGGGCTGTGCGCCGCGGTGTGTCCGCACGATCTCAACATGGGAGAGGTGTGCCTCGACGCGCGTCGCGAGCTCGTCGAGAAGGGCTACATGCCGCCGGCCGTCCACGACTTCGCCTTGCACGACATGGCGCAGGCCAACGGCGCGGACTTCTCGTGCGCCCGCCATCAGCCGGGCGCCGCCGCCAGCGCCTTTGCTTTTTACCCCGGCTGCCAGCTCCCCGCATCGCGGCCCGGTGAGGTGCGGGCCGCCTATGAGCACCTCGCCAGTCGCCTCGATGGCGGGGTCGGACTGCTGCTTGGCTGTTGCGGCGCGCCCGCTCAATGGGCCGGTCGCGAATCGCTGGCGGCGGAGGCGACGGCCCAGCTGCGTGCATCCTGGGAGACACTCGGCAGACCGCAGCTGATCCTTGCCTGTCCGTCGTGCCAGAAGACGCTCATGGAGAGCGCACCCGAGATCCCGGCTGTGTCTCTGTGGGAAGTACTGGACGAGGTCGGCCTGCCGAGTGGGTGCGGCGCGGCCGCGGTCGCCGTTGGCGGATCACCGGTCGTGGCGGTCGCCGACCCGTGCGCCGCGCGCGACACGCCGGCGGTGCGCGCGGCCGCACGTCACCTGATCGCTCGGGCCGGGTTCGAGCTCGTCGAGCTGCCGTGGTCGGGGGCGCGCACCGAATGCTGCGGCTGGGGTGGCCTGCAGGTGATCGTCGATCGACAGCTTACCCAGGCCACGGTGGCCCGCCGCGTGGCCGAGGACCCGCACGACTATGTGGCCTACTGCGCGATGTGCCGGGACCTCTTCGCAGGCAGCGGCAAACGCGCCTGGCATCTCGTCGATCTGCTCTTCGGAGGGCCGATGTTCGGCGATCCGGCCCTGCCCGGACCGCGCCTCACGGAGCGCCAGCAGGCTCGCGCGCGATTCCGGCGCGACCTGTTGCGGAACGCGTGGGGTGAGGATGGCGATCCCCGTGCGCAGGACGATTCGACGCAGCTTGAGATCTCTGACGAGATGCGGCAGAAGATGGACGACGAGCTCATCGGCGAGGACGACCTCGCCGCCGTGATCGCGGCGAGCGAGCGCAGCGGTCGCCGCCTGCTCGACAGCGCCACCGGCCATTGCCTGGGCCATGCTCGCCGGCGGCTGGTGACCCTCTGGGTGGAGTACTCGCCGCTGGGGCAGGGCCGGTTTGCCATCCACGACACCTACACTCATCGCATCGAGATCCTCGACGACGAGGCCACCGAGGGCCGGGTCGGACCGTGAGTACGGTGTGCGCTCAGTGCCAGGTCGAGCTTCGGCAGCGCGACGTCAGGCTGCGCTACCTGGGCGTCGAGTTCACGGTCGGGTTGCCGGCCTGTCCGGTCTGCGGTCAGGTCTACATCTCCGAGGAAGTCGCTCACGGCCGCATGCGCGAGGTCGAGGAGATGCTCGAGAGCAAGTAGGCCGGCGCGTCTGGCGCCGCGTCCGCGGCTGGCGGCTCACTGGCCAAGAGTCCATAATGCCTGCGAACCGGCCACGATATGGTCGCCGTTCCTGCCTTCAAGCAACGCCATGTAGGGAGTCAGTTGTCGCAGCGCCGCGTAGCGCCGCAGGCCGCGCCACCACGCCTGCATTTTCGCGTCCCGCCCGAACCGTCACATCTGCTGCGCGCCCGTGAACGCATGCGCGACTACCTGCGCCAGTACTGCCGCGCGGGCGCGCTGATCGACGACGTCGTGCTCTGTGTCGAGGAGGCCTGCGCCAACGCCATCCGTCACAGCGGCTCGCCAGACGATATCGAGATCACCCTGCGCTTCACGCGCACGAAGATCCTGGCTACGGTGACAGACCACGGCCGGGGCTTCGATGTCGAGAGCTTCGACCCGCAGCTGCCCCCCGACCCCGGCGCCGAGCACGGCCGCGGCCTGTTTATCATCGCCACGCTCATGGACTCGCTGGAGCTGCGCTTGGACGGCGGGCTCGAGGTGCGCATGGCGCGCCGCGGAGCGGCGCACTGCGAGCCTCTGCCGCTGGAAAGCGGCCTCGGCGAGCCGCGCGGTAGCGACCAACTGGGCCACCGCGAGGCCCGCACGCGGGCCATGCTCGAGGAGATCGACGAGGGCTTCGTCGCTCTGGACTGGGAGTACCGCTACGTCTATGCGAACGAGCCTGCCTGCCGGCTGCTGGGACGCTCGCGCGACGAGCTGCTCGGCCGCCGGCTCCTGGCGCTCTTTCCCAAGCTTCGCGGCTCGGAGCTCGAGCGGATCTTTTGGGCGGCCATGGAGCTCGGCAGCCCAGCCGCCATGGAATGGTGGTCGCCGGTGATCGACGGCTGGGTCGAGGTGCGCGTCTACCCGACGCCCGCCGGCGTCACCGCCTACTTCCACGACATCACGGCACGCAAGCGCAGCGAGACCGAGCGCCAACGAGCGGCCGACGATCTGCGCGAGAGCCAGGCTCGCTTTCGCGCGCTGTTCGAGAGCATCCAGGAGAGTTTCTATCTGGCGGAGATCGTCGGCGACAGCGACGGCGCGCCGCGCGACTTTCGCTACCTCGAGGTCAACCCCGCTTTTGAGAAGCTCATGGACCACGAGCGCGACCGCCTTGTCGGCCGCCTGGCTTCCGAGGTCGTGCCCGACCTCGACTCGGCCTGGGTCGCGGTCCTTGCCGAGGTGGCGGACACCGGTGAGCCGGCCCGCTACAGCCAGTATTCCGAGGTCTTCGAGCGGCAGTTCGAGATTCTCGTCTTTCGCCCGGCGGCGCGACAGGTCGGGGTCCTGGTGGCCGACATCACCGAGCGCACGCAGGCCGAGTGCGAGCGTGAACGGCTGATCGCCGAGCTGCAGGAACGCGACGGGGAGCTGCAGGTCCAAAGTGAAGAGCTGCAGGCGCAGACCGAAGAGCTGCAGGCGCAGACCGAAGAGCTGCAGGCGCAGACCGAGAAGCTCGGCGTTCAGGCTGAGAGTCTCGGCGAGCGGGCCCGGTTGGCCGAATCGCTGAACGCGATCGAGCACCGGGTCCATGCGGCTCTGGACATCGAGGCCGTCCTTCAGGCCGCCCTCGACGAAGCCGTGCGTGCCCTCGCCCTCGATGCCGGCGTCATCGCCATGCGCGAAGAACCCGCCTGGGTCATTCGTCGCCAGTACGGCCTGGCGGCTGAAGACGTCGGCGTGCGCCTGACCGAACAGGAGGCGCCCAACGCCACCGGCGCCATGACTGCCGGTGAACCTCTGGCGGTCAGCGACACCATGGCGGGCAGCGCGACCGTCGTCGGCTTCGCGGGCGCCCACGACCTGCGATCGGTGCTGGCCGTGCCGCTGATCGTCAGAGGACGCGTGATCGGCTGCCTGCTCCTGTACGGCCGGCAGGTCCGCCGGTTCGACGAGGTCGAGACCGACTTTGGTCGCAAGCTGGGCGCCACGGTCTCGCTCGCCATCGAGAACGCGCGCCTGCTCGAAGCGGAGCTGGCCGCGCGACGGGGCGAGGCCGAACGCGCCGCTCGCCTCGCCGTCCTCAAGGAGATCGCCGACCGCGCGGCCTCGTCTCTCGACTCACGTGCGGTCGCGTCTGCCGTGGTGGACTCGGTGCATTGCCTGCTGGCCGCACGACAGGTGCAGATACGCCTCGTGAGCGACGACGCCCTCCTTCTGGAGTCGGCGGCCAGCGTCGACCCCGATGGCATGCTGGAGCGTCTCGGGGCGCTGCCGGTGGACTCTGACACAGAGACGGCGGTCTGTTTTCGCTCGGCCGCGCGCAGTATCGGCGAGGACGTCGGGGCGTCCCTGATCAGTGACGAAAGCAGACAGAATGCCCTGGACGCCGGGGTTCACTCCTACGTTCTGGTCCCCCTGGTCGTCAGCGGCCAGGTCGTGGGCACGTTCTATGTGGCCTGGACGCGGCCGCGGCGTTTTGCCACCGAGGAGCTCTCGTTTATCGAGGCCGTCGCTGCCCAGTCGGCGACGGGCCTGGAGAACGCCCGGCGCTTTGAACGTGAGCGACGCCTGGCGGCGATGAACGCCGCGCTATCCGCCATCGACCGGGCGATCCATTCCTTGCTCGACGTCGCCGAGATCGTGCAGACGGCGCTCAGAGAGGGGGCAGCGGTCCTCGGAAGCGAGACTGCAGGGCTGAGCATCCACGACGACGAGGCCGCGAGGTTCCGGGTGGCCTACGTCCACAACTACCCGCAAGACAGGGTCGGCATCCTCATACCCGACCACCACGACACGCACGGTGTCGAGGCGATGCGCACCGGCCGGACGCTCGCCGTCAGCGACACACGCGACGATCCGCGTGTCGTGCCCGAGCTGATGGCCGCCTGGAGCATCAAGTCGGTCATCTGCGCGCCGCTGGTGGTTCGGGGCCGCCCCGTCGCCGTCGTCTACTACAACTACCACGCGACGGCACATCGCTTCTCCGAACAGGAAGTCGACTTCGTCACCAACCTCGCCTCTTCGCTGTCGTTGGCGCTCGAGAACGCCAGCCTCTACGAGGCCCAGCGCACCATAGCCACGACCCTCCAGCAGAACTTTCTCCACGAGCTGCCCGTCGTGGCCGGCCTCGACCTCGGCGCGGTCTCCAGGCCGGCCAACGAACCCGAGCTCGTGGGCGGTGACTTCAGCGACGTGTTCGTGGTCGACGACCGCCACGTTGTGGTGTTGATCGGCGACGTGGCCGGCAAGGGCGTGCGAGCCGCCGGTCTGACCGAGACGGTGCGCAGCACCGTGAGAGCGCTCGCCACGATCGATTCGTCGCCGGACTTCATCCTGGCCAAGACCAACGAGCTTCTGCTGCGCTACGACTCAGGCGAGCCTCACGTCACCGCCTTTCTGGCGGTCCTCGACCCCCACACGGGGCATGTGAGCTACGCGAGCGCCGGCCATCCGGCGCCCATCCATCTCGGCGCCTTCACCTGTGCGCCGCTCGTCGTGGCCTACGGACCGCCGCTGGGCTCCTTCGAGCGGCCCTACGCCAGCGGCCACGCGATGCTCACGCTCGAGGACTACCTCGTGCTCTACACCGACGGCGTCACCGAGGCTCGCCGCGAGGGTGATCTGTTCGGCGAGCAGCGGCTGCTGGAGGCCGTCTCGGGCCTGCGCGGACGCTCGGCCCACGAGGCCGCCGCAGGCGTGCGCGACGCCGCTTTCGCCTTCGCCGGAAGGCTGCGCGACGACCTTCAGGTGGTGGTCGTGAGGCTGGCCTAGAGCGCTCGTCGGGAGGTCGCCGACTGCGACGCTCTCTGCGCCATGGCCTGTTCGATGGCCTGCGCCAGCTTGACGCGAGCCGTCTCGAAGACGGCCGGCGAGGTCGTGTACTTGGGAAAGTCGAACACGTGCCCGTAGGTGATCCTGTAGGGGTACGAAGTGACGCTTTTGACGACCGAGTCGACGAAGCCGGTCCCGCAGAGACTGGTCGCCAGCTTGAGGTACTCGAGATCCTGAAAGCCGTCGCGCAGCGCCTCGAGTCGTAGCGACGACACCGGCGGTGCGTCTCTGTCGTCCAGACCGTAGCGGGGGTAATAGCCGGGGTAGATGAGGCAGGCCTCACCATTGGCGACGCGGCCGTCCGGGTACTGAAACGACAGCGGATCCTGATAGGGGTCGCGATTGCCCTTGCCGGTGCGCGCCGCGCCCCAGCGGTTGACGCCCCAGTAGAGCATGCCGTCGACGTGCCATTGGTACATCAGCCAGCCCCAGACCTGCTCGTCGGCCAGCGACTTGTCGATCACGAAGCTGGGCAGCTTGGCGACCGAGGAGTTGTAGTAGGGATACCACCACACCTGGGCGCCTCTGGCCTGGAGCTTGCGCAGCACGGGCACCCGGCCAAAGAAGTAGAAGTAGCGCACGCACCAGATGTCGACGTCGTTCCAGAGAAACCGGTTGGCCGGCAGCAGCGGGCCCAGGCTGGTGGGCCGCGGGTCGTCGGTGAGCAGAAAATCGGCGCGAAACCCGGCCCGGGCACTTGCCTTGTGGAGCGTGCGCGCCAGCGCGTCAGCGGCCTTTTCGGCGGCCGTCGAGGTCGGTTCGTCCATGGGGTGGGCGATCAGCTTGTTCTGCCAGCCGTTCGCCTTGAAGACGCGGCAGACGTTGGCGAGATAGTTCAGCAGAGCCGAGTTGCCCGACTTCAGTCTCCACGAGTACTGGGGCCACCAGTCGACCCAGGGTGCGACGATGGTCGTGAGGTCGAGTCCGTCCGTCCCCAGGTAGGGATCGAGGCCGCGGGCATACGGCCCCGCGGCGATGCTGCCGTCGGCCTGCGTACGGGGCACGACCCTGGGCATCTGCGGGGTCACGCCGTGCTGTGCGAGCATCGCGTAGTCGGCGACCTGACTGCCGCCAAGCGTCCTGAAGTCGACGCCGAAGGCGGTGCGCACGCTCAAGCGCTGCCAGCCGAAGCTCCACACCCGCAGCCGGACCGCCAGCGAGACGCGCTCGGCACCGTTCGAGACTTCGAGGTTGCCGGTGTAGGCGCCGGCGGCAGCCTGGTAGGGCACGTGGAGCAGCACGTACAGTGAGGAGCTGCCGCCCGGCACAGTAAGAACCTGGCCGAAGTCTCGCGGCAGCAGGGGATCGGGGTACAGACCGGGCTTGGACCCGGCGCCCGAGGTCGGGCGGCGGATGCGGACGAACGCCACCTGGTCGAGAACGGCATTGGCAGTGAGAAGCGAGTCGCTGCCGGCGGACCAGGTCACGGTGACCTTGCGCTGGACGTCGCCCCGCAGGCCGACGATCAGGCCCTCGTACTCACCGCCCGCGGCCGTCAGGTCGGCGACGTGCTGCGTGCCGGGCCTGGTGGTTGGAAACACGCGCGTGGTGCCCAGCGCGGTCCACACGGCGGCCTGGGCCGGCGGGACGAACGCCAGCAACACACAGGCCGCTGCGAACGCGATCACCGTCATACCGACGACCGAGTGAGCGCCGACCGACCTCTGCATGAGCCTTGACGTGGGGGCCTCCTGACCAGCTGTGCCGCGTTGCGGCCGAGCTACCCGAGGTCTATCGGCTCAGAGCCGGCCGCGCTTGACCGACGAAGCTCGGATCGGCGACGCGAGCGGATCGCGGGGCAGGGGAGTGGATTCACCGATGTCAACCTTCAGGACCCGGCCGGCTACGCCAAAGTCACGGCTTTCGACTATACTCAACCTTGCAGATATCATACCTTGTCTTTGCGGGATCTCCAGGAAGTTGACCATGCGTGCCTTCGACACTGTCGTTCGTCTCCGTAGAGGCGCGGCCGCCGCGCACGAGACAGGGTCCGCCGCGGGGCGCGCCGGCTTGCGATCAGCGGCGTTGTAGGTGACGGCCCTTCCCGACCGGTTGCCGGTCTCCAAGTCTGAGCGTCTTCTTACGCACGTCATGAACTGGCAGAACCGGCGCCAGCTTCAGCAGCAGCCGTTCGATGGGCCGCGCATCCCCGACCCGGAGCCCGACGTCAGGTACATGCTGTACGCGCACGTGCCGTTCTGCGAACAGCTCTGTCCCTACTGCAGCTTCAACCGCTACCCGTATCGCGAGGGGTTGGCGCGCCGCTACTTTCGCACCCTGCGCGAGGAGCTGCGTCTGGTCGCCGACCAGGGCTACGACTTCACGTCGCTCTACGTCGGCGGGGGCACGCCCACCCAGCCGATCGACGAGCTCTGCGCCACCATCGACCTGGCGCGCGAGCTCTTCTCCATAACCGAAGTGAGCTGCGAGACGAACCCCAATCACCTGACGCGAGAGTACGCCGATGTGCTGGCGCCGCGCGTGCAGCGCCTGTCGGTCGGCGTGCAGTCGTTCGACGACGGTCTGCTGCGCCAGATGGAACGGTTCGACAAGTATGGTTCCGGCAGCTGGGCGCTGCGGCGTCTGCAGGCGCTGGCCGGAGAGTTCCAGTCGCTCAACGTCGACATCATCTTCAATTTTCCCGGCCAGACCGACGCCATGCTGCGACGCGACATCGAGCTGGTCAAAGAAAGCGGGTGCGACCAGGCCACGTTCTACCCGCTCATGGCCTCCCGCGCCGTGGCGCGCACGCTGGCCCGCACGGCCGGTCGCGTCGACCCAAGGCGTGAGCATCGCTGCTTCGATCTGCTCAGCGACGAGCTGAGCGACGCCTTCGAGCCCGTTTCGGCATGGACGTTCTCGCGCCGCCGCGGAGGGCTGCTCGACGAATACATCCTCGATTACGAGCAGTACGTCGGGGTGGGCTCGGGTGCGTTCAGCTTTCTGCGCGGCGGCCTGTACGTCGAGACCTTCTCGCTGTTCGACTATCAGGCTGCGGTGGTCGCCGGCCGCACCGGGGTGACCGGCTTTCGGCAGTTCTCGCGTCGTGATCAGATGCGCTACCGCTTTCTCATGGAGCTCTTTGGCATGCGCCTCGACAAGCGCCGCTTTCTGACCGATTTCGGCGTTCCCGTGGAGCGCGCCCTGCCGCTCGAAATGGCATTCATGCGCCTGAGTCGCGCGTTTTGCGACGAGACCGAACACGAGCTGCGGCTCACCTCGAAGGGCCGCTACCTTCTGCTGGCCATGATGCGCCAGTTCTTCGTGGGCGTGAACAACGTGCGCGACAGGGCGCGGGCGGCGCTTCCCGATGGTCAGTGGGAGCTGCACTTCGGCGCCGACACCGTGGCGCCAGTGGCCTCGTCACCCGGCGAGAGCGGCCTGATCTGAGCGTGCGGCGTGCGGCAGGCGCGGTCATGCGCCTGGCCTAGAGCGCGGTCGTCGGGTGTGCCGAAGAGCCCGTGCGCTCGCCGGTGGACGTCGCCAACGCGGATCGGCTGAAGAAGAGCAGCGAAGCGGCCGATACCTACCAGGGACGCGCCGTCGGCCACTCACCCGACGGGGGCGCTGCCGCAGGCAGGAACTGCCACGAAGTGCCGGCGCTTCTTGTGGACCCACTCATCAGGAGGGCAGAAAGCCCGATGCGTACTTCGCGACTCGCCGGCGTTCTCGCGGCAGTCGGTCTGCTGGGCGCTCTCTGCGGCTGCGCCGCCGCCAAGTCCGGCACAGCG
>PLTW01000250.1:18820-22605 GCA_003164655.1 Actinomycetota bacterium
ACGACCTGAAGGCCAATGGCGTCGGCGTCGCCTGGGCATGGCCCGGAGTGCTGTGGCACCAGAAGAGCATCGTGTGCGACCACACGGCGGTGGCTGTCATGAGCTGCAACCTCTATGCGCCCGACTACCCGGCGATGCGCGATTTTGCCGTGATCACCACCAACCCCGGCGCCGTGTCCGGTGTGGAGGCTACGTTCAACGCCGATTTCAGCAAGACCACTGTCCCTCCGACGCCGGGTGTCGCGCCCCCGGGTTCGGAGCTGATCTGGTCACCGGGCGCGCAGAGCGGACTGGTGAGCCTGATCGGGTCGGCTCGCCCCGGCACCACTCTCTACAGCGAGGACGAGCAGCTGGCCAGCCCGGTCATCGAGCAGGCGCTCGTGGCGGCCGCCAGGAGGGGGGTCACGGTCGATCTTGCCATGACGTATTCTTCTTCGTATGTAGCCGCGTTCAAGACCCTCGTGGCTGGTGGGGTGCATGTGAACCTGTATCACGCCACCACGCCGCTCTACATTCATGCCAAGGCCATCTCGGTCAACGACACGACCGTCTATGTAGGCAGCAGCAACTTCACGACGGCCATGACCAACGACGATCGCAATGTGGGGATCATCACCACCAGCCCGACCGTCGTCCGCGGGGTCACCGCGACCATGGCAAGCGACTTTGCCGGCGCCACCCCGTACTGAGGAGACGCCATCCACCGCTCCGCTTCTCGAAACAGCGCCGCGGCAGTTCAGCCGCGGCAGTGAGATCGGCGGCCGGGAGTCTTCGGGGTTGGGGCCGTCATGACCCGGGTACATACGCGGCGTACGTCGGCCGAGGGGGGATGCGTGGGTGGGACCCGAGAACCTGAGTGGCAGGTGGGAGGCGCGTCGTGAGCCGGCTGGACGGGTCCATCGGCGCGCTTCTCACGGCGATCGAGGACCTGGCGCCGCAGCCCATGCCGGCCGACGAGGAGCCATGGCTCAGGTTCAACCTCGCTTTGCGGTTCTGGACCTTCGGACTGCGCCAGGACATGCGACGACTGCTGGAGCTCCTCGCCGATGCGGAGGTGAGCGCCTTTCCGACTTCCGCGTCGGTCGAAGAGGCGCTGCGGCACGTCGGGGCCGCATCTGACAAGCTCGTTGCCATTCATGTCCTGGCGCTGGGGATCCCGGCGCTGGTCGTCGAGGAGGGCCGCGTGCAGTTCAGGCCAAAGGACTCGCCGGCCAACGACGAGTATCACGCCACGATGCGCGAGCTCTCCCAGACGAACACCACCGCCAACCGGTTGACCACCATGGCCGCCGAGCTGGCCGACGGGCGCCTCTACCGCGACGAGCTCAGCCGCAGCCTGGCGGCGGTCAGCACCACCTACCTGGCGCCGATTCGCGCCATCGAGCTCGACGCGGACCTGAAGCTCCTCTATGCGGCCGACTACTACATTCAACTCGATGGTGTGCAGGTGGCGTCATCCGTCGGTCCTGACGACGTCTACGAACGCGCGCTGGCGGTCGCCAGGGGCGACTGCGAGACTCTGCTGGATGCCATCGAACTGACGAGCGCGTTCGTTGCCGACCAGGGACGATTTCGAAAGCCTCCGCTTGTCTTCTTCGTTAATGGAGGCGGAGAGCGGCTCCCCTACCTGGACGACCCGCGATATCCGGACGACCCGGGCCACAAGAACCGATCCGATCGCTGACCGCGCGCGATCGGCCAGCCGCAAGGTGGCCGCGGGCCGCGCCCGCCGTCCCGGCGGCGTGGTAGGCTCGCCGCAACCATGATCGGCGAAGGCCAACCACAGCGGGGACTGCACGTCAGCGGCCGCTTTGCGGAGCTCGAGGTCGCGCTCTGCGAACGCGTCCTCGAGCTCCGGCGGAGTCGTCCTCTGGCGCCGCTCACCATCGTCGTCGGCTCAGCGGCCGTGCGCACCCACGTCGGCGACCTTCTCGTGCGCCGGCTGCGGGCGGTGGCCAACGTCAACGTCGTGTCGTTCACGCGGCTGGCCGGCGACCTGGTGGCCCGAGAGCGAGGGGCGCCGCCGGCCACGCTCGCGGGCCTGGCCCGCGAACGGTTTCTGCGGCGCCTCATTCGACAGTACGGCGACGAGCTCGGGTACTTCGGCACAAAGCGCCGAGAGAGAGACGGTCGCGAGACTCCTGCCGCCTATGAGCTGCCCCATTTCGCACGGGCGCTGGCGGCGACGTTCGCCGATCTGCGCGAGGCGGGCATCGGTCCGCAGGCGTCGTGGGCAGAGGCGGTCCCGCCGGTCGGAGGGTTCGTCGACGTCCGCAGCCGCGCCAAGGCCGCCGACCTCGACCGTCTGTATCGCGCCTACTGCCACGACCTCGACGCCCGCGGCCTGCTCGACGGCGCCGCGGTCTTTGCGGCGGCGGCGCAGGTGGCGCCGGCCGCTCGCGGGCTCGGCAAGACGATCCTCTACGGTATCTACGACGTGAACGAGGTGCAGCAGGCGCTGGTCGGCACGCTGCTCGCCGGGGGGGCCGATGTGTTCGAGCCGCTCCCGCGCGAGGCCAGGAGACTCAACGCCGCCATGCTCGGCGCGGCGCGCGCGGCCGGACTCGCCGAACGGGACGTCGCGGCTCCAGACGTGGACACTGATCTTCGCCGAGTCGCCGCGGTGTGGCGCGATCAGGCGGCAGGCTCTGCCGCACCGTCGGCCGGGCCGCCTGGCGCGCCGACCGGGGCAGCGGCCGGCGAATCCCGCGACGAATCCCCCAGCCCCTCGCCCGGCGAACCGCTCGGAGCGCCGCCCGCGTCACCGTCCGGCCCGTCATTGACGTTCGTCGGCGACACGACGCTCATCGTCGCCTCCGTGACCGACGAGCGCGCCGAGACCCGCGAGGCTCTGCGCGCCGTCGTCGCCGCCGCCGAAGGTGGCGCGTCGCTGTGGGACTGCGCGATCGTCGTACCTCACGGCGACGACGTCGAGCGTGTTGCCGCCGCTCTCGTGGCCGCCGACTTGCCGGTCGCCTGCCGGCGGCCCGACCGGTCACCGGGACCGCGGCTGCTTCTGCGCTTGGCCGACTGCCTGGTGCCGCTCGCCGGCGAGCCGTTTGCGCGGCGCGCCGTCGTCGACCTTCTGGCGGCGGCGCCGTTGCGTCACACCGAAGCGTCGCCCGTCGAGATGGCGTTGTGGCTCGACGAAGCGCGACAGGCCGGGGTGGTGAGCGGTGTCGAACAGTGGGCGGAGCGGCTCGGCCGTCGCCGGCGGGGCCTCGAGAGCCGGCTGGCAGATCTGAATTCGCATGCGCTCGAACCCGAGGGAGACGACGACGAGACAGACGACAAGGTCGAGGCGCTGCGCCTGCGCTTGGGCGCGACGCGCGGTCTCGAGGCCGCCGCGGGCGCGCTGGCGCGCGCCCGCGGCGGCCTCCCCCAGCGGGCCTCTTGGAGCGCCTGGGCCGACGCGCTGGCGGCGGTCACCGACGCGTTGTTCGAGCCCCCCGCGTGCGACTCGGCACGCGACTGTGCCGGGGGTCTGCGCGGTCTGGCCGTCGTCGACGAAGAGGTCGACGTGGCCGAGGCGGTCGCCGCCGTTCGCGAGCTGCTGGCGAGCGCGGCCCTGCCGACCGGCCGGGTGGGGCGCGACGGCGTCGCGGTGCTCACGCCGCTCGAGCTGCGCGGTCTGAGCTTCAACACGGTGGTGTTCACCGGGCTGGCCGAAGGCGGCTTTCCGGCCCGCGGCCGCCCCGACCCGATCCTCGGCGATGCCGAGCGTCAGAGGGTCGCCAAGACGTTGCAGGTGCGCTTGCCCCTCGCCGAGCAGCGCGCCGACGAGA
>PLTW01000220.1 GCA_003164655.1 Actinomycetota bacterium
CGCACCGAGAAGGCGAGCTTGTTGAAGGTCGAGCTGATGGGAATGCCGCCGCTGCCCGTGTAGTGGTAGCTGCCGCCGCCGGCGGCGCCGCCGGCCGCGCCGGGATAGTCGAACTCGGGGGTATTGGTGTCGACCAGCGTGTAGCTGGTGCCCAGCAGGCCGTAGTAGATGCGCGGCTGGGTGACGGCGAGGTCGGGGGCGCTGGAGACCGGCGGCACGTTCTGCACAAGAAAGTCGGGCGAGCCGTCCGATGTGACCTGGTTGACCGCCGACACCACGACTCCAAAGCCGTGCGTATAGGTCAGGTGCTGGTTGACCCAGGTCTGCGACTGCGTCGGCAGGCCGGCGATGTTCAGCTCGCGCGGGGCCAGCATCGTCTCGCGGTAGACGCCGTTGACGTCGTATCTGTCGATGCTCACCGTGGTGAACTGGTAGTAGGGGCGCAGCTGCTGCAGCTGGTTGTAACTGCTGAGCAGGGTGCTCTGGTCCCACAGCCGGATGTTGCGGATGGTGCCGTCGTTGGCGGCGAGTTTGGCGGTGCTCAGGTCGCCGGTGAGCGGATACTGGGTCTGGTTGATCCGGTCGAGGCCGTAGGCGGCGCGCGTCGCTGCGATGTTGTCGGCGATGTACGGTCCCTCTTTGGCCTGCTGGTTCGGGCTGACGATGAGCGACTGCATGACCGCCGGGAACGCGACCCTGATGACGATCAGGGCAACTACCCACGCGCCCACGCCGTAGAGCGGCCAGCGCCAGCGCCGCCGCCAGAACGCATTGGCGATGAGCAGCGCGCCCAGAGCCCAGCCGATGACCATCATGACGCGCATGCCCGGCAGGCCGGCGTGGATGTCGGTGTAACCGGCGCCGGCGACCACGCCGCCGGTCGAATACAGCAGGTTCCAGGCCTTGAAGATGTAGCCCGAGCCGGCCACCGCGAAGATGATGCCGAGCAGCACGGAGAGGTGGGCGATGGACTGGCTGCGCGGCCTGATGACGAAGTTCACGTTGGCTTGGCCGGGGCCACGCGCGAAGGGACCGCCCGGGCCAAACGGACCGCGGGCCGCCGGCGCGGGCTGTTCGGTCGTCGGGGCCGGGCCCTGTTGGGCAAGGACCAGACCCCCCATGGCGCCGTGGATGATCACCGCGGCGACCAGACCGGCGATGAGCGATCCCATGACCAGACCGTAGACCGCCTGCCAGGCCGGCAGCGTAAAGACGTAGAAGCCGAGGTCGTGATGGAAGATCGGGTCGGTGGCGCCGAACGCCACGCCGTTCAAGGCGCGCTGAAACAGCAGCCAATCGCCCGACGCGCCGGCGCCGACCAGGACGGCGATCACCACCGAGACGATGAGACCACCGCGACGGAGCCCCTGCACCGTGCGCTCATTGACGTACTCGACGACGTCGATGCCCTCGAAGGCGCGGTGGCGCGGCGACAGACGCCGCGCTATCTCGACGTTGGCGTAGAAGATGACAAAGAAGATGGCGCCGGCCGCCACGCCGACGACGAGCCGCGACCAGATCTGCCGCCAGAACACGACCCGCAGGCCGATCTCGCCGAACCAGAGCCAGTCGGTGTAGGCCAGCAGGTAGATGACGAACAGCACCAGGGCGAGCGCCACGACCGCTACGGAGATGCCGACGAGTCGACCGCGACGGCGGGCGGCCGGCGCCGCCGGCTTCTTGGGCATGTTGTAGACCTTGGCCATGAGACCATTATGTCAGATACGGCCGCCCTTGACGCCGTCGGCGTCGGGGCTCGCCGTGTGCGACCCGCTCGCCAGCGCCCGCCGCCGGCAGCAGCGTTCGGCGGCGCGGCGTGCGCGCCGGCGCGCGCGGCACCCGGCCGAACGGTTAGCCGGCCCCCACGCGCGGGAAAAAAAGCGTTCGTATGACGCTACATCATCCCCAGAGCGACTTGCGCCTGAGCGCCACGATCGACGGCGAGTCGGCGCGCATCACCGCCGAGGGTAATCTCGACGTCTACACCGCTCCCCTTCTGCGCGCCGAACTGACCCGCGCCGCCGACGCCGGCGCCCGTCGCATCACTCTTGCCCTGCGCTCCGTCAGCCTGATCGACAGTTCGGGGCTGAGCGCCCTGGTGTTCGGCTACAAGCTCACGGCACGACGCGCCGGCGCATTCACGCTGTGCGGCGACGACAGGCTCGTCGCGCGGCTCCTGGCCCGCACGGGGCTCGATCGGGTCATTCCGCTGCACCACGAGGCCGACGATGGGGGCAAGGCCAGCGCGGCGGGCCCCTGAACCGCAGGGGCCGGGCGGTCCGGTCGTCAGCCGCGCTCGGCGGCGACGCCGTCGAGCGGGTTCCAGCGGCTCGCTTCTTCGCCCAAAAAGGCCAGAAAGCGGTTGACCATTCGCGGGTCGAACTGATGGCCCGCCTCGGCGCGCAGCGAAGCCCCGCCGTCGGTGCCATCGTGAGAGTAGGCGCGCAGAACGGCGAAGGCGCGCGCCACCCGCGGGATCGACTCGCCCCGCAGGCCTTCGGGATACCCGGAACCATCCCAGCGCTCGGTGCCATAAAGCAGCGCCGCGAAGAGGTGGTCGATCGCCGGCGCGGCGCCGCCGACGCCGGGGGCGGGGGCCGCGACCGCCAGGCTGGGGCTGCTCAGAGAGGACGCGAGCACGTGCAGGGCGCCGGCGAGAGCGACGGCCTCGCCCTGCGACAAGCCGGCCCGCAGCGCGAAGCGCTGGCCCAAAGCGGCCAGCGGCGTCTGTCCGGCGAGCCCGGCGGAGGGTTCCTCGTCGTCACCGAACGTGTAGACGCAGTTGCGCCCGCGCGCCTTGGCGGCCAGCAGGGCCGCGTCGGCCGCGCCGATGATGCCGCCGGTGTCGCCGGCGTGGCGCGGAAACGAGGCGATGCCCACCGAGACGGTCACCGACAGGCCCGACTCGATCGCCGACAGGTCGGCGACCTGACCGCGGACGCGTTCGGCTACCCGGCGCGCCTCGTCGATGTCGGTATGCGGCAGGATCATGGCAAACTCCTCGCCGCCGTAGCGGGCCGCGAAGTCGGATTCGCGCGAGCAGCGCCGCAGCACGTCGGCCACATCGCGCAGCACCTCGTCGCCGCGCTGGTGGCCGACGGTGTCGTTGACCGACTTGAAGCGGTCGAGGTCGAGCATCAGCAAGCAGAAATCGGTGTCATAGCGTTCGGCGCGTGCCACTTCGAGGGCCAGCGCCTCCTGGAACCGGCGGTGGTTGAACAGCCCGGTCAGTCCGTCGGTCGAGGCCTGGACTTCCATCTCCTTATAGGAGCGCGCGTTGCGAATGGCGATGGCGGCGAGGTTGGCGAAAAGCTCGACGATCTCGAGCTCGCGCTCCTCGAACGTGCGGCCCGCCAGCCGATCGACGGCCAGCAGGCCGATGACCGCGCCCATGAAGCGCAGCGGCACGAGCACCGACGCCTGAGGTTCGCGGTCGGTACCGGGCACAAGGACACCGCGAGGATCGTGGGTCATGTCGTTGACGAGCTGGGGCTGGTCGTGACGCACCACCCAACCGCCCACGCCCTGGTCGAGCGGCTGGCGGAACTTGAGCATCTCGTTGGCCCATTTGTCTTGCGCGAAGATGGTGACGAGCTCGTAGGCGCTCTCGTCGACCAGGGCGATGTCGATGGTGTCGTAGTCGACGAGCATCTTGAGCGCGTCGGCGATCTGCACGAAGACGGCGGTGGGGTCGAGCGTCGACAGCAGCGAGCCCGACACGTCGAGCAGCTCGTGGCGCACCTTGAGCTGCTGCTCGAGCAGGCCGGTCGTGCGCTCGAGCTCTTCGAACTGGCGAGCGCTCTCGACGGCGGCGGCGGCAAAGGTGGCGAACACCTCGAGCTCCTTGGCCAGGTCGAGCGTGGGCAGCGCGCGGACGGCCGGGTCGGCCAGGTCGAGTACGCCGATCATGCGATCGGCCCGGTCACGCAGGGGCACCAGGAGTCTGTCACCACGCTGCCACTCGCCGGACTGGCGCCCGACGGGGTCGTCGGGCCCGTCGGCAATGGGTTCGGGGACCAGGAAGAGCGCCCGTTCCTCGGGGGTGTAGCGATGCTCGTGATGATCGACGAAGAACGCGCAGCCAATCTGGTAGCGCTCGGGCATAAGGGCGCCAAAGGCCGCCGCCGGCACCGGTGTGTCGAGGATCGCCTGGTCGCGCACTTCGTCGCGACCCGCCACGGCGTGGGCGTGGAACAGGTCGTCGCCGGGTGCGGCCAGGTAGACGGCCACCTCGTTGAAGCCGAAGGTGCGCGCGGCGCCAGTGGCGATCGAGCGCACGACGCCCAAGAGGTCGGGGCTCGACCGCAAGAGGTTTCCGAGCTGAACGAGATTTGCCAGAAGCCTGTCGGTGCCCGGATCGTTGGCCCGTTCTTTAGAGAAGATGCCCAGCGGTTGACCCCCCAATGCCGCGCGGCCCACCGTCGCGCAGGATTGCCAAGTCTACGCGTCTATGCTACGCCCAGTTCGGAGCGAAAGGGGGGCTCGGGCGCGCCCGCCCGGCGTTTTTCGTTGTCTGGTCTGTCGACAGGCCGGGGCGCGGCGGCCTGCGGCCGCCGCGCCCCGGCGCTCACGCGTCGTAGGGCGTCAGCCTCAGGATCCGTCGCGCCTCGTCGGGCGTGGCGCAGGCGCGGTCCCACTCGCCGGCCAGCCGGGCCACCCGGCCGACGAGCTCGGCGTTGTCCTGAGCCAGCACGCCCTTGTGCAGGAAGATGTTGTCCTCAAAGCCGAGACGGACGTTGCCGCCCAGGGCGAGCGCCGTCATCGTCACCGGCATGTGCCAGCGACCGATGCCGGTGCAGGTCCAGGTGGAGCCGTCGGGGATGCGGTCCACGAGAAACGCCAGATTGCGCGGCTCGCCGCTCATCGAGCCCGGCACGCCAAGCACGAAGTCCCAGTGCAGCAGCGGTCCCGCCGGCCCGAAGCGCTTCACCAGCTTGAGGGCGTTGTCGATCTGGCCGGCCTCGAAGATCTCGAACTCGGGGCGCACGCCTTTAGCCTGCATGCGCCGGTAGAACTCGCTCATCAGAGCGGTGTCGTTGAAGAACACGTCATCGCCGAAGTTGGCCGTGCCGGTGGTCAGCGAGGCCATCTCGGGATCGAGCTCGAGCGGCTGCAGCCGCTCGTCGGCGGTCATGCCCATGGCGCCGCCGGTCGAGGTCTGGACGATTATGTCGGTGCGCTTGCGGATCTCCTCGATGGCGGCCGCGAAGACCTCTTTGGCCTGCGTAGGGTGGCCGGCCGCGTCGCGCACGTGCAGGTGGTACATGGCGGCGCCGGCTTCACGGCAGCGGGCCGCGTCGGCGCCGATCTCGACGGCGGCGACCGGCAACCCGGGCTGCGCCTCCTTGGTCGTCTCGGCGCCGACACCGGCGACGGTGATGATGAGCTTCTCCATCACGACTCCCTGTAAGTTGTTGATGTCGGAGTGGGGCGGCGTCGGCTCACGTTGCTACCTCAGCCAGGGATGCGACTCGGCCACGAAGGCCAGCGACTCCTCGACGACCTCGAGGGCGCGCGCAAGGTCGGCCTCGGTGTGCCGGTAGCAGATGTACCAGTGGTGATAGGGCTGGACGAACAGCCCGCGGCGGATGCACTGCGTGTAGAACTCGGTGCGACGCTCCTTGTAGTGGTCGTCGACGTGGTCGAAGGTGAGGAACGGCATCGGTGGGATGCCGCTCTTTGTGACCGGCACGCCCGAGGCGTCGACGATCGCCCCGAGGCGCGCGAGGAAGCGCGTGCCGCGCTCCCAGATGGCGTCCTGCACCTTCTCGCGCTCGAGGATCTCGAGACACTTCATGCTGGCCGCCATCTCGAGGCTGTTGGGAAAGTAGGTCGAGCTCAGGAAAGCGTCCTTGACGTAGACGTTCATGACCTCGCGCCTGCCGACCAGAGCGGCGATGGAGTAACCGTTGGCCATCGCCTTGCCGACGGTTGTCAGGTCGGGCACCACGCCGTAGCGCTCGCTGGCGCCGCCCATGGACACGCGAAAGCCGGTGCGGATCTCGTCGAAGGTGAGCACGGCGCCGTTGGCGTGCACGAGCTCCTTGACGGCCTCGAGATAGCCGGGCGGGGGAGCGATGACCGGCTTGGCCATGGGGTGACCGACCGGCGTGATGATCACGCCGGCGATTTTGCCGGGATTCTCGGCGAAGACGCGTTCCAGGTCGGAAATGTTGCCGTACTCGAACTCCTTGGTGAGCTCCCACACGGCCTGCGGCACGCCGCCGTGGTGCTCGACGCACCAGTCGCCCCAGCCGTGGTAGCCACAGCGCGCGATCACGTCGCGGCCGGTGTAGGCGCGCATGGCGCGGACGGCCGCGCCGGTCGCGTCGGAGCCGGTCTTGACCAGGATCGTCTGCTCGCCGCACGGCATGATGTCGGCGAGGCGCTCTTCGAGCTCGTTCTGCAGCGGCTGAACGAGGCTGAAGCAGAAGCCCTTGTCCATCTGCGCCTTGGCCGCATCGTTGATCTCGGGCTCGACGTAGCCGAGGATGATCGGCCCGTAGGCGCAGAGCATGTCAATGTACTCGTTGCCGTCGACGTCGAAGATGTGGCCGCCCTGGCCGTGAGTGATGAACACCGGGTACTCGCCGACCACGAAGTTGTAGGGCCTGCGGATGCCGCCCACACCGCCCGGGGTGAGCCGCTGGGCGTCGGCGAGCATCGCCATGGACCTCGTGAGGTCGAGCTTGGCCGCGCTCTGCACTGGTCTGGTCGCCATACCTGACTCCTTTTCCTCTCAAGAATGCTTTGATTGTATGCCTTATGAAGCGTTCGCCCGGCGCGGGCAGGCTGCCCGGCGCTCGAGCGCCGAGGACTTACGCCGGCGTCACCTCAACGCCGTCCGTGCGTTCACCCATGGTCACCACCAGCACGCCGGCGACGATGATGAGCGCCCCGCCCATGAGGGTCCACGGCCCGGGCCACTCGCCGAGCAGCAGCAGCGCGTAGAACGGCGCGCTCAGCGGTTCCAGGTAGCCGAGGATCGACGAATGCTGCACGCGGATGCGGCTCACACCCTCGGTCCACAGCGTGTAGGCGAGCGCTGTGCAGACCACGCCGAGCACGATCCCCACCACGATGTCGCGACCGGTCATGTGGCGGCCGGCGCCCACGGTCTGCCAGAGCGCCAGCGGCAGCAACACGACGCTGTTGATGCTCATCTCGCTGATCACGATGGTGACGGCGCCCACGCCGCGGTTGGTCAGATCCTTCACGATGATCTGAAAGGCGGCATAGCCGAGGCCCGAGACCGTGCCGGCGAGCAGGCCCAGCGCCGAGACGTGCGCGGCGTGGCCGGAGATGGTCGGCCACAGAATGGTGGCCAGGCCGGCGAGGGCGACGCCCAGCGCCACGTAGACGACGGGCTCGGTGCGTCCGCGGAAGACGCGCGGCGCCGCGACCGCCACCCAGACCGGCGCCATGAACTCGAGGAACATGCCGATCGAGACGTTGGTCTCGCGCAGCGCGACGAAGAACAGCAGCAGGGTCAGCGAGTCGACCAGGCCCATGGCCAGCAGCCGCGTCGGTATGCCTGGCCGGCGCACGCCGGCCAGCGGCCGGCGGCGCGCGAAGACCGCGCCGAGCACGAGGCCGGCGGTGACGAAGCGCAGCACGAGCAGCCCGCTTTCGGGCGCCGTCGTGTAGTCCACGAGAGCGCCGATCGAGCCCATGATCAGGTACGACACCGAGACCATGAGATAGCCCCGCGTTGTCGTGCTCGCCATCAGTCGGCGTCGCCGCCAGTCGGGTCGGCCAGCGCCAGGCCCGGCAGCTCGGGCTCGCTCTCGGGCGCGCCGTAGCGCACCACGATCACGCCGGCGACGACGATGAACGCCCCGCCGACGACCGTCCAGATCGATGGCACCTGGCTCAGAAAGATCAGGGCGTACACCGGGGCGCTGACCGGCTCGACGTAGCCCAGGATCGCCGCCTGCTGCACCTTGATGTAGCGCATGCCGTCCATGGCCAGACTGAAGGTCAGCGCGGTGCAGACCACGCCCAGGAAGCCGGCGATGGCGAAGTTGCGCGCGGTAAAGTCGGCGGCGGGCGTCTGCAGCAGACCGAGCGGCAGCAACACGACGGCGGCCAGGACACTCATCGCGAACACGATCGTGGTGGCGTGCACGCCGCGGCGGCGCAGCTGCTTGCCGCCGATCAGGTAGATCGTGTACATCAGGCCGGCAAGAACGGCGAAGGACAGGCCGTAGGGCGTCAGCTGCACGCTCTGGCCGGTGAGCCCGGGCACCAGGATCAGAGCCATGCCGCCAAGCCCCACGCCCAGCGCCGCGTAGACGGCGGCCTCGGTGCGCCCGCCTTCGAGATGAGGCGCCACGAAGGCGACGTAGACCGGCGCGAGGTACGAGAGGAAGATGGCCACCGCCACGCCGGTCTGGCGGATGGCGATGAAGTAGCTCACCAGATTGACCGCCAGGGCAACGCCGCAGACCAGCAGACGGATCGTCGTACCGCGGTCGGCAAACAGCGCCTTCCAGTCGCGGCGCATGGCGACCACCACGCCGAGCACGAGACCGGCGAAGACCATGCGCACGGCGACCAGCATGGTCGCCGGCATGGACGCGTAGGTGACGAACACGCCGATCGAGCCGTTGATGAGACCGGCGCCGAGGGTCTCGCCGTAGCCTCGCAGGCGGCCGCTCACGCCGGCACCTCGGTCTCGGCCCGGCCCAGGGCGATGGCAAAGCAGCCGGCGCCGACGATCAGCGCCCCGCCCAGCCAAGTCGACAGCGGCGGCCGCTCGCCGACCAGCAGAAGCGCCCACACCGGCGCCGTGACCGGCTCGAGGTAGCCCAGGATGCCGGCGTGCTCGACCCTCACGAAGCGCAGGCCGTCGGTGAACAGGCTGAAGCACAGAGCGGTGTAGACGAGGCCCATGATCGCGACGATGCCGAGATCGCTCCAGGCGAGACGATAGTGGCCGGCCACGGTCTGCCAGACGGCCAGTGGTGTGACCACAGCGACGGTGCATACGCAGAAGAACAGCGTGAACGTGGTGCCGCGAATGCTGGGCCCGACGCCCTTCATGAGCAGCAGCGCCGTGGCGTAAAAGCCGCCGGCGGCGATGCCGCAGGCCACGCCGGGCACGAGGTTCGACGAGCCCGACACGACAAGGCTCGGCACCACGATGAGCGCCATGCCGAGCGCCGCCACGGCTACGGCGACCATGTCGCTGCGCTCGCGGCGGGTGTGCAGCACCCACGGCGCGACCAGCGCAATGTAGACCGGCGCCATGTATTCGAGGGAGATGCCGATGGCGACGCCGGCCAGGCGGATCGCGGCGAAGTACAGCAGCAGTTCGCAGGCGACCGTGAAGCCGATCAGAACGAGCCGCCAAAAGCGGCCGGAGCGACGCACTTCGGCGACGCCGCCCGTGAAGAAGAACAGCGGCCCCAGCACGAGAGCGGCCAGCCCCATGCGCAACACGAGCAGCAGGCTGGCCGGCATCGTCGAGATCTGCAGCAGGGCGCCCGCGGTCCCCAGGATCAGCGACGCGCCGCCGATCTCGGCGTAGCCGCGCAGGCGTTTCTTGCCCGATGCCGGCGAGACCGTGTCAGTCGCCACGTGCGCACCCCTCTTGTCGCGAGCGCGTCAGACGAAGCCGAGCTCGCCGGTGAAGACCTCGTTGAAGCCCCGGTCGGTGGCCAGGTCGAGGAACTCGAGGCGGCCGGCCAGAGCGCTCATCGCGCGCCGCTCATCGACGTCGATGAGCGCCATCTGGGCGCCCACCCCGGCCGCATTGCCCACAAACGCGACACGCTCCCGCGGCACCGCCGGCAGCAGGCCGATCGCCAGGGCGTTATCGACGTCGAGCTCGTTGCCGAAGGCGCCGGCCACCAGCACCTGGGCGATCTGCGCCGGCTCGAGCCCGGCCTCGGCGAGCAGCAGCTTGCAGCCGCTGGCGATGGCCGCCTTGGCGAGCTGCAGCGAGCGCACATCGTGCTGGGTGAAGACGATGTCGCCCTGCGGGCCCGCGGCGACGAGGTACTCCTGCCCGGGACCCGTGGCGCTGCGCCGCACGCGCCGGTGGGGCTGGAGGCGCCCCCCCGAGTCGACGATGCCGGCGGCGACAAGGCCGGCCAGCAGGTCGACGACGCCCGAACCGCAGATGCCCAGCGGTTCACGGCCGCCGATCGTGCGCACGTCGCGCGGCTCGCCGTCGGCGGCGATGGCGATGCGCTCAATCGCCCCCTCGACGGCCTTCATGCCGCAGGTGATCTGATAGCCCTCGAAGGCCGGCCCAGAGGCGCAGCTCGTCACGCGGATGCGGCCGTCGTGGACCAGGGCGATCTCGGTGTTGGTGCCGATGTCGATGGCCAGCGATGGCGCGGCCGCCTGGGCCAGGCGCGTAGCCGTGATGACGGCCAGGCAGTCCGAGCCCACAAAGCCGGCGATCGGCGGCGGAAAGTGCACACCGGCCTCGGGGTTCACGGCCAGGCCGAGCTCAACGGCGCGCAGAGTCAGCGGCGCGGCCACCGCCGGCGCAAAGGGCGCACCGCCCAACCCGACCGGTGAGATGCCGAGGGCCAGGTGGTGCATGGCCGTGTTGCCGACCACCGTCAGATCGTAGATATGGCGCGCCGCGAGCCCCTGGCGCGCGCAGAGCCTGGCGAGCAGTTCGTTCACGCCGCCGCGGGCGGCCCGGCGAAGATCGTCGAGGCGGCCGCTGTGGATGGCCTGAGTGAGGCGCGTGATGACGTCTTCGCCAAAGCGCATCTGCGGGTTCTCGAGCGCCTCCTGGTCGATCTGCCGGCCGCTTTGCAGATCGAACAGATACGCGATGATCTTGGAGGTGCCGATGTCGACGGCCGCGCCGCAGGCGCGGCCGTCGGTGTCGGGCGGTTCGACGTCGATCGGGCGCCCTTCGTACCGGGTGACGATGGCGCGAAAGCCGCCGTCGCGCAGCGTCTGGGGCAAACGCCGCAGCACGCCGAGCGGCAGCTCCGTCGCACCCAGCGCGTTCAGCAGGCGCTCGCTGTCGGCGCGCGCGTCGGCCAGAGTCGGCAGCTCGAGCGCGACCGGTTCGCGCACGACGGCCGGGTGCGGCTCGCCGGGGTGCAGCCGCGACGTCGTGAGGATCTGGCGGCGGCCCTGGGTGGCGCGCACCTCTATGCTGACGCGCTCCGCAAGCGGCGTCGTCTGGCAGGCCAGTCGCCAGCCCTGGGCCAGCTTGCTTGCCGGGACCTTGCCGCGCTCGATCTCGTTGGGCTCGCTGAAGGCGCCGGCCCCGGTGCGCACCAGGCACTTGCCGCAGGTCCCGCGCCCGGCGCAGTCGACCGGCACGTCGACCGCGCCGCTCGTGACGACGCCCAGCAGCGTCTCGCCGTCGGGGATCTCTACCGTCACACCAATCGGCTCGACGAATACCAGGGTCACTTGCGCCTCTCTCGCTGACGGGGCGGGCGGCGGCCTGCGGCCGCCGCCCGCCCGCGCTCTTGGTTATTCAGTCCTTCGTCGCGCGCCCCGCGGGTCGTGGGACCCGGCCGGACTAGTCCTGCATGCGCGCCTTGCGGTCGGCGACCTTCTTGAGGCGCTCGTCCCAGACTTCGCTGAGCGTGGGGCCGTGCTCGTCGAACATGCCGGCCACGCCCAGCCGCTGACGGTGCGCCTCGCAATCGGGGCAATGACATTCGGGCGCGACGTAGTCGTCGGGCTCGGTGTATTTGCTGATCACGCCTTCGTAGTTGCGCAGGATCACCTCGCCGGGGGCCTGCGAGATCAGGTACTGCGGCATCACCGGGGTTTTGCCGCCGCCGCCGATGGCGTCGATGATGTAGGTCGGCACGGCGAAACCGGTGGTGTGGCCGCGCAGGCTTTCGGCGATCTCGATGCCCTTGGCCACGCTCGTGCGGAAGTGCGCGGTGCCCTCGGCCAGGTCGCACTGGTAGAAGTAGTAGGGCTTGACGCGCGCCGCCACCAGCTTGTGGCACAGACGCTTCATGACATTGGCGCAGTCGTTGACGCCGCGCATGAGCACAGTCTGATTGCCCAGCGGGATGCCGGCGTCGGCCAGCATGGCGCACGCCCTGATCGAGTCCTCGGTGAACTCTTTGGGGTGGTTGAAGTGGGTGTTGAAGTACAGCGGGTGGTACTTCTTGAGCATGTTGCACAACTCGGGGGTGATGCGCTGCGGGCAGACGACCGGCACGCGTGAGCCGAGGCGGACGATCTCGACGTGGTCGATGGCCCGCACGCGGGCGAGGATCTCCTCGAGCTTGTCGTCGGCAAGAACGAGCGGGTCGCCGCCGCTGATCAGCACGTCGCGCACCTCGGGCGAGCGCTCGATGTACTTGATGGCGTTGTCGATCTCGCTCTTGGCCACGAAATCCTCGGTGCCGCCGACGAGGCGCCGCCGCGTGCAGTGGCGGCAGTACATCGAACACATCTCGGTGACCACGAACAGCACGCGATCGGGGTAGCGGTGCGTGATGCGCGGGGTCGGTGAGTCGAAGTCCTCGGAGACAGCGTCCTTCAAGTCTTCGGGGCGTACCAGGAGCTCGGCCGGCGTGGGCACGGCCTGCATGCGCACCGGGCAATGCGGATCGTCCGGGTCCATGAGCGAGGCGTAGTAGGGCGTGACCGACACGCGGAACTTGCCCATGCAGGCCTCGAGGTCGGCGCGCTGTTCGGCGGTCAGGTTGAGCACCTGCTCGAAGTCGGCGACCGTGGTCAGCCGGTTGGCGAGCTGCCAGCGGTAGTCGTTCCACTGGTCCGCGGACACGTCCGTAAAGCGCGGGATGTCTTTCCAGTGTCTGGTCTTCGTCTCCGTGGTCATGTCGTCTCCTTCTCGCGGCGCCCCCCGGCGATCCGCGCTCTGGCCTGCGGTTGCCGACCGGCCTCGCGGCTGCGAGACCCGGCGGCCGAGGACGGCCGGCGCTCGACACGCGCCGCCGCCCGCACAGTGCGAATCGCGACGATCACAATCCCGCCGTAGCGATGATACGCCGAAGCGTCTCGCGGGTCTCGGCGCCGAGCGGCGGCGCCTCGTGGCCGGCGACCAGGGCGCCGGCCAGCTCCGCCGCCCGCTCCGGCGCGCCGCGCCGGCCCTCGCGCCGCCACACGTCGTAGGCGCTGCGGTCGAACAGGCGAGGCTGCCAGACGTCTCTCAGGTGGCGCCGGGTGTGCTTCTGGGAGAGCGCGTTACCGCCGATCCCGACCGCCGCGATCGTCTCGCGAGCAAGGGTCTCGTCGTCGACCGTGATGCCGGCGCCGACCGCGGCCACGTTCGACCAGGTCTCGGCGTCGAGCACGAGCTGCGCCGGCGAATAGGCGCGGCCACCGTCCGTGTGGCCGGCGACGGCCAGAAACGCCGCTCCGCCGAGCGCCGCGGCCAGGGCAAAGAACGTGCCGTCGGCGGCCGCGAGCCATTCGTCGGCGGCCGGGCGTGTCGGCGGAAAGCCGGCGGCGATGGGCAGGCCGGCATGCGCCGCAAGCTGCGCAAGCTGGGTGAAGGTGGCGACGCCGGCCGGCCCCAGGCCGAAGCCCGGCGCGTGCTCCTCGACGGCGGCCGGCAGCGCCGGCGCCAGGTAGGGTGAGCCCGGCGCCGCGAGCTGCTGGACGGTACAGGCGGCAAGCGTGGCCGCGTGGACGGCGGCCAGCGCCGCCTCCCGGCTCGCCGGGCGCTCGCCGCCCAGCACCGGCTGGGCGAGAAACCCGCAGGCCAGACCGCCGCGCGCGCAGGCCAGCAGTGGGT
>PLTW01000024.1:0-6842 GCA_003164655.1 Actinomycetota bacterium
ACGCCGATCGGCGAAGAAGAAGACTCCCAGCTCGGCGATTTCATCGAAGACGAAGACGCCACCATGCCGGTCGAAGCCGTGAGCGAGATCATGCAAAAAGAGGAGCTCAACGAGGTCCTGTCGACTCTCACGCACCGCGAGCGCAAGGTCATCGAGCTGCGCTTCGGCTTGAAGGGCGAGCACCCGCGCACCCTCGAAGAGGTCGGTCAGAAATTCGGCGTCACCCGCGAACGCATCCGCCAGATCGAAGCCAAGACGCTCGCCAAGCTCAAGAGCTACCGCGACTCCCAGCGCCTGCGTGACTTCCTTGACTGACACCTCCGCCCCGCGAACGTCACCCGACGATTCGGCCCCGCGAACGGCGACCAACGATTCGGCCCCGCCGAACGACGTCGAGGTCGCCGGCACGGCCGATGCCGCTCAGGGCGTCGAGGCCGGAGTCCCTGAGCGCAAGGGTTTCTCCAGTCTGGTCGTCAACGTTCGTTTGGGGGTGGCGCTCGGCTCCGTCGCTCTGGTCGCGGCCTGCGGGCTGCTTGTCGTGGTCGTCACGGGCGAACATCTGTGGTGGGGCGCGCTGGCCGCCGCCATCGCTCTCTGCCTGTCCGGCTACGCCGCTTACCTGGGCATCTTCGGCGTGATCCGCTACGGCCTGTTCACCGAAGGCTGCGGCGCCGGCGAAGTCGCCGGCGAGCTGCACCTATCGAAGATCGCCTGGGTCGCCGGCATCCTGGCCGAGGTCACGTTGCTGTGCGCCGGGGTGCTGACCGTCGCGCTCATCGTGCGGGCGCTGGCCTAGCGGCGTTCACGCCGCGCCGAACGTGGCCGCGTTCGCGCGGCGCCGGACATGGTGTGCGTTCGCACCGCGCCGAGCGTCAGACGGCCGGCATCCTCTCATGCAGAGCTCATTCGACCGCCGGGCGTGACCTCTTGGTGAGTGTTTGAGCGATGGGCCGGCGTGGCCTATACTTCGTCGGCCAGAGCCCGTTCCTCGGTAGCTCAATTGGTAGAGCATTCGGCTGTTAACCGAAGGGTTGTAGGTTCGAGTCCTACCCGAGGAGCCAGTGTGGACTGGGGCGCGGCGGCCTGGCGGCCGCCGCGCCCCAGTCGCGTGCGGGGCGGGTGTCCTTGGCGGACACCCGCCCCGCTCTCGCCCCAGCCTCGACCAGCCCCCTTGGCCCAAAAGCCGACGCTCGTGTACCGACGCCGCCTCGCGCCACCGCCCGTTGCCCCGCCTTGAGTCGACGCCGCCTCGCGCCGTCGTAAGGTCGCGTTGACGTTCTAGCGATCGGCAACCGCCCCGACCGCTCTGGAGGGTGGGTCTCGTTGCCAGTACCTTGAACAATTGGCCCAGATCCTGGCCAATTGTTCAAGGAGGCGCGAAGTGGACCAGCTCATCCACGTACATTTCATGATCGAGCGCAGCCAGAAGCGCCGGCTGCGCGAACTGTCGGCTCGCGACGATCTGTCGATGGCGACGTTCGTGCGCGAGGCGATCGACCACTACCTGCGGGTCTCAGCGGGGCCGACGGCGCGCCAGGTGCGGCACGAGATGCTCGATGCCGTCGGGTCGCTGCCGGTCGCAGGCCTCGAGCCCGACGACGGCGGCGGCAACGACCAAGACGCGGACGAGTCGCTGGGGTTCCGCTGAGATGAGCTCCGTCGCAAGCTTCATCAACGCCGCCCGGCTGGTCAGGTTGCTCGACCGGGACGAACCGGAACACGCTCTCACCGGCTACCTGCTACAGATCGAGCTCGACGCCGGGACGGCGCTGGTGACCTCGAACTACGAGGTCGTCAAGGCCTCGCTCGAGCTTCAGCGCCGGCACGGGGTCGACGGGCCGCGCCGGCTCCTGCACGGCTTTGTACCGTTCCTGCACGTCGAATGGTGCACGCGCCTCGACCACGCCCTGGCCGTCGAGGTGCATTTGACGGCGGACCCGGATTCGGGCGATCTGGTCGACGCAGTCTCGGCCGCGATCGTGCGCCGGATCGGCGCCAAGTCCATGCTGTGACGTGGGGAGCGGCGGCGCTGGTGCAGGCAGGGAGCGGTGGCGCCGAAAGGCGGCCCAAGTCCGGCGGGCAGGGGGTCACTCCGCAGCCTTCTCTCTGCCGGCGGGCGGCGGGTCACTCCGCGGTCTTCTCTTCACCGGCGGCGGCGATGATCTCCTCGATGCGCTGCGCGGCGCCGTCGGGAAGCGGGAGAGGGTGGTGGGTGGCGAGGATCTCGTCCACCTTCTCGGTGGCGCGCTGGGATTCGCTTCTGCCGTCGGCCAGCCAGCCGTCGTAGGAGCCGCGTACGAAGACGTGGGGCAGCTGCAGCTCGCCGTTACGCAAGAAGCGGCGCGTCTCGCGGGCGGCAAGAAAGTGCCCGCCGGGGCCTACCCGGCGCGTTACGTCGAGCATCACGTGCTCATCGTCCAGGGCGAGGCCGGCGGTGAGTCGCTGACCCTGGCGCACGAGCTCGGCGTCGAGCACGAGCTTGGGCAGGTAGAGAAGCTGGGCCGAGTCGAGCATGCCGGCGCCGGTCAGCAGGTCGGCGCCGGCCAGGATGGTACAGAAAGCCATCGGGCCGCCGTCGGAGCCGACCTGCACGCAGAGCTCCTTGGCGTCGGAGCTCAGGCCACAACTGAGCACGGGAAAGCCGTAGTGGCGACCCATCTCGGTAAGCGCCAGGTTGAGCAGGATCTCCTCGGGGCCGGCCGAGGTGTAGGTCGAGGTGCGCATGTCCATGATGCCCGCGTTGCCCACGTAGACGAGCGGACAGCCGGGCACGGCGAGCTGCAGAATGGCGAACGCCGCAAGCTCCTCGGCGTTGGTCTGCACCGTCGTGCCGGCCTGGGTGATGGGGGCGGTCGCGCCCGCTATCGCCAGGCTGTAGACGGTGATCGGCACACCCTGTTCGGCGAGCAGGATGGCCGCCTCGAGGCTCTCGGCGTCGTGCTGCAGCGGGCTTACCGGGCAGTAGACGATCGAGAAGATGGGGCGCTCCGCCTGCCAGACGCCACCCGGGTTCGCGGCCGCGAGGATGTCCATCACGTAGGGCACGTGGGCCGGGTCGGTGACCTCGCCTTGCACGTGCTTGCCGCTGCCGGCGAGCATCGACTGCAGCCCGCGCAGCGACTGCAGGCGGGGCTCCTCGTCGCAGGGGTAGGCGGTGTACCAGAGGACGCCGATCTCGTCGAGCGCGTCGGCGACGGTCATTGCCTCGAGCAGGTCGCGAGCGGTCGAGGGGCGCCGCTCGCCGCTGCGGTGGTCGAGGCACATCGCGCCCATGCCGTCGTGGGTGGCAAAGGAGCGCGTGTGGTCGAGCAGCGCATCCTTTTGCGGGTCGCGCGCCGCCAGCAGGACGGTCTTTGGCGCGCGGGCGATGGCCGACTCGATGAGATCGCGCGGGAACCGCACGATCTGAGTCTCGTCGTCGACCACGGCGCCCGCGTCTTTGAGCAGCGTCTGGGCCCGGGCCAGCGGCACACGCACGCCGACCTCGGCAAGAAGCCGCAGGGACTGTTCGTGAACGTACTCAATGGCGGCCGCGTCGAGCATGCTCAGGTGCGGCCGCAGGACGCCGCCCACGTAGCCGCCGGAGCGTGCCGCGTTGCCGGAAATGCCGCTCATTTGACCACCTCCGTTGACTCGGACGCGACCGCGGGTCCGCGATCGCCCGCGCGCACCGCAGCGCCTGGCGGAGCTTGACGCGCTCTTGCGCCATCACGTGAGCGCTCAAGCGATGGGGCGTAGGTCACGGTGGTGGCCATCTCAGATGGCCTGGGGTGTCGCAGCCTGCGCCACGAGTGTCTTGGCTCTGTCGACCGCCATGCCGGCGTTGGCGCCGTAGCCGTCGGCGCCGAGCTCGTCGGCGAAGGCCTGGGTGACCGGGGCGCCGCCGATGAGCACCTTGACCTGGTCGCGCAGGCCGGCCTCTTGGAGGGCGGCGATCGTCTCGGCCATGTGCGGCAGGGTGGTGGTCAGCAGGGCGCTCATGCCGAGGATCGCCGGCGAGTGCTGCCTGACGGCCGCCACGAACTGCTGGGCGCTGACGCCGGTCCCCAGGTTGACCACGGCAAAGCCGGCGCCCTGCAGGAGCATGCCGACCAGGTTCTTGCCGATGTCGTGCAGATCGCCCTCGACGGTGCCGATGACGATGGTGCCCAGGCCGGCGCCCTCGCCGGCGCCCAGGTGCGGCTTGAGGATTTCCAGGGCGCCCTGCATGGTGCGCGCCGACAGCAGGACCTCGGGGATGAAGCACTCCCCCGAACGCATGCGGGCGCCGACCACTTCCATGCCGGGCAGCAGCGCCTCGTCTAGGATCTCGCGAGCCGAGGTGCCGCTCGCCAGCAGAGCCTGGGTCAGGGCGTTGACGGTGTCGGTGTTGCCGGCGATCAGGGCCTCTGTGAGCTGCTCCTTCATCTGTCCCCTTTCGGGCAGGCGTCTCGCGCGGGCGAGCCGGCTGCACTCTCAGTCCGCGCCGGCGACGCGCTCAGGCGACGCCGACCAGCCGGTCGGTCTTCTCGACGATGGCGTGGATGCGCTGCTTGACGTCGTCGTCGACCTGCGGCGGCTGGTAGTCGTCGAGCACTTCGCGAGCCTTGGCCAGGCAGCGCGCGTGCAGGTCGGTCGAGCCGCGCTCCTGCCACTCCTCGCGCACCCGGCGATCGAGGAACTCGGGCTGGGAGAGCTCGCGCATGTGGCGCAGGGTGGCGTCGAGCGAGAGAAAGTCGCCGAAGGCGCCCACCTGGGCGATGTCGTCGACGGCCAGAGTCTCGTCGGTGATCGCAATGCCGCGTACGCAGTGCTTGATCATGCGCGCGAACTCGTTGTCCATGACGAACTGCGCGCAATCGAAGGTGACGCCCGACTCGATCATCCCCGAACCGTAGATCAGGTTGGCCCCTGCCAACGCTGCCATGATGCCGGTGAGGGTCTTCTCGTGCCCGACCTGGGCGTCACCGAGCTTCGAATCCGCCTACAACCCGGCGACGAAGCTCGGCAGCAGGTATCGTCGCGCCATCTGGGCCACGGCGGCGCTGATCATGGCCAGCTCGGGCGAGCCGACGCAGGCTGCCGCGAGCTTTAGGTCCATGGCCGTCGTGGAGCTGCCGTAGATGCAAGGGGCGCCGCGCTCGGTGAGCTGGGCCAGGGTGATCCCGGCCAGCACCTCGGCGTTGTGGGTGACCAGCGTGCCGGCCAGCGTGACCGGCGAGGAGCCGCCGGCCATCGCCATGCTCAGGATGTTGTTGGGTATGCCCCAGCGGGCCGTCTCGATGATCACCTCGGTGGCTTCGTGGGGCAGCTTGAGGGGGCTCACCGGGCAGACGCCGTTGTAGACTATCGGCCGCCGTCGCAGCTCGTCGGCGCCGCCGACGATCTCTGCCGCCATCTCGAAGATGGCGATGGTCTCGGTGCGCGACAGCGGACCGATGCCGATCGGCTTGGTCGTGTTCAGGTACTGCATCTCGGCGTTGTGCACGGCGCAGGTCTCGGGCGGCACGTCCTGGGCGCCGACCGCGATCTCGAAGGTCTCGATATCGGAGAGGTAGTCGTTGAGGCGGGCGATGTCGGCGATGTCGGCCTTCGTCGAATTGCGCAGCTCGCCCGTCCGCGCGTCGATCACGCGAATGCCTTCGCTGAAGTTGGTAAACGCCACGCGCCCCGGTTCGAGCACAATGTCGTTCCTGGCGTCGCGGCCGCAAAGCACGAACGTGCTGGGCGCCGAGCGGATGGCGTCTTCGACGACGCAGGGCGGGATGCGCACGATGTGCGATTCGCGGTCGACGGCGCAGCGGCCGTCGGCGAAGATGTCGAGCGCCTCGTCGGCTTCGACGAACACGCCGGTGCGCTCGAGGACTTCGAGCGTGGCCTGGTGGATGTCGTCGAGCTCGGCCTCGTTGAAGGCGCTCAGGTGCAGGCCGCCACTGCGCGGCCGGCCGGCGAACAGGTTGCGTTTCACGCAAACACCTCCGTTGGGGTCGCGCTCACCCCGGCCGATCGCGCGGCGGCGCGCGAGCCTCGCATTAAGTCATCCGGATAAATGACTTGCGTGATATTCTATGGGCGCCGGGAGAGCTGTCAAGGGTCGCGCCGCCGCCGGGCATCCCGGCCGCGGGACGAGCGGCCGCATGTATACTGCGAAACCGGGAGGGAGGGTCGCCATGCCAGACCAGAGCAGGACGACACGCCGCTGGGCCGTGGGCGGCCGCCCTGCCGCCGGCGCCGACCCCGCGGTCGACCTGTCGCCGACGGCGGCCCGCATACTCGAGGCCAGCAAGCGGTTGCTCGATGAGCGCGGCTTTGCCGGTCTCACCTTCGAAGCCATCGCCGCCGAGGCCCACGAGAATAAGGCCAGCATCCGCTACCACTTCGGCAACAAGGCCGGCCTGATCGCGGCACTCGCCGATTCAGTGGTCCACGACGACAACGTCGCGCTGCTCAAGGCACTGCGCAAGCCCGGCGGCGCCGACCGCGTCGGCATGCTGCTCTCCATGCATCGGCGCAGTACCAAGGCCCAGGTGGGCTACCGCCGCTTCTGGGACCTCTTTCCGCAGCTCATCCGCGACGAGGATCTGCGGCCCCGCATGGCCGACCTGTACCGCTGGTACCGCGACCTCGACGAGTGGGCTCTCGCGCCCGACGCCGACGCCCGGCTCAAGCGCGAGCTCGATCCGCTGTGCGCGATCACCGTGGCCGTCTGCGACGGGCTCGCCGAGCAGATCGCCGCCGACCGCGACTTCGACATCGACGCCGTGTTCGACTACTGGGAGGGTGTCGTGCGCGAGCTGCGCGACCGCGCCTTTCGCGCCGCCGGCCTCGACCCCGACGAGCCGCCGTCGACGTAGCCCGGGCGT
>PLTW01000024.1:6876-8638 GCA_003164655.1 Actinomycetota bacterium
CGCAGCTCCTCGGCGGTGGGCGGCGCGGCGTCGACGGCGCGCGAGACGTCGAGCGCGAAGCCGGTGTTCTCGGCGACCTGGGCGTCGGTCACGCCCGGGTAGCGTTCGGCCAGGTACATCTCGTGGGTCGTCTCGGCGAACTTCAGGACGCAGAGGTCGGTGACCACGGCCAGCGGCCCGCCACGGCGAAAGCCGGCCTCGTGGCGGCTCTCGCCGCCCTCGAGCCAGCCGGGGCTCGTCAGGTAGTCGAGCTTCTCTACGAACTTGCGCCGGCCGTGCTGCATGAAGACGATGAAAGCCGAGGCCAGCGAGGCCGCGTCGCAGGCGCCGCCGCTGCCCGAGAAGCGCACCGTGGGGTGCTCGTAGTCGCCGATGCAGGTCGAGTTCAGGTTGCCGAAGCGGTCGATCTGGGCGGCGCCCAGAAAGGCGATCGTGTGCAGCCGCGGGTTGGCGATGTACGAGAACGCTTCGATGATGCCGGCGTTGATGCAGGTGCCGTCCATCACCCGCGGGTCGGCCACCGCCAGCGGGATCTCGTCGAGCGAGGGGTCGATGCCGCCGGTCTCGACGAACACCACGGCGCGGGGCGCGTGGATGCGCTTGGCGCAGCCGGCGGCCAGCAGAGCCACGCCGGTGCCGGCGAAGAGGATGTCGCCGTCGGACACGAAGCGCCCGGCGGCGATCGCCATCATCTCGCGCGAGGTGAAGGGCTGCGCCGCGGTCGGGTCGGGCTGCGCCGCGGTCGGGTCGGGCTGCGCTGTCGTAGAGGGCGTCTCGCTCATCGTCTCACCGCCTGTCCAGACCGATGGCGTAGCCGCGCACCGGGTCGGCTTTGATGCGCGCCAGCTGCGCCGCGCCGATCTTGGCCACGTACTCGTCGTGACCGGCGAGGCCGTAGACCCACTCGTCGAGGAACGCCGTCCAGGCCTCGTCGTCGCGGGCGGCGCGGCGGTAGCCGTTCAGAAACGACGGGTCGTAGTCGTAGAACAGGCGGCAGGCGGTCGGGTGAGCGCCGTAGGGCACGCACACGACGGCGTCGACCAGAAACGGCGGCAGCGCGTTCTGGTCGGAGTCGAGACGCAGGTCGGCGGCCGGCACGATCTCTTCGCAGGTCACGACCACTGCCGCGGCGGCCTTGGCCTGCTCGAGGTCGGCGAAGGTCAGTCCCTTGATGCGCACGGTGCCGTCGTCGCCCACGGTCTGGGCATGGACGACCGCCAGGTCGGGCTTGAGGGCGGGCAGGAGCACCACGTCGTCGTCGGCGCCGTCGAAGGGGTCGGGCATGACGACGAGCTTCCTGTCGGGCAGTCCGTGGGCGGCGCGGTACTGCGTCGAGAAGCCCTGGCGGGCCACGAGGTCGGTGTGCAGGCCGGACTTGGTGGGGATGAACGGCACGTTCAGGGCGCCGGCCAAGAAGCGCAGGGCCATCTGGTAGTTGGAGTAGTCCTCGACGGCGATCTCGCCGCGCTCGACCGCCTTGCGAAAGCGCACGCAGGTCGGGGCAAAACGGCCGTTGCCGCCGTAAGCGACCTCGATACGGCTCACGCAGCCGGCTCCGACCAGCGTGTCGAGCGCCTGGCCGTTGGAGTGGGCCACGAGATGCAGGCCGCGCAGGCGCTGGCGCACCATCTCGTAGACGAACGCCATCGGGTTGCGGTTGATGGTAAAACCGCCGAGGGCGACCTGGGCGCCGTCGTGGGCGAAGCGCTCGACTGCCTCAGTGAGGCTCATGAGCTTGCCCTCGATGCCGGGCTTGCCGCCG
>PLTW01000029.1 GCA_003164655.1 Actinomycetota bacterium
CTCAGCGACGAGGGCATCGAAATCGCCGAGGAAGACGAGCCGGCCGCAGTCAGTGACAGCGACAGTGAAGCAGAACACAACGCCTCAAGACTCGACCTCTCGTTCGGCACGCCAAGCAGCGACCCAGTGCGCCTCTATTTCACCGAGGTCGGCAAAGTGGCGCTGCTCACGGCCGACCAGGAGGNNGCGACATGGCCGCCAAGCGCCAGCTAATCGAAGCCAACCTGCGCCTGGTCGTCTCCATCGCCAAACGCTACAGTGGCCACGGCATGTCGCTCCTCGACTTGATCCAGGAGGGCAACCTCGGCCTGATGCGCGCCGTCGAGAAGTTCGACTACCGCCGNNCACGATCCGCGTGCCGGTCCACATGGTCGAGCAGATCAACCGCCTGATCCGCGTGCAGCGCCAGCTCCTTCAGGAGATCGGCCGCGAGCCCACCGCTGAAGAGGTCGCCGCCGAGATGGGCATGACAGCGCAGAAGGTCCGTGAGATCCTCACGATCAGCCAGGAGCCGGTGAGCTTAGAGACGCCGCTCGGCGACGAAGGCAACTCGCAGTTGGGCGACTTCATCGAAGACGAGCAGGCCGTGGAGCCGCTCGAGGCCGTCAGCGAGGCCCTGCAGCGGGAGGAGCTCGACCAGGTGTTGAGCGCACTCACGTACCGTGAACACACCATCATCAAGCTGCGCTTCGGTCTTGCCGGTGGGCATCCCCACACCCTCGAGGAGGTCGGCGAGCAGTTCGGCATCACTCGCGAGCGCATCCGCCAGATCGAAGCCAAGACTCTCACCAAGCTGAGAAGCTACCGCCAGTGCCAGCGCCTCAGGGACGTTCTCGACTAGCAAAGCGCGGGCGCAAAGGCAGGATCTAAAGTGCCGATCCCGCGTACGAAAGCGTCATGGGCAGACGAGATAGTCGCGCATTCCGGTGAAGCCGAACAGCGATTCCGCCGGGTGACATCGTGTCGGCTCAGCCAGGCGGCGCACAGCGGGCCACGGTGGCCGTTCTCGGCGTAGCCCAACAGGCGATAGCTGGCGCTGCCCCGACAGGCTCTGATCGGTCAGGTTGTGATCTTCAGCTCGGGGTATCTTGCGGTCAGGAGGCGAACACGACAGTTGACGTGCACCTGAAGGCGATGGGGAGGCGCAGGGGAGCATGAGGGCACGACTGCTGATGCGCATGGCAGTGGCGCTTGGGTCGTGGTTGGTCGCTGCTGCCCTCGGCCTCGGCGTCTCTGTTGCGCAAGCCTTCACCGTCGTGACCGTTGGTCGCACCGTTCCCCGGCCCCCAGCGGTCGCCAGCGCCGCTGGCAGCGACGCCATCGTCCTGGGCCTGGTGGCGATTGCCACGGTTATCGGCAGCCTCGCCTATGCGATCCTCGCCGACCGTCACTTGCCACGTCCGACGGGACCACCGGGCGAGCCTCTGCAGCTGCCGGTGGTCGAGGGAGTGAGCACGAAGGAGACACGTAAGGCTGCGTAGCCCGGAACTGCGGGAGTCGGCCGGTCACTGTCCGCAGGCCTTCGACACCATGGAAATGGCGAGGGATTCCGCCGAGCTGCTCAGTCCAAGTGGCGCCGGATGGTCTGCGCCCAATGATGCGAGGCCCTGTCACGACCTCGACCCTTGGCTCGGCACACGCCATACGCCGCACGCGAACCTGTGATGACGGGTTTTCTCCTGCATTGGCCAGCCTCGCCCACATGGCGCCGACAACAACCCGGCATTCCGGCCGAGCATGCGCGCCCGCTCAGATGCCGCCGATGCGCCCCAAGGGCCAGTACGTGCAGAAGGCCTGGCCGATGATCGCGCTGCTTGGCACGGTGCCCCAGTAGCGGCTGTCGTCTGAGTCGCTGCGGTTGTCGCCCATCACGTAGTAGTGGCCGGCGGGCACGCGATAGGGCTGGGCAAGCGACCAGGGCGCGCTCGGATCGTTGGTCGTCAAGGAAAGGGCGGGCCGGGTCGGCTCCACGACGCCGTCGAGCCTGTCGACGAAGGAGTCGCTGGCTTGCGCGCCGTTGACGTAGAGCTGCCCGTCGTGCAGCGCAAGCAGGTCGCCGGGCAGGCCCACGACCCGCTTGATGAGCACCTCGTTGGCAAGCGGCGCGCAGCGAAAGACGATGATATCGCCGCGACGCACCGGGCGAAAGCGGTAGACCAGGCGGTCGACCAGCACCCGCTGTTGGGGCACCAGGGTGTTGGCCATTGAGTCCGAGGGGATCCTGTAGGGCTTAACCACATAGGCCTGCATAGCAAACGCCAGGGCCAGGGCAACCAGGACCGTGAGGCCGTAGTCGAAAAGGGTGCGAGCGGGACCGCTTTGGGGACGGACTTTCTTCAGCACTGCAGAAAATGACCTCGGAGTTGCTGTCGGCAGCGGTACGTCACGGAGCGGCGGCGGTGCAACCATGGCGGAGCACCCAGCGCCGATGACTTCGATTGTAGCATGCGAGACACGCCACACCCTGACCGGCTGACGTCTGCAAGTGGCTGCACCGCGTGTCGGTGCCGACGATCTGCCGACACCGCCGACGCACCGAATCGGTTCAAGTTGGGCAGGGATTCCGTGCTTTCGGTGTCTGCTCCTGCGTTGCTGGCTTTGCACTCCAGAGCGAAGCTGCTGTTACACATAGACGCGCGTCCGGGAGATCAGCATGCGCGGTTCCATCCGCCGCCGGGGCACGACCAGCTTCGAGTACATCGTCGACATCGGTTCAGCGGCGGCCCAGCGCTGCCAGGACTGCGGCCGTCGCTTCTGGGTCGAACGCAAGCCGAGGCAGTCGTGTCCTAAGTGCGGCGGCCCGCTGCTCGAGACCGAGGAGCGTCGCCGGGCGATCAAAGGCGGTTTCGCCACGCGCAAGGAGTGTCAGGCGGCCATGAGCAAGGTGCTGGTGGCCGTCGAGGCACGTACCTTCACGCCGCCCACTCGCATCACGGTGAAGGCGTTCCTGCTTGTCGAGTGGCTGCCGGCCGTCAAGGGCACCTTGCGCCCGACGACCTATGCGAGCTACACGATGCTCGCCCGCGAGCACATCATCCCCCGTCTCGGCAGCCTGCAGCTGCAGAAGCTCACTGCCCCTGCAATCAACGCTCTCTACGCCTACCTGCTCGAGGAGGGGCGCGTCTGCGGCCGCGGTGGACTCTCACCGTCCTCGGTGCGCCGTGTGCACGCCGTCCTGCACCGGGCCTGTCACGATGCCGTGCGCTGGGGACGCTTGACGGTGAACCCGGTCGCTGCCGCCGACCCGCCCAAAGCCAGCGCCGAGCACTCCGAGCGGCTGCCGGTCTGGAGCGCCGAACAGCTCTCTTCCTTCCTTGCCCACGTCGCCGACGACCGTCTCTTTGCTCTCTGGCGAGCGCTGGCCATGACCGGCATGCGTCGCGGCGAGGCGCTCGGTCTGGCCTGGCAGGACCTCGACATGGAGATGGGGCATCTCACCATCCGCCGCGCCTGGGTGCCGGTCAACGGCGTCGGGCAGATGAGCGAGCCCAAGACCAGACGCGGTCGTAGAACGATCGCCTTGGACCCTGTGACCCTGGAGGCTCTGCAGGGCCACGCCGCCCGCCAGGCCGATGACCAGTCCCACTGCAGTGGAGTCTGGACTGACTCGGGCCTGGTCTTCACCGGCACAGATGGCCAACCACTGCCGCCCTGGGCGGTGAGCAAGCTCTTCCGCGACCTCTCCAAGGCGGCTCTGCTGCCGCCCATCCCGCTGCACGGCCTGCGTCACAGCTATGCCACGCTGGCCCTGGCCAGCGGCGTCAACCCGCGCATCGTCTCCGGGAGGCTGGGTCACTCCACCGTGGCTCTCACCTTGGACGTCTACTCCCACGTGCTGCCCCAGGCCGACCGCCAGGCCGCTGAGGCCATCGCCGATCTGCTCCTTTAGAGGAAGACCTTCTCCTCGGGCTCGGTGACGGCGCGGCGGTAGAGGCCGTACTTCTTGGCGTAGCGGTCAAGCAGGCGCAGCTGGGCGCCAAAGCCAAGGCCGCCCAGGGCCGGCAGCTGCGTCTCGCGGTAGCGTTCGAGGCGCTCCCTCACCAGGGTCTGCCGGTCGAGGGCCGCCGTGCCGCCGGCCAGGTAGCGCTGCACACTGCTCTTCGAGCTGCCGGCTAGGCGGGCGATCACCCGACACGACAGTCCCATTCTGCCAAGACGCAGACACCAGACGCGCAGCTCCTCGGCGGCCAGGGGCCGCTCGCTCTCCAGGGTCTGCAGGAGCTCTGCCGCCGCCCTGCGTCTCTGGGCCGGCGAGCGTGGGCCGGCGATCAGGCTGTGGTCGGCATAGAGACCCTCCAGCAAAGGACCCATGGCGGCCTGCAGCTCGCTGAGGGGGTCGGGACCTGGTCGTCGACGGTAGACCAGGTCGTGGCAGGCCCGACAGAGGAAGTGCGCGGCGCTCGGTGGGGCGTAGAGCTTGCGCAGCGGCTCGTCGCAGTTGGGGCAGAAGGCGAGGCCGGGCTTCTCGCAGAGGATGATCTGCTGGCGACTCTCGGCGGCGTTCAGCTTCGGCCAGTAGCGCA